>NZ_JCAFRI010000002.1:0-440029 GCF_059367915.1 Stenotrophomonas sp. YJH_SMC_19
CGCCCTGCAGCGCGTGACCAGCCAGCAGTACGATCCGCTCAACCGACTGGCGCAGACCCTGCAGGATGTCGGCGGCGTGGCGGCGGAGATCCGCAGCCAGTACAACGCGCTGGACCAGGTCACCCAGGTCACCGACCCGAAGGGCCTGCATACCACCTACGCCTACAACGGTTTCGGTGATATGACCGGGCAAGTCAGCCCGGACAGTGGCGCCAGCAGCTTCGCCGTGGACGCCGCCGGCAATCGCAAGACGGCTACCGATGCGCGTGGCGTCACCGCCACCTATCACTACGATGCACTCAACCGCCTGATCGGTATCGCCTACCCGGACCCCAATCTGGACGTGGGCTACAGCTATGACGTGGCGCCTGCTGCGTGTACCGCCGACGAGCGTTTTGCCAAGGGGCGCCTGGGGCAGGTGCTGCACGCCAATGGAAGCGCCCAGTATTGCCATGACCGCTTCGGCCAGGTCACCCGTAAAGTGCAGACGATCAATGGTGTCGCCAGCACGCTGCGCTACGCCTATAGCAAGTCGGGCCGTCTGACTGCGTTGACCTACCCCGACGGCAGCGTGGCCGACTATGTACGCGATAGCCAGGGGCGCATCAGCCAGATCGGCCTGACCCGGCCCGGCCAGGCACGCCAGATCGTGGTGAACAACGTGACCTACGCGGCCTTCGGCCCGGCCACCGGCTGGGCCTATGGCAATGGGCGGCAGCTGCAGCGTCCGCTGGACTTGGACTATCGCCCGCAGGCGGTGCACGACCCGGCTGCGGGCGGTCTGTCGCTGGGCTACGGCTACGACCCGGTCGGTTCGATCACCGAGCTGAAGAACGGCGCAGGTTCGACGGTGCTGGCCAAGTACGCCTACGACACGCTGGGCCGCCTGACCCAGACCCAGGACGGCGCGACCGGCACGCCGATTGAAACCTATGCCTACGACGCCACCGGCAATCGCACCGCGCTGACCACCTCGGCAGGCACCGCCAGCTACACCTACCCCGCAACCAGCCACCGGCTGACCGCCGTGGACGGCGAAGCGCGCAACCATGACGCGGTGGGCAACACCACCAGCATCGGCGGCAAGACGTTCATCTACAACGATGCCAACCGCATGAACGCGGTGAAGCAGGGCGATGCCGTACTGGAAAGCTACGGTTACAACCACCGCGGTGAACGCGTTCTGCGTACCCCGGCTGGTGGCGCAGCGCAGATCACCTTGTACGACGAAGCAGGGCAGTGGCTGGGCAACTACTCGGCCACGGGGCTGGCGCAGCAGCAGGCCATCTGGCTGGACAACTACCCGGTGGCGCTGATTAATGTGCCGGCTACCGGCGTGCCGGAGCTGGCCTACGTCCAACCAGATCATCTGGGTACGCCGCGCGTGGTGATCGATCCGGTGCGGAATGTTGCAATCTGGGAGTGGAGCAACAAGAGCGAGGTGTTCGGCAACCAGATGCCGAGTGCCGACCCGGATGGGGATGGTGTGGCGTTCGAGCTGGCGCTGCGATTCCCAGGCCAGCAGGCCACGGATGCGAGTGGGCTGTTCTACAACTACCAGCGGGAGTATGACCCTGCGGTGGGGCGGTATTCGCAGAGTGATCGCATTGGACTCAGGGGCGGGATCAGCACATACGGATACGCAGGTGGCGTCCCGTCGTCTTTGATAGATCCACTTGGTTTGTGTCCCTGCGAGTGCGTCGACTACTTAGGCATGACGTTCGGTGTGGCAGACCTCACCTTTGGAGGCTTGGAAGCTGTGAATGGCGCAGGAGCCACCATTGCCGGTGTTTTGTCTCTGCAGCCCGAAGTTGCAATCCCCGGATTCCTGGTAATGGTGAATGGTGGAGCAACGGCGTACGATGGAGTGTCAGCGATACAAACCGCTCAAGATGGAAAGGAAAGAGAATCCATCTACGCCGAGGTGGGCGGGGAGTTGCTGGGGCCAGTTGGCGCGAAGACGGGAGAGCTGTTGTCGTTTGGCTTGACGTTCAGCGGTCACCTTAAGGCCACACGGAAACTGTTGCAACGCGTAGCCACTGACAAGGATGCACTGGATGCCATGAAGGCGGTGAGGGATGTTTCGGGTGGGTCCGGGTGCAATTGCAAATAATGGAGATGATATGCATATGCGCAAGAAAATATTTAATTGGCTTGGTTTGTTGTTCTTTGCGCTAATCTTCTTGAGGTCCTCGTCCTATCTTGTATTGAAGGCGTATGCGATTGGCCGTCTTGAGAGGGGCGATTATTTTGTAATGTTGCCTATGGCGCTGGGGTCGCTCCTGATCTGCGGCATGTTTATGGCAATTATTATTAAAGGAGTGAAAGCCAATCGGTAAGCTCCGCCTGGAGACTCGCGCGCGACGTATGGTTGCGGCAGATTGTATGGGTATCACTTCACGATTTGCAGCTAGCTGGAATTCGTCTTGATCCGGTGTCGGGTGTGAATGGTTCTCTGTTCGATTGCAGGATCTTGCGAGAGCGCTCAGCGAGAACCTGCTGGTCGACTCTCCGGTGATCCGCCGGATTATTAATGTGTGAGATATGAAACATGAAAACATGGAGCTCCTCAGCCCTCCAGGAAGGTCCGTGGCATAGCATGAGAGCGTTTGATCTGCGGTGTTTGAAAAAGGACGCCGAAGCGAAACCATAAGGCGTTATTGGAAAAGAGGGTGCCTAATGCCCTGCGTGGGTAGGCCTAAAGGTGCAAGCGCATTCCCATAGGACTGGGAATATGGTGGGATCGGGCATCGGCAGCTGGCCAATGAGCTTGAGTGTCGCGCATATCAAGAGCGGATGATCTGCGCAACTCGGCTGCGCGATGGAGGACTCGGAGGCGCCGCAGTAGACAAGGCCTACAGCAGGGCAGTAAAGGAAGGAGCAACACGCAATGCGATGCATTCGGATACTGGCCATCTTCTCGCTCGTTCTGGGCCAGCTGGGGTGCCGGGATGATGCTGAGAGTTCAACGTACCCCATGGGTCAGACTGGAAAGACTTGCACTGCCTTCAAAGGCTTTGATCGCCAGCCTCCCGAAGTGGTTGTTACCGAACTGGCTAGACGGGGGTTGGACAGTCGCAGGTTGATCCATAAAACAGTTTGCGGCTCGATCACCAGCTGGGAGATCCTTCCTGCAGGGGCGTCGATCAATCGGATACCTCCCCCAGATACCTACGTGAACGTCTGGCTGAGGGAAAACGGCTCTGTTTCCGTCAGTACGGACCTCCCTTGATGTCGGCGCTCTGATGCTCACGCATCGGGCCAGCGCGCCTGCGCAATAGGTCAGCTAAGGCGAAGTCGCGCTCACTTGATGTCATCCGGGTGGACCGCGCGTGGCAATCGCTCGGTCGCCCGATGTCCCGGCTTGGGCGCGGAGCAGAAAGAGCGAAGTGTTTGGCAACCAGATTCCGAGTGCCGACCCGGACGGGGATGGTGTGGCAGTCGAGCTGGCGCTGCGCTTCCCGGGGCAGCAGGCCACGGATGCGAGTGGGTTGTTCTACAACTATCAGCGCGAGTACGACCCGGCGGCGGGGCGGTACTCGCAGAGTGATGCTATTGGATTGAAGGGGGGGCATCAGCGCTTACGCTTATGTGGATTCGAATCCAATCATTGCTACCGATCCGAAGGGGCTGGCAAAGAAGAGAGCGTGTGTCGCGGCCTACACCGCTGGAGGTGCGGTTTGCGGCGGTGCGGCGGGCTACTACGGAGGAGGCACTGTGGGAGGCATCAGCGGCGCGGCGGCTTGCAGTCCATCAGGCCCAGGGGCAGCAGTCTGCGCCATCGGCGGCGCGGCTGGCGGGAGTGCTCTCGGCGGTGCCGCAGGTTCGGTGGTCGGCGGGTTTCTGGGCAATATCGCCGGTCAGGCGATGTGTTCGGACGAGGAGGGAGAAGATTGTGAGGCCCTGCTACGGACTGACACGGATACCTGCAATGGAATCACCAGGGTGCGTGGCGCAAGAGCTGGTGCGGTCTGTCATGCGTCGGCGACGCAGAGATATGCTGCGTGTCTTAGCGGAAGCCCTATTCCGCCATTGAATACATGGAACAATTGACAATGAATACGTATGACCATCTCGTCTGTGTTGATGAAGATGCAAAGGAATTGGTTGTTTTTCGGGTGGGGGCAGATGGGAAGAGGACCTTGTTCACCAGGGTGGCGCTTCCGCAGGTTGAGGGATGGTCTGCCGAGTTGCAGGATCTTGCGAAAGCGCTCGGCGAGAACCTGCTGATCGACTCTCCGGTGATCCGGCGGATTCTCAATGTGTGAGACATGAAACAGGGAGCTCCTCAGCCCTCCAGGAAGGTCCGTGGCATAGCATGAGAGCGTTTGATCTGCGGTGTTTGAAAAAGGACGCCGAGAAAAGCGGAATGCGGGCCGTTGGAAATTTCTTGATTGCCTTGTATGCGCGAGATGTGATCTCTGGGTATGCGATAGCGCCTGCACCGTCTGCTATCTACTTATGGACCTTCGTGATTCCCACATATGATGATTTTCCCTACCTGCACATATCTCTAGGTCAGAGGATTGCAGGTGCGGAAGTGGATAGAGTTTTTTCCGTGGAATGCGTGAGAGGATTTTGAAGTTGCCAATGTCCAATGCTATTCAAAATAGACTAGATGCGATTCATTCTGTACTGAAGAATGGTGGTGAACCGGGAGCGCAGCATCTTCTGGAGACGTGGTCTGTTCAGACGGCTCGATTGGTCGGCGGCAGCTCCTGGGGCAGCGGACGGTAGCGAATTGTCTCGCTGGGCGCAGCCCCAACGCAGCAGGGAATACCACGCTCTGGCAGCAGATCGTTTACCTGCAGCGACCCGGTGCGTGATGTCGCGATCTGGGATTGGAGCAACAAGAGCGAAGTGTTCGGCAACCAGATTCCGAGTGCCGATCCTGATGGGGATGGTGTGGCGTTCGAGCTTGCGTTGCGCTTCCCGGGCCAGCAGGCGACGGATGCGAGTGGGTTGTTCTACAACTATCAGCGGAATACGTCTCTGCAGTGGGGCGGTATTCGCAGAGTGATCGCATTGGACTACTTTGGGGGATTGCAAGCTTTGCGTATGTTGGTGGGAATCCTATTTCACAGTCCGATTCTCTGGGATTGTGCGAAGACGATAATGGTTCTGATGCGTCCATTCATCAAAAGACATATGGCAAGTACTTCAAGTCATGCATGTCTTACGTTCAGCCTCCGACATGGTTGACTTTGCCGGTGTCTAGTGCATCCGTTCTGATATTGTTTGTTGAAGTGCCCTTTGTTGCCGGTGTTGCAACAGTGGGAGGAGGAGCGCTGGCGAGCTATGAGGTTGGAGCAGCTATAGTCTGCGCTATGGCTGGAATTCAAACTCTGCAGTGAGCCCTATGAAACTGACACGCGGGTGGCTTCTTACATTTTCTGGGATTTGGCTAGCACTTTCGGCCTTGATGCTGTGGCTTGACCGAGTCTGGGATGCGTGTGGCGCGTTCCTGGCTGCGGCAGCCTTCTTTCTGGTTGCCTTGAGGAGAAAGCAGCATTTGGCTGGTAGATCACAAGAGTAGCGCGCCTTCTCGGCCCTCTCTTCGAGGAGGGGGCTTGAGAATTGTGACTCCACCGGTAATCGCACCCCGCTGACCACTTCGGCAGGCACCGCCAGCTACACCTTTCCCCCAACCAGCCATCGCTTGGCTGCGGTGGATGGCGAGGTACGCAGCCATGACGCAGCGGGCAACACCACCAGCGTCCAGGTGGAGAACGTGGAAGTCGTCGGATTCGGGGGCGTGGTGTTCCTGTCCAGCACGACCCAGGTTTTCGGAAGCGACATTGCCACGGCCATGCTTGCCGATGCCGACGGCGTACCGGTGAGGGTCACCTTGTGCCTGGACAATCACGATCAGCTCTTCGAGCTGGAGCTGTGCAAGGTGGACTTCTCGCCGATCATCGGCGTCGATCTGAGGAGCGCTTTCAGCGAGTACTGACGCCTGCTGAAAGCGATCCAAGCTGAAGGGCGTTGCGCATCGCCTTCACCCTTCGGGCTGCAAGCGCCCCACCGCCTGCGCGCACAACGACTGGCAGGCCATGACCAACCCCTCCATCACCCGGTCGCCCACGTACTGCCCGGGTTCGCCATTCTGCCGGGTGCGTTCGGCCGCCAGCAGCATTTCCAGCACCACCCGCAACCCGCTCAACGCGCAATCGGCATCGGCCAGGGCCAGGCAGCGCCCGGGCAGCTGATGCCGCTCCGGCCACGGCTGCCCATCAGCCGCCGCACCGGAGCCGATGCGGTGGAGATTGGCAATGAAGGTGTTCCTGTCCACTGTTGGCGCAGCCTGTGGCGAACCGTCGTCGCCGGCGGTGCGGCGGTAGGCGTGCAGATGCGGGAAGTCCGATTCGTTCATGGCAAGGCTCCGTGCAGGGCAATCGGTAGCCGCCACCCATAAAAGTGGCGGGCGGTACGTGGTTCGAATCCGGGTTGGTCCCAAGCCGGTGGGCGCGAACGCCCCCACGCACCGCCCGCCATAGCCGGCAGACGGATTGCCAGCCGGCGCCACGGAATGTGGACGCCGACTGGCAAGCGCAATCACTCAGGACCAACTCGGGATTCGAAACCCGGCCACCCTTTTCCGGTGGCACGCCATCTGAGCCCGTGGCGCTGTGCAATGCCAATCAGAAGAGTTGCAAACATCACTCGATTGGAGACGCTTTCGGCATTCTCCCACGCTGTTAAGCACCGCCAGCGCTAGCTGGCGCGGCGGTCCGCCCGCACCGTGCAATCTGCGACAGGTGTCGAGGTTGGGGGGCGTTAGGGAACAAGGGGGGAGGGGCGATGACGACAGGCTCTGAAGGGAAGGGCCTGAGTCGAGCATGGCCCGCCTCTACAAGCGTCAAAGCGTGACGTGCGACTCGGGTTGACGTTCCCAGCCACCAAGCGCAGGCTTGTTCAGCACGTTTCCTAAACAGAAGGAGACTTATGACCGCGACCGCTTCGCTGCACCCCACCCCCGACACCCAGGGCCGTTCCCGCCTGTGGAGTGTGTTCTGGCTGCAGGGCGTCATTCCCAGCAACATTCTGTGGGCGGTGGCCCTCTGGGCCCTGGCCAACCAGCGCACCACGCTGCTGCTGGGGGTATTTGCCGTGCTGCTGCTTTATATCGGCTGGATCATCCCGGCGGCCTGGCGGGCGGCGCCCACCGCGCACAACCCCAACCTGGGTGTGGCGGCGCGCGGGTTGACCGTCGCCTGGGGGCTGAACACCGTGCTGGTGATCTTCTTCCTGACCCTGCAGCTGGTGGCTCAATAGAACTGAACGGGCTCGCCGCCACGGTCGAAGGCGGCGAAGCGGCCGATCTGACCGTCATGGATGGCGTTGACCATCAGCTTCAGCGGGCGCGCGGCTTCGTCGCTGTTGGGTGCGAAACCGCCTCTGCCATCCAGCGCCGCCACGAACACCAGGTCCCAGTCGATGCCGGTGGTGGTCGATTCGGTCGCCAGCGCCTGGAAGCTGGGCACCTCGGCTGGCAGCTTGTCCACGCACAGCACCGGCGACAGGGTGCCGCCCTCGCGGCGGTCATGCCGGTCGCGCTGGTCACCGGTGGGCGATTCGGGCAGCTCGGCGCGCACGAATACGAACAGCAGGCGTTGCGGTTCAGCCTGCTCGCCGGCGGCATGCAGCAGTTGCTGGAAATCGTTCATCATCATGAGGGTTGTCACACGCCCGCTGCACGGAAAGCCGCATGCTGCCACAACGCCTGCCGCGCGGGGCCGAACGCGATTGATTTAAGTCATGCCCATGGAACTGAAGGCCGCGTACTCTGGCAATCGTTCCAGCAGGCGAGGGTATCCGGGCCGTTCCGGGCACAGGCAAGACGGTGGAGCAACAAGGTGGACCAGCCATGAGCCAACTCACCGACGGTTTCGGACGCAGCTTTCCGTACCTGCGCCTGTCGTTGACCGAAGCCTGCAACTTCCGTTGCAGCTACTGCCTGCCCGACGGTTACCAGGCCGATGGCCGCCCGCGCTTCCTGCAGGTGGATGAAATCGCGAGGCTGGTGCGTGCGTTTGCCGCGCTGGGTATGAGCAAGATCCGCCTGACCGGCGGCGAGCCCAGCCTGCGCAAGGATCTGGACGAGATCATCGCCACCGTGGCGGCGGTGCCGGGCATCCGCAAGGTGGCCATCACCACCAATGGCACGTTGCTGCCGCGGCGCCTGCCGGGGTGGCACCGGGCCGGCCTGACTGCGCTGAACGTGAGCATGGACAGCCTGCAGCGCGAACGCTTCAAGACCATCACCGGGCACGACCGCCTGCCGGAGATCGAACAGGGCCTGGCCCTGGCGCAGGCGTTGGGCCTGCCGGCGATCAAGCTCAACGCGGTGCTGCTGCGTGGCCTGAACGATGACGAGTTGCCGCAGTGGATGGACTACCTGCGTGGCCGCCCCTTCAGCGTGCGCTTCATCGAACTGATGCGCACCGGCGACAACGAAGCCTATTTCCAGCGCCACCACCTGCGCGCCGACGTGGTGATCGAGCAGCTGCTGGCCGCTGGCTGGCACGAGCGTCCGCGCGCCGCCGACGCCGGCCCGGCGCGCGAGTTCGGCCACCCCGACCATCGCGGCAGCATCGGCATCATTGCCCCGTATTCGCGTGACTTCTGCAAGGGCTGCAACCGCCTGCGGGTGACCGCCAAGGGCGACTTGCGGCTGTGCCTGTTCGGCGAGTTCGGCGTACCGCTGCGCCCGCTGCTGCAGCGCGATGAGGACCACGACGCGCTGCTGGCACGCATCACCACACAGCTTGGCCTGAAAGCGGCCGGGCATGGACTGCACCAGGGCCAGACCGGGCTGACCCCGCACCTGGCCTCCATCGGAGGATGAGCAACACGATGAGTGGGGAATTGAATGCGGCCTTCCACATGGCCGATGTCCGTAACAAGCGCATCAGCCGCCGCCGTGCGGTGGCGGTGGGCGAGCTGCATGCCGGTCCAGTGGCCTATCCGCTGATCGTCGAGCGCCGCCTGCCCAAAGGCGATGCGCTGGTGATGGCCGAGATTGCCGGCCTGCAGGGCGCCAAGATGGCGTCGATGCTGATGCCGCTGTGCCATCCGCTGCCGCTGGAACTGGTGCAGGTGTTCTGCGCACCGGTGCCGGAGCGGCAGGCGATCCGCGTGTGGTGCGAGTGCGCCAGCGAGGCACGCACCGGCGTCGAGATGGAGGCGCTGGCTGGTGTCAACGCGGCGTTGCTGACCCTGTACGACCTGAGCAAGCCAGTGGAACCGGCACTGCGCATCGAAGGCATCCGCCTGCTGTTCAAGGAAGGCGGCAAGCGCGGGGTCTGGCTGCACCCGGATGGCATGGACGAGGCCGAGCGCGTGCGTTTCAACCCACGTGCACCTAAGGGGTTGGAGGGTGCGGCCTGCGCGGTGATTACGCTGAGCGATCGCGCCAGCGAAGGCACTTATGAGGATGTGTCCGGCCCGACCCTGGTGACCGGCCTGAGAAAGCTGGGTGGCGACGTAGTGGCCGCCGAAGTGCTGCCCGATGGCATCGAGCCGTTGGCGGGCCGCCTGCAGGCCTTGGCTGCCGAGGGCGTGCGCCTGTGCCTGTGTACCGGTGGTACCGGGCTGGGCCCGCGTGACCTGACCCCGGAGGCGCTGCGTTCCTTGAACGCGCGGCCCGTGCATGGCCTGGCGCAGATGGTGCGGGCCCTGAGTGCGCAGCACACGCCGATGGCCTGGCTGAGCCGCGCCGAGGTGGTACAGCTGGGCAACATGCTGGTGTTCGCATTGCCCGGCAGCCCGAAGGCGGCGGCGCAGTGCCTGGATATCCTGGCGCCGGTACTGGGCCATGCCCTGGCGATGGTCGAGGGGGATGGCCACTGATGATTGCCTACAGCGATGCCTTGCAGCACCTGCTGGACGCGGCCAAGCCGCTGCCGGCCGAGCATCTGCCGCTGCATGAGGCCGCGGGCCGCACGCTGGCCCGTGACATCCACAGCGCGCAGTCGCTGCCGCCGTTCGACAATTCGGCGATGGA
The DNA here is from genome assembly GCF_059367915.1 of Stenotrophomonas sp. YJH_SMC_19. Classification (NCBI taxonomy): domain Bacteria; kingdom Pseudomonadati; phylum Pseudomonadota; class Gammaproteobacteria; order Lysobacterales; family Lysobacteraceae; genus Stenotrophomonas; species Stenotrophomonas sp. YJH_SMC_19. Next base: position 10,007 of record NZ_JCAFRI010000002.1, read on the forward strand.
CGGCTTCGCGCTGCGCGCCAACGGCACGGCGTTCGAGGCCGGTACCGAATTTGCCGTGCAGGGTTGGCAGGCGGCCGGCGATGCTGGCGCCGAAGGCGGCGAGGGTGCCTGGGAAATCATGACCGGTGCGCGCATGCCGGTTGGGCTGGATACGGTGGTGCCGGTCGAGAATGTGGAGATCCTCGCCAGCGAGGACGGCCGCCCGGCCCGCATCGCCCTGAAGACATCGGTGAAGCCGGGCCAGAACGTGCGCCTGCGCGGCGAGGATGTGAGCGACGGCGAGCGCGTGCTGCGGGCCGGGCAGTTGCTGGACATCAACGCGCGCACCCTGCTGCATGCCATCGGCGTGGGCGAGGTGGCGGTGGTGGCACGGCCGAAGGCGGCGGTGATCGCCACCGGCAAGGAACTGGTGACCGAGGCGGCGCAGACGCTGGAATCCGGTCAGATCCGTGACAGCAACCGGCCGTACCTGGTCGGCCGCCTGCAGGCCGCCGGTGCCGAGGTGGTCTGGCAGGGCACGGTGGGCGACGACGTGGCCGCGTTCAACGCGGTACTGGATGCAGCGCTGGACGCGGGTGCGCAGCTGTTGATCAGCACCGGCGCGGTGTCGGCCGGCCGCTACGATTTCATTCCCGACGCGCTGCGCGGCCGGGGTGCGCGCATCGTGTTCCACAAGGTGGCGATCCGCCCCGGCAAGCCGCTGCTGTTTGCGGTGCTGCCCAATGGCGCGCTGTATTTCGGCCTGCCCGGCAACCCGGTGTCGGCTGCGGTGGGCCAGCGCTTCTTCGTTGAGCCGGTACTGCGCCGCCTGCTGGGGCTGGCGCCGGAGCTCATGTTGCAGCTGCCGCTGCAGGCCGACGTGCGCAAGCCGCCGGGCCTGCGCTTCCACGCGCGTGCGCGGGTGGAAATGGACGGACAGGGACGCCTGAGTGCGCGCGTGCTGTCCGGGCAGGAGTCGTTCCGTTTGATGTCCATGCTGCAGGCCAACGCCTGGGTGGTGCTGGAGGCCGAGGGAGACCTGGCCAGCGCTGGCACCTACGTGCGCGTGCAGGGCTGGGGTCACCACGAACCGGTGCAGCTGGTGAGCCAGGAGTCATGATGAAACAGGTGAATCTGCAGTTGTTCGGTGCGTTTTCCGATCTGGATGCCAGCCGCGAGATCGCCGTGGATGTGGCCGGTGGCACCGTGGCCGATCTGCGCCAGGCGCTGCGCGAGCTGCTGCCGCTGCGTTGGCCGGGTTTCCGTGCCGGCCTGCTGGACTACTCGGCGTTCGCCGACCAGCAACGCGTGCTGCGCGACCACGAGGCGCTGCCCGACGATGGCCGCGTGGCGATCCTGCCACCAGTGAGCGGGGGCTGAGCGATGAGCGAGAAGATCATCGCGAAGGTGGTGGACCGCGCGCAGGCGGCGATCGATCCAGCCGAGGGCATTGCTGCGGTCTCTGATCCGGGCTTCGGCGGCATCGACGTGTTCATCGGCAAGGTGCGCGACGTCAACATCGGCCGGCTGGTGACCGGGATCACCTACGACCTGTTCGAGCCGCTGGTGCTGAACGAGTTCAAGCGCCTGGCCGCCGAGGTCGAGGCGGCGTTCGGTCCGAAGCTGAAGCTGTATGTGGCCCACGCCAAGGGCCGGTTGGGCATCGGCGATGTGGCGGTGGTGGTGGCCGCGGGCAGCCCGCACCGCGACGAAGCGTTCCGCGCGTGCCGGCAGTTGATCGAGGTGGTCAAGCACCAGTGCCCGATCTGGAAGCAGGAGCACTACGAGGACGGCGACAGCGAGTGGAGCGAGGGTTGCAGCCTGTGCCATGCGGACAGCGAACCCGCCCATGCCCATGATCATGCGCACGACCACGGGCATTGACCCCACCCTTCAGGGCGGCGCGGGGTTCAGTAGATCCACGCCATGCGTGGATGAGGCCTTTCCCGAGCACCCGGCCGGCGCAGCCACGCATGGCGTGGCTCTACGGCGATGAGCGTCAACGGCATCGTGCTGGCCGGCGGCCTGTCCACCCGGATGGGCCGCGACAAGGCGCTGCTGCCGTGGCAGGGGCGGACCTTGCTGGAACACATGCGGGGCCTGTTGATGCAGGCTGGCGCACGCGAGGTCTGGGTCAGCGGAAATTACCCGGCGTTCGGCGGCGTGCCGGACCGCGTGGCACGTTGCGGGCCGCTGGGCGGGCTCTACAGCGTGGCGATGCGCATGCCCGATGGCCCGGCCTGGGTGGTGCCGGTGGATACGCCGCTGCTGCCGCCGCGATTGCTGCAGCAATTGCGTGACGGCCATCGCGGTCCATGCACGATCTTTGCCGGCCATCCCCTGCCCATGCTGGTGGATATAGACGATGCTTGTCGCAACGTACTTGAATCGATGCTGGGCGACCCGGACGGTCCGCGCTCGCTGCAGGCCCTGCAGCGTCGTCTTGGCGTGAATTCCGTGGCGCTGGCGCCGGTTGACGAGGCCGGGCTGGTCAACTGCAATACCCCCGAACAATGGGAGGATGTTGCGTCATGAAAGTGCAGTTGCAGGACCAATCGGTACGGCTTCGCCTGGACGAGGCCGAGCTGGCGCGCCTGCTGGCCGGTGAAACGGTCGAGAACATGACCCGCTTCGGCGGTATCGAAGGCTGGGGCATGGCGGTGTCGCTGCATGGCGGCGATCAACCGGTACTGCTCGACGGAGGCACCTTCTGCCGCCTGGTACTGCCGCGCTCGGCCGTCGAGGCCTTGGCGGCGCGGCTGCCGTGCCGCGATGGCCTGCCATTCGACATTGCCCTGGAAGATGGAAGCCAGCTTCAGCTGCAGTTCGATGTGGACGTGCGCGACAGCGTGCGCCAGCGCGGGGTGACCCGCCGCAGCACCGCTTCATCGGTTTGACATTTGTCAGGGGCAGGGTGGAAACCGGCCCTTGATTGATCCAGATCAACCCCGTCGTCCGTGCTGCACGGCCTAATGGCTGCATGACGACGGGTTACAACTTGAAACGCAGTACCCACGTCATTCCACAGCCTTGGAGCCATGTATGACCGTCGGTAGCGATCCTGTTGTCCGCAGCACTGCCAGTCCCGGTCGCGTCATCAGCGACTGGACGCCGGAGGATCCCGGCTATTGGGAGCGCACCGGCAAGCGGGTCGCCACCCGCAACCTGGTCATCTCGATCCCTTCGCTGCTGCTGGCCTTCTCGGTCTGGGTGCTGTTCTCGGCGGTGTCGATCAGCCTGCCGAAGATCGGCTTCAACTTCAGCACCGACCAGCTGTTCTGGCTGGTGGCACTGCCCAGCCTGTCCGGCGCGACCCTGCGCATCTTCTATTCGTTCGTGATCCCGATCTTCGGCGGCCGCCGCTGGACCGCGCTGTCCACCGCGTCGCTGCTGGCGCCGACGCTCTGGCTCGGCTTTGCGGTGCAGAACCCGGCCACGCCGTACTGGGTGTTCGTGGCCATCGCGATCCTGTGTGGTTTCGGCGGCGCGAACTTCTCGTCGTCGATGTCCAACATCTCCTTCTTCTACCCCAAGCAGAAGCAGGGCCTGGCGCTGGGCCTGAACGCCGGCCTGGGCAATGTGGGCGTGTCGGTGGCGCAGGCGGTGATTCCGCTGGTCATCACCGTGGGCGTATTCGGTGCGCTGGGTGGTGCACCGCAGCCCGCGGTGGAGGGTGGGGCACCGCTGTTCCTGCAGAACGCCGGTTTCATCTGGGTGCCGGCCATCGCGCTGTGCGCCATCGCGGCCTGGTTCGGCATGAACGACCTGACCAGCGCCCGCTCGTCGTTCTCCGAGCAGGCGGTGATCTTCCGCCGCAAGCACAACTGGCTGATGTGCTGGCTGTACATCGGCACCTTCGGTTCCTACATCGGTTTCTCGGCCGGCTTCCCGATGCTGGTGAAGAGCCAGTTCCCGGACGTGAACCCGCTGGCCTACGCCTTCATCGGCCCGCTGCTGGGCGCGCTGATGCGCTCGGTGGGTGGCAGCATGGCCGACCGCTGGGGTGGTGCACGCCTGACCTTCTGGGTGTTCGCGCTGATGATCGCGGCAGTGTTCGGCGTGCTGCACTTCCTGCCCAGCGATGGCCAGGGCGGCAACTTCTACGGCTTCCTGCTCAGCTTCATGGCGCTGTTCGTGCTCAGTGGCATCGGCAACGGCACCACCTTCCGCATGATCCCGGTGATTTTCCGCACCCTGCATGAGCGCTGGTCGGCCAACGACAACGCCGAGGGCAAGGCCACGGCCGCACACCAGGCCAGCATCGAGTCGGCCGCAGTGGTCGGTTTCTCCGGTGCGATCGGTGCCTACGGCGGTTTCTTCATTCCCAAGAGCTACGGCTCGTCCATTACGTTGACCGGCAGCCCCGACATGGCGCTGTACGGATTCGTTGTTTTCTATGTCACCTGCCTGGCCGTGACCTGGTGGTGGTACTACCGGCGCGGTGCCGAGACACCCTGCTGACGACATGAAAACGCACCGCAGCCAGATGACACACACAGCCACGATGCCGATGTCCGCAAAGGGAGATCCCCGATGAGTTATTTCCTCGATCGCTTGCAGTTCTTCAAGCGTGACCCCCAGACCTTTGCCGATGGCCATGGTTTTGCCAAGAGCGAGGGCCGCGACTGGGAAAACAGTTACCGCGCCCGCTGGCAGTACGACAAGATCGTACGATCCACCCACGGCGTGAACTGCACCGGCTCCTGCAGCTGGAAGATCTACGTCAAGAACGGCCTGGTCACCTGGGAAACCCAGCAGACCGACTACCCGCGCACACGCCCGGACCTGCCCAACCATGAACCGCGTGGCTGCCCGCGTGGCGCCAGCTATTCCTGGTACCTGTACAGCGCCAACCGGCTGAAGTACCCGCTGATCCGCGGCACGCTGCTGCGCCTGTGGCGCGAAGCACGCAAGAGCAAGGCCCCGGTCGATGCCTGGGCCAGCATCGTGGAGGACAAGGAGAAGGCGCGTTCGTACAAGACCCGCCGCGGCATGGGTGGCTTCGTGCGCCTGCAGTGGGAAGAGGCCAACGAGATCATCGCCGCCTCCAACCTGTATACGGTGAAGCAGTACGGCCCGGACCGCGTGGTCGGGTTCTCGCCGATTCCGGCGATGTCGATGGTGTCCTACGCCGCCGGTGCGCGATATTTGTCGCTGCTGGGTGGCGCCTGCCTGTCCTTCTACGACTGGTACTGCGACCTGCCGCCGGCCTCGCCGCAGATCTGGGGCGAGCAGACCGACGTGCCCGAATCGGCCGACTGGTACAACAGTCGCTACATCATCGCCTGGGGCTCGAACGTGCCGCAGACGCGTACGCCCGATGCACATTTCTTCACCGAGGCGCGCTACAACGGCACCAAGACGGTGGCGATCTGCCCGGACTATTCCGAGCTGGCCAAGCTGACCGACCACTGGCTGCACCCCAAGCAGGGCACCGACGCGGCGCTGGCCTTTGCCTTCGGCCATGTGATCCTGCGCGAGTTCCATGTTGATTGGCCCTCGCAGTATTTCCAGGACTACTGCCGCCAGTACTCGGACATGCCGATGCTGGTGCGTCTGGAGCGTCGCGACGATGGCCGCCTGGTGGCGGGCCGCTTCCTGCGTGCCAGTGAGCTGGGCGGGCTGGGTGAAGCCAACAACCCGGACTGGAAGACCCTGGCCTACGACGAGAACAGCGGCCAGATCGTGGTGCCCAACGGCTCGATCGGTTTCCGCTGGGGCGAGAAGGGTCGTTGGAACATCGAAGAGAAGGCCAGCAATGGCGCCGATACGCGCCTGCGCCTGAGCTTGTCCGAGGCCAACGACGGCATCGAGGCAGTGAGCTTCCCGTACTTCGGTGGCATTGAAAGCGATGGCTGGACCGCTGCACCGGCCGAAGAAGTACTGGACCGCAACATTCCGGTGCGCCGACTGGCCACGGCCGATGGCGGCGAGACGCTGGTGGCCACGGTCTACGACCTGCTGCTGGCCCAGTACGGCGTGGACCGTGGCTTTGGCGGCGGCAACGTGGCATCGAGCTTCGATGACATGGTGCCGGGCACGCCGGCGTGGCAGGAACGCATCACCGGCGTGTCGCGCGCCGAGGTGATCGAGATCGCCCGCGAGTTCGCGCGTACCGCCGACAAGACCCACGGCCGATCGATGATCATCGTCGGCGCGGGCATGAACCACTGGTTCCACAACGACATGAACTACCGCGGCCTGATCAACATGCTGATCATGTGCGGCTGCGTGGGCCAGACCGGTGGCGGCTGGGCGCATTACGTGGGCCAGGAAAAGCTGCGCCCGCAGGCCGGCTGGCAGCCGCTCGCATTCGGCCTGGACTGGAGCAAGCCGCCGCGCCACATGAACGGCACTTCGTTCTTCTACTTCAACACCGGGCAGTGGCGCTACGAGAAGCTGCAGGTGGACGAGCTGCTGTCGCCGCTGGCCGATGCGAGCAAGTACGGCGGCAGCCTGGCCGACCTGAACCTGCGCGCGGTGCGCATGGGCTGGCTGCCGAGCACCCCGCAGCTGGACCGCAACCCGCTGCAGCTGGTACGCGAGGCCGAAGCGGCCGGCGTGGCCCCGGCGGACTATGCGCTGGGCAAGTTCAAGGACGGCTCGCTGGACTTCGCCTTCGCCGACCCGGACGCCAGCCAGAACCACCCGCGCATGATGTTCATCTGGCGCTCGAACCTGCTGGGTTCCTCGGGCAAGGGCCACGAGTACATGCTGCGGCACCTGCTGGGTACGCGCCACGGGCTGCAGGGCAAGGACCTGGGCGAAATGGGCGCAGTGAAGCCGCAGGAGGTGAAGTGGCGCGACGAGGCGCCGGAAGGCAAGCTGGACCTGCTGGTCACGCTCGACTTCCGCATGTGCACCACCGCGCTGTACTCGGACATCGTGCTGCCGACGGCAACCTGGTACGAGAAGGACGACCTCAACACCTCGGACATGCACCCGTTCATCCACCCGCTGTCGAAGGCGGTGGACCCGGCCTGGGAATCGCGCAGTGACTGGGACATCTTCAAGGAGGTGGCCCGCACCGTGAGCGAGATGGCGCCGGGCGTGCTGGGTGTGGAGAAGGACCTGGTGCTGGTGCCGACCCTGCACGACACCCCCAACGAGCTGGGCATGCCGTTCGGCGTAGCCGACTGGAAGAAGGGCGAGTGCGAGGCCATTCCGGGCCAGACCATGCCGTCGATGACGGTGGTTGAGCGTGACTACCCGAACCTGTACCGCAAGTTCACCTCGCTCGGCCCACTGCTGGACAAGCAGGGCAATGGCGGCAAGGGCATGAGCTGGGACACGAAGCACGAGGTCGAGTTCCTCGGCAAGTTGAACCACACCGTGCACGAAGAAGGCGTAAGCCAGGGGCGCCCGGCCATCTCGACCGCGATCGACGCGGCCGAAGTGATCCTGCACCTGGCGCCGGAAACCAACGGCCACGTGGCGGTGAAGGCCTGGGAATCGCTGGGCACCTTCACCGGCCGCGAGCACACCCACCTGGCCGTGGGCAAGGAGCACGAGGCGATCCGCTTCCGTGACATCCAGGCACAGCCGCGCAAGATCATTTCCTCGCCGATCTGGTCGGGCCTGGAAGACGACAACGTCAGCTACAACGCCGGCTATACCAACGTGCACGAGCTGATTCCGTGGCGCACGGTGACCGGTCGCCAGCAGTTCTACCAGGACCACGAGTGGATGATCGACTTTGGCGAGGCCTTCATGAGCTACCGGCCGCCGGTCAACACGCGCACGGTGGAGCCGCTGCTGAACCAGCGCCCGAACGGCAACAAGGAGATCGTGCTGAACTGGATCACCCCGCACCAGAAGTGGGGCATCCACAGCACCTACAGCGACAACCTGATCATGCAGACACTGTCGCGCGGTGGCCCGATCGTGTGGATCAGCGAGGACGACGCGCGCAGCGCCGGCATCGTCGACAACGACTGGATCGAGCTGTTCAACGTCAACGGTGCGATTGCTGCGCGCGCGGTGGTCAGCCAGCGCGTGATGCCGGGCATGGCGATGATGTACCACGCCCAGGAACGCATCATCAACGTGCCGGGCTCGGAGATTTCCGGCACCCGCGGCGGCATCCACAACTCGGTGACCCGCATCGTGCTCAAGCCGACCCACATGATCGGCGGCTACGCGCAGCTGGCCTATGGCTTCAACTACTACGGCACCTGCGGTACCAACCGCGACGAGTTCGTGATCGTACGCAAGATGGACAAGATTGATTGGTTGGACGATGAACAAGGAAGTTCGAGTGTCGCGGGCGCAGGACGCGCAGGAGCGACCGATGAGCAGCCCGCTGGTGCTTCGGCATCGGCCAGCAAGGAGGTGGTGTGATGAAGGTCCGTGCACAGATCGCGATGGTGCTGAACCTGGACAAGTGCATCGGCTGCCATACCTGCTCGATCACCTGCAAGAACGTCTGGACTTCGCGCGAGGGCGTCGAGTACGCCTGGTTCAACAACGTGGAAACCAAGCCGGGCATCGGCTACCCGAAGGAATGGGAAAACCAGGAGAAGTGGAACGGTGGCTGGGTGCGCACCGGCAGCGGCAAGCTGGTGCCACGCGCGGGTGGCCGCTGGCGCATGCTGGCCAAGATCTTCGCCAACCCGGACCTGCCGCAGATCGACGACTACTACGAGCCGTTCGATTTCGACTACCAGAACCTGCACACCGCCAAGGACAGCCAGCACCAGCCCACCGCGCGGCCGCGTTCGCTGATCAGTGGCGAGCGCATGCAGAAGATCGAGTGGGGCCCGAACTGGGAGGAGATCCTCGGTTCGGAGTTCAGCAAGCGATCGCGCGACTACAACTTCGACCAGGTGCAGAAGGAGATCTACGGCGCCTTCGAGAAGACTTTCATGATGTACCTGCCGCGCCTGTGCGAGCACTGCCTGAACCCGGCGTGCGTGTCGGCGTGCCCCTCGGGCGCGATCTACAAGCGCGAGGAAGATGGCATCGTGCTGATCGACCAGGACAAGTGCCGCGGCTGGCGCATGTGCGTGTCGGCCTGCCCGTACAAGAAGATCTACTACAACTGGAAGAGCGGCAAGTCGGAGAAGTGCATCTTCTGCTACCCGCGCATCGAGATGGGTGAGCCGACCGTGTGCTCGGAAACCTGCGTGGGCCGCATCCGCTACCTGGGCGTGATGCTGTACGACGCCGACCGCATCGCCGAGGCCGCTTCGGTGGCCGCCGAGAAGGACCTGTACCAGGCCCACCTGGATATCTTCCTGGACCCGAACGATCCGGCGGTGATCGCCGCCGCGCGCAAGGAGGGCATCCCGGACAGCTGGCTGGAGTCTGCCAAGCAGTCGCCGGTGTACAAGCTGGCGATCGACTGGAAGCTGGCGCTGCCGCTGCACCCGGAATACCGCACGCTGCCGATGGTCTGGTACGTGCCGCCGCTGTCGCCGATCCAGTCTGCCGCCGAGCGTGGCCGCGTGGGCATGAGCGGGGAACTGCCGGACGTGGCGTCGCTGCGCATTCCGATGCGCTACCTGGCCAACCTGCTGACGGCCGGTGACGAGGCGCCGGTGGTACGCGCGCTGGAGCGGCTGATGGCGATGCGTGCCTGGCGCCGGGCCAGGAACGTGGACGGCGTGGAAGACACCTCGGTGCTGGAACAGACCGGGCTGAGCATCGCCCAGGTGGAGGAGATGTACCGCTACCTGGCCATCGCCAACTACGAGGACCGTTTCGTGATTCCGACCGGCCACCGCGAGTATGCCAACGACGCCTTCGGCGAGCGCGGCGGCTGCGGCTTCACCTTCGGCAACGGCTGCAATGGTGACAGCCCGGCCGACCTGTTCGGCCAGCGCAAGACCACCACCTTCGTGGTGGACAAGGGCCCGAACCACCGCCGCAAGGAGGTGGTGTGATGAGCGTGCTCAAGCTGGTCGGGGTGTTGCTGGACTACCCCCGCGAAGAACTGTGGGAGCACGGCGAGGAACTGCTCGCCGCCTGTGACGACCCGGCGCTGAACGCCACCCGCCGCCAGCAGCTGCGCAGCTTCGTGCAGCAGCTGCTGGCCACCGATGCGCTGGATGCGCAGGCGGCGTGGCTGGCCAGTTTCGACCGCGGCCGCTCGATGAGCCTGCTGCTGTTCGAGCACATCCATGGCGAGTCGCGCGACCGCGGCCAGGCCATGGTCGATCTGGTCGAAACCTACCGCCGCAACGGCTTCGAACTGGATGCACGCGAGCTGCCGGATTACCTGCCGCTGCTGCTGGAGTTCCTGGCCCATCGCCCAGGCAGCGAGGCCCGCGAGTGGCTGCACCACATCGGCCATATCGCCGGGATGCTGGCGGCGCGTGCCGCCGAGCGGGAGCTGCCGCACCGGGTGCTGTTCGAGATCCTGGTCGAAGCCGGTGACGGCAAGGCCGATCTGCAGGCGCTGCGCCAGCGTGCCAGCGAGGAAGTCCGCGACGATACCGCCGAGGCCATGGACCGTTTGTGGGAGGAGGAGGCGGTGCGCTTCGGCGCCGAAGCTCCTGCCGAAGACTGCAAGCCGCCCGTGCGTTCGCCGGCCCGTCCTTCGCATCGAGAGGTCCAGCCATGAGTTACTCCCTGCATCAATTCGCCTTCCAGTACTACCCGTACATCGCCGTGGCGGTGCTGCTGATCGGCAGCTGGGCCCGCTATGACAGGGCCATGTATACCTGGCGCACCGGCTCCAGCCAGATGCTGTCGGACAAGGGCATGCGGATCGGCAGCAACTGCTTCCACATCGGCATCCTGGCCATCCTCGGTGGCCACCTGGTCGGCCTGCTGACCCCGCACGCGGTGTACGAGCACTTCATCACCTCCTCGCAGAAGCAGATGCTGGCGATGGTGGTCGGTGGTGTGTTCGGCGCACTGTGCTTCATCGGCATCAGCATCCTGCTGGTGCGCCGCCTGTTCAACGCGCGCGTGCGGGCCACCGGCAGCTTCGGTGACACCCTGGTGCTGGTGTTGCTGTTCGCCCAGCTGTGCCTGGGCCTGTACAGCATCCGCATCTCGTCCGGCCACCTGGACGGCGGGGTGATGGTGCAGCTGGCCGAGTGGGCACAGCACATCGTGACCTTCCGTGCCGGTGCCGCCGACTACATCGAGGGCGTCAGCTGGGTCTACAAGATGCATATCTTCCTGGGCCTGACCCTGTTCCTGATCGCGCCGTTCACGCGCCTGGTGCACGTGTGGAGCATTCCGATCAGCTACCTGTGGAGGCCGTACCAGGTGGTGCGCCGCCGCCAGGCCACGCTGCGCTACGGTCCGCGGGAGTAAGTCATGGGCAGCCTGCCGAAATTCCTGCCGATCACCGTGATCGACTCCGCTGCGCCGGTTCCCGCCGAGGCGCATTCGCACCACCATGACGCGGCAGCGCAGGGGCCGCGCTCGCTCGGGCAGCCGGCACCGTGCCGGCTGTTCGTGGACGAGACCGCGATCAGCGAGGCCGACATCGCCCGCGAGATGCAGCACCACCGGGCGATGCGCCCGGAGCAGTCTCGTGCCGAAGCGGCACGTGCACTGGTGGTGCGCGAGCTGCTGCGCCTGGAAGCGCAGCGGCTTGGGCTGCAGGCGCCGGAGGGCAACCGAGTAAGCGACGAGGAAGTGCTGATCCAACAGCTGCTGGAAGATGCGATCAAAGACCGCGTACCGAGTGATGAAGACTGCCGCCGGTACTTCGAGCAGAACCCGGAGCGCTTCCGCTCCCCCGACCGCGTGCGTCTGCGCCATATCCTGCTGGCCGCGCCGGCCGACGACGTGGCTGGGCGCTTCGCCGCACGTACCGAGGGCGAGCGGCTGGTCGGGCTGCTGAAAGAGTCGCCGCACCTGTTCGCCGATTTCGCCCTGCGCCATTCGCGTTGCCCATCCAGCAGCGAGGGCGGCGACCTGGGCTGGCTGCAGCGTGGGCAGACCACGCCGGAGTTCGACCGCCAGGTGTTCCGCCTGCGCGAGGGCCTGGCCGGTTTCCCGGTGGAATCGCGCTGGGGCTACCACGTGGTCTGCGTCGATGCACGCGAGGAAGGCCAGCCGCAGCCGTTCGAGGCGGTGCTGCCGCAGCTGCGTGACTACCTGGAGCTGCAGGTACGCCAGCGTGAAGTGCAGGCCTACCTGCTGCAGCTGCAGGAACGCTACCCGGTGCGCGGGCTGGATGAGATCGAAGCCGAAGCGGATATCGGCTGAACCCCCTTGAACGAGGAGAATTCATGAACCAGGCCCTTGCCCCCGCCAGTGCCGGGCAGCAGCAACGTGCGCTGTGGCTGAGCACGTTCGCCTTCACCGTGTGCTTTGCGGTGTGGATGATCTTTTCGATCATCGGCATCCAGATCAGTCAACAGCTCGGCTTGAATGACACCCAGTTCGGCCTGTTGATCGCCACGCCGGTGCTGACCGGTTCGGTCAGCCGGGTCTTCCTCGGCATATGGTCCGACCAGTTCGGTGGCCGCAAGGTGATGGTGCTGGTGATGCTGTGTGGCGCAGTGGCCACCTGGATGCTGACCTATGCCCAGACCTACACCCAGTTCCTGATTGCCGCGCTGTGCGTGGGTATCGCCGGCGGCAACTTCTCGGTGGGCGTGGCCTACGTCTCGAAGTGGTTCCCGGCCAGCAAGCAGGGCACCGCACTGGGCATCTTCGGTGCTGGCAACATCGGCTCGGCGGTGACCAAGCTGCTGGCGCCGCTGGTGATGGTGGCGGCCGGCTGGACCATGGTCGCCAAGGTCTGGGCCGTCGCGCTGGCCGTCACGGCGGTGCTGTTCTTCCTCTTCAGCAAGGAAGATCCGTCGCTGGAGCAGCGCCGTCGCGAAGGCGTGAAGCCGGTGCCGTTCGCCGAGCAGATGGCGCCACTGAAGAACCTGCAGGTGTGGCGGTTCTCGCTGTACTACTTCTTCGTGTTCGGTGGCTTCGTGGCGCTGGCGCTGTGGCTGCCGCACTACCTGGTGGGCGCCTATGGCATGGACGTGGGCCACGCCGGCATGCTGGCGGCGTGCTATTCGATCCCGGCCAGCCTGTTCCGCGTGGTCGGTGGCTGGATGTCGGACCGGATGGGGGCGCGCCGGGTGATGTACTGGACCTTCGGCGTGTCGGCCATCTGCACCTTCCTGCTGGCCTACCCGGATACCGAGTATGTGGTGAAGGGCATCCATGGCCCGATCCACTTCCATCTGGCCATCGGCGTGGTGATGTTCACCGTGCTGGTGTTCGTGCTGGGCTTCTTCATGTCGCTGGGCAAGGCCGCGGTCTACAAGCACATCCCGGTGTACTACCCCAAGCACGTGGGTGCCGTGGGCGGCGTGGTTGGCATGATCGGTGGCCTGGGTGGCTTCATCCTGCCGATCGTGTTCGGTGCATTGAACGATGCGGTGGGCATCTGGAGCAGCTGCTTCATGCTGCTGTTCGTGCTGGTGGCCGCTGCACTGGCCTGGATGCACTTCGCGATCCGCCGTATGGAACGCCGCCACTTCCCGCAGATCGACCGCGAAACCGACCTGCCCGAAGCCATCGATGCGGCCGCCGCCGAGCGGGTGCGCGGTGGGTGAAGGTGTTTGCCGGCCAGCGGCCGGCACTACCAGAACGGTGCGCGATGGGTGGAGGGTGCTGCCGGCCAGCGGCCGGCACTACCAAATGGTGGGTGAAGGGGTAGTGCCGGACGCTGGCCGGCAGCAACCGCCAGATGCGCCACGCTTGATTTCAATCAGGGCCACGCGAAGAGGAACGCCCGAAGATGTCTGCCATGAGCTTCCACGTTGACGAGAGCGAGGACACTGCGCTGCAGGCTGCATTGCTGCGGCAACCGCGGCACGTGCTGTTTCCGCCGGCTGACCAGTTCAGTACTGGTTTTGGCGAAAGCGGCTGGCGCGCTGCCATGCGCGCCAGCAATGAGCACCTGATCCCACGCGGCTTGACGCTCGGCTTCCAGGTCGGTCGTGGCGGGCGCGGTGTGCCGCCGCAGGCCTATCTGGACACCTTGCTGCTGGCGCTGCGGCTGCAGGCCGACGTGCTGGCCGAGGACCGTGAAGTGGTGGCGATGGTACTGCAGCTGGGGCTGGCCGAGACGTTGCCGCCGCCGCAGCTCGGCCAGCTGCTGGATGCGGTGCCGCAGCACCTGCGCACCGTGGCGCGGCCCCAGGTGGAGGTGCGGCTGGACGCAGGCAGCGCGCTGGCGCCGGCGCAGCTGCGTGCGGTGGGCTGCACCCGTTTGAACGTGATCGATCGCGCCGATGCACCGGGGCCGACCCTGCTGGCACAGGCGCGACAGGTGGGCTTCACCGCGCGCTACTACCAGTTGCGGGTACCCGGCAGCGAGGACGCTGGCTTCATTGAACGGCTGCACGAGGTGCTGGCCGAGGCACCGGAGCGCATCCTGCTGCCGGCGCCGTGTGCGCTGCCAGAATACCCCTCGGCCGTCCATTGGCTGCAGGCCTGGCGCCTGCTGCGCGCTGCGGGTTACGAACCGATTGGTGGCGATCACTATCAGCGCGGCGATCTGCCGAACCCGCACGGTCCGGGCGATGGCCAGCGCCATTGCGATCTTGCCAGCGTGCCACGCCGCGACCGCAGTGATTTCATCGGGCTTGGCCTGTCTGCCTGCAGCCAGATCGGCGAGGTGTTCTACCGGCTGGAGGACGAACTGGGCGAATGGCGTGCGCGGCTGCTGGCGGGTCACATGGGAGTCTCCGCCGGGCTGATCCTGTCCGAGGACGAGCGGTTGGTGGCCGAAGTGGCGCAGAGCATCGCCTGTGACCACGCCCTCGATGCGGCTGCCTTCGAGTGGCGCAACGATGAACCGTTCGAGGAATGTTTCGCCGAACAGCTGCCCGCGTTGTCGCCGCTGCTGGCACGCGGCTGGGCGCAGTGGGATGCGCGCGTGCTGCGCCTGGCCGAAGAAGGGCGCCTGCTGTGGCGTATGATGGCCGCATGCTTCCGGCCGGCGGCCGCCATCGCTTGAGTCTTGCCCCGATGTCTTCAATTCCGCCTTCGCAGGGCCGTCTCGGCCGGGCCACACCCAACCCCGCCGCCGCCGATGATGGCGACGCACTGCACTTCTGCAGCACCTGCGCGTTCTCCGACGCATGCATGTCGCAGGGTTACGACAAGACCGCACTGGGCGACCTGCACGTGCTGGTCGACCATGTCGGTCCGTTCCATGCAGGTGACTACATCTTCCGCGCCGGCGAATCGTTCGATTCGATTGCTGCGGTGCGCGCGGGCATGGTCAAGACCTTCGTCGATGACAGCCAGGGCAACGAGCAGGTGCTGGGCTTCAGCCTGCCGGGCGAAGTGATCGGCCTCAACGCGATCCACGGTTCGCGCTTCCCCTGCAATGCGGTGGCGCTGGACACCGTGCACCTGTGCCGCATCTCGTTCCCCAAGCTCAGCCTGTTGGCGACCCGCATGCCGGGGCTGCAGGCCAAGCTGTTCAGCCTGCTCAGTGCGGAGATCGGCAAGGTCGCGACCCTGGCCGCCAACCACCGTACCGAAGAACGCATGGCCGCGTTCCTGCTGGACATGTCCGAGCGCTACGCGCGGCGCGGTTTCTCCGCCACGCGCTTCAACCTGACGATGGCGCGTACCGAGATCGCCAATTACCTGCGGATGGCGCCGGAAACCGCCAGCCGCGTGCTGCGCCGCCTGAGCGATGATGGGATCATTGCGGTGAAGCAGCGCGAGATCCTGTTGCTGCAGCCCGAGCGCCTGGCAGCGCTGGCGGTGGCCGACGAATCCGATCCGAACTGAACCTGGCCGGGAGCCGACGATGAAGCGAGCTGGACTGTTGTTGCTGGGACTGCTGGCTACGGTGCCGGCCTGGGCGGCCGACCTGACGGTGTCGGCGGCTTCGAGCCTGACCGAGAGCTTCCGCGAGCTGGGCGCGGCGTATGAGAGGGCGCACCCGGGAACCAAGGTCGATTTCAACTTCGCCGCATCCGGCGTGCTGCTGCAGCAGATCAGCCGTGGCGCACCGGTGGATGTGTTCGCGTCGGCCGATGAAACCACGATGGACCAGGCCCAGCAGCAGGACCTGCTGGCGGCCGGTACCCGCGAGGTGTTCGCGGTGAACGCGCTGTGGGTGGTGGTACCGCCGCAGGCCAGGGCCGCGCCGCGCACCTTGAAGGACCTGGCTGGTGCCGGTGTGCAGCGCGTTGCGCTGGGCAACCCGGACAGCGTGCCGGTCGGCCGCTATGCCAAGGGCGCGCTGGAAGCGGCGGGCCTGTGGCCGTCGGTGCAGGGCAGGATCATCACGACGCAGAACGTGCGCCAGTCGCTGGATTACGTGGCGCGCGGTGAAGTGGATGCCGGCTTCGTCTATGCCACCGATGCACAGGCGATGCCCGACCGGGTGCGCCGCGCCTTCGCGGTTCCGGTGGCGGGGCGCATTGCCTATCCGCTGGCGGTGACCAGGGCCAGCGCGCAGTCGGCCGAAGCCAGGCGCTTCACCGCCTTCGTGCGTTCGGCGCAGGGCCAGGCGATCCTGGCCAAGCACGGGTTCGGCAAGCCCTGACGCATGGATCTGGACTGGAGCGCACTGGGGTTGTCGCTGAAGGTGGCCGGCTGGGCCACCGCGATCAATCTGGTGCTGGGCGTGGCACTGGGCGCGCTGCTGGCGCGGAGGCGCTTTCCCGGCCGCGAGCTGCTGGATTCGCTGCTGACCCTGCCGATGGTGCTGCCACCGACGGTACTGGGCTATTACCTGCTGGTGCTGATCGGCCGCAACGGCCCGATCGGCGCGTGGCTGCAGTCGTGGTTCGGCATCAACCTGGTGTTCACCTGGCAGGCCGCGGTGATCGCCGCGGCGGTGGCTTCGCTGCCGCTGGTGTTCAAGCCGGCACGCGCGGCGTTCGAAGAAGTGGACGGGCAGCTGGAGCAGGCCGCGCGCACGCTTGGAGTGTCCGAAGCAGCGGTGTTCTTCCGCGTCACGCTGCCGCTGGCGTGGCGCGGCATTCTTGCCGGCCTGCTGCTGGCCTTCGCACGCGCGATGGGTGAGTTTGGCGCGACATTGATGGTGGCCGGCAGCATTCCGGGACGCACGCAGACGCTGTCGATCGCCATCTACGAGGCGGTGCAGGCCGGCCAGGATGGCAAGGCCAATGCGCTGGTGATCCTGACTTCGGTGGTGTGCATCGTGATCCTGTTGCTGGCAGCGCGGCTGGTGGGCGGGCGTCGCCGGGAGCTGCGCGATGTGGCTTGACCTGCAGGTGCAGCGCCGCCTGCAGGCGGCCGGCCAGGATTTCGTGTTGGACGTATCGCTGCAGTGCACGCAGCGGCAGGTGGTGCTGTTCGGGCCTTCAGGCGCCGGCAAGAGCCTGACCCTGAAGGCGGTGGCCGGGCTGCTGCGGCCGGGCCAGGGCCATGTGCGCCTGCAGGGGCAGACCCTGTTCGACGCGGCCACCGCTGTGGATCTGCCGCCGCAGCGCCGCCGGCTGGGCTACGTGTTCCAGGATTACGCGTTGTTCCCGCACCTGAGCGTGCGCCAGAACGTGGCGTTCGGGCTGCAGAAGGGATGGCTGAATCCGCGGGTCGGCCAGCGTTTCGATGCGGTGGAGCAGTGGCTGCACGCATTCCGCATCGACACGGTGGGCGATCTGCTGCCGTCGCAGGTCTCCGGTGGCCAGCGCCAGCGCACTGCATTGGCGCGCGCCCTGGTGACGCAGCCGCAAGCGCTGCTGCTGGATGAGCCGTTCTCCGCACTGGACCATGACCTGCGCCAGCATCTGCGCCAGGAGCTGGAGACCGTGCTGGACAAGACCGGCATTCCGCTGCTGTTGATCAGCCACGATCCACAGGACGTGGCCATGTTCGGCCAGCAGGTGGCGCGCGTGGTGGACGGCCGCATTGTCGGCAATTGACCCGTGATGGACGCACCGGCGACGGTGGGTCACATCTGATGGTAGTGCCGGCCGCTGGCCGGCAACCAAGGGATACTGGGCAGCCGGCCAGCGGCCGGCTCTACCGTGATGCACGGGCGATGGTTGGCTACATATTCTGGTAGTGCCGGCCGCTGGCCGGCAACCTCGGTATCCTGAGCAGCCGGCCAGCGGCCGGCTCTACCGGTCCAGGATTCGTGCAGTCCAGTGGTACCGATCAATACAGCTCACAGTGCGTGCGGCCTTCACCGCGCAGCGCGTCCCAGCGCCCCTCGCCACCAATGGCATCGATGGCCTCGCGCACCGCGCCTTCCAGATGGCGCTTGTTGCCGCACAGGTAAAGATGCCCACCGCGGGCCAGGACGTCGCGCACTTCGCTGGCGCGCTGCTGCAGCACGTGCTGCACATAGATCTTTTCAGCGCCATCGCGCGAGAACGCGGTATGCAGGCCGGCCAGCACGCCACGCGCGTGCCAGTCCTGCAGCTGGTCTCGATACAGGTAATCGTGCTGGCGGTGCTTCTCGCCAAACACCAGGTGCACCTCGCGTTCGCAGCCGTTGGCCTGCAGCTCCTGCATCAGGCCCATCAGCGGTGCGATGCCGGTGCCGGTGCCGACCAGCAGCAGCGGCGCCTGGCCGGTATCGGGCAGGTGGAAGCCAGGGTTGGAGCGGCAGTACACACGGGCGTGGTCGCCGCCATGCAGCAGGCTGCCGGTGGCGGTGCCGAAGCGCTCGCGGCCGCGCAGGGTGTAGCGCACTTCGCGCACGCACAGGCTCAGCTGGTCGTCGCACGGGTGCGAGGCGATCGAATAGGCACGCGGCAGCCGCGGTGACAGCAGTTCGCGCAGCCGGGCCAGCGGCACGCTGTCCGGCGTGGCGTGGTCCTGCAGCACGTCCAGCAGGTCCAGGCCGTGCAGGTAGGCTTCCAGCTCGCGCTTCTGGCTGACCTTCAACAGGCCCTTCAGTACCTCGCTGCCGCCGAGCCTGGCCAGTTCGCGCAGCACGCCCTTGCTCAGCAGGCGCAGCTCGCGGTCGTGCAGGGCGGCCACGGCGGCGGTGTCGCCGTACCAGGTAGCCAATGCCTGCAGCAAGGCAGGGTCGTTCTCGGGTACCACGTGCAGGGTGTCCCCCGCGCGGTAGGCCATGCCACTGCCGGCAATGTCCAGTTGCAGGTGCCAGGCGGCCGGGTCGCTGCTGTTCAAGCGGCGGCGTTCGAGGATGCGGGCGGCAAACGCATTGTCTTCGCCATAGGCGGTGACCTGCAGGTGCAGGTGCTGGCCAGCGCTGAGGTCGCCATCCAACACCTGGCCGAGCACCGGCTGCCATTGCTGGAAGAACTGCTCGTAGCCCAGGTCGGCGTCCACCCGATGCAGCAGCGGCTGCGCCTGGCGCTCGCTCAGCGCGGCATCCAGCGCCTTGGTGAAGCCGCAGAAGCTCGGGTAGCCGGTATCACCGAGCCCGAACACTGCATAGCGCAGGCCGCTCAGCGTCGGGACCTGGCGCAGCGTTTCGAAGAACTGCTCGCCATTGGCTGGCGGCTCACCGTCACCGAAGGAACTGGAGATCGCCAGCAGCACATCGCCTTGGCCGAGACTGGCTACGTCGATGTCGTTGAACGGGAGCACCTGCGGCCCATGCGGCTGCAGTTCCGCGCCCAGGCGCTGGGCCAGGGCGCGGGCGTTGCCCGACTCGGACGCGAAACCCACCAGCAGACGGCTGAAGGGCGTACTGGTCGGGAGAGCGTTCACGCGGCCTCGTAGAAGTCGTCGAACTTTTCCTTGCTGAACTCGACCAGGTCGTAGTTCTGCATCAGGTCGTTCACCACGCGGCGGATGCTGATGTAGGAGGTGATGTTGCCGTCTGCGTCGAACAGCGGCTGCACGGTGGTGTCGACCACGTAGAGCACGCCGCCCTTGCCGAGGTTGGGCACGATGCCGGTCCAGGTCTTGCCGGCCTTGATGGTGTCCCACATGTCCTTGTATACGGCCTTGGGCACGTCCGGGTGGCGCACGATGCTGTGCGGCTGGCCGATCAGCTCTTCGCGGGCGAAGCCGGTGAGCGTGCAGAACAGGTCATTGGCGTAGGTGATGTTGCCCTGCAGGTCGGTGGTGGAGATCACCATGACGTTCTGCATGGCGTTCAGCAGCTGGGCGTTGTCGGGGGTGTAGCTCATCGCAGGGTCCTTGTGGATGCCGGCCGCGCCGGCGTGTTCGGGTCCTGCATAGGAATACGCCCGCGCGGCGGCGGGCGGTTTGACATTGGTCAAGCGCGTAGCGCGAAGGCCTGCGACCGGGTGTCGCAGGGTGAGTCTCTTAAAGACCAATCCAGCTCGGCTCAGGCGGCACGCGGGATTGCAGCCGGGCGTGGGCTCGGCCCCATCGCAGGAGAGACGTGCAGGAGGCGGGCGCATGTCATGTGTACTGAGCTCATGACGTGTTGTCACAAAGAAATCGCCATGGCTTCACGGTTGATTGATCGCATGCAGGGCTATTGTCGTCCTGAGCCTCTCGCTGACGTCCCCCACGTCCTGCGTCGACTTCCTTCCCACCATCAGCGCCCGTCCGGGCGCCGCTGGCGTCCGTCTGCCTGAAATACCCGAGAGACCCTCCCATGGCCCGCGCTGTCCAGTCCGCTTCATCTGTTGCGACCTCTCCCGGTTCGCTCGTGCCGATCGGCACCCGGCGTGGCCACTCGCAGCCACTGCAGCTGCCGGAGCTGGTACAGCGTGTGTTGTTCGTCGCGACCGAGATGGCCGACTTCATCAAGGCCGGGGGCCTGGGCGACGTGGCCGCAGCCCTGCCGCGTGCGGTACGCGGCGCCTGTGATTCGCGCGTGCTGCTGCCCGGCTACCCGGAGGTACTGCAGCGCCTGCCACAGCTGCAGCGGGTGGGACAGGTCAGCGCGAGGGCGGGCCTGCCTGCGTGCGGGATCGGCATGGCAGTGCAGGCAGACGGCCTTCCGATCTACGTGCTGCTCTCGCCAGAGCTGTACGAGCGCGAAGGTTCGCCATACGTCGATGGGCAGGGCCAGGAGTGGAAGGACAACGCGGTTCGCTTCGCCACGCTCTCACACGCGGCGGCGGAGATTGCGGCCGGGCGTGCCGGGCTGGACTGGTCGCCGCAGCTGCTGCACCTGAATGATTGGCCTGTGGCCATGGCGGCAGCCTACGTGCGTTGGGACCGGACCACCGTGCCGACCCTGCTGACCATCCACAACCTGGCTTACCAGGGGCTGTTTCCGTATGCGCTTGCACCTGTGCTAGGCGTACCGGTCGAACACCTGGATGAACTGCACTTCCACGGGCAGATGTCGTTCCTGCAGGGTGGCATCACCAATGCCACGCGCCTGAACACGGTCAGCCTGCGCTACGCGCAACAGATCACCGCCCCGGACGATGGTTGCGGACTGCATGATCTGTTGGCCCGGCGCGCCGCCGGCGGCCACCTGAGCGGTATCGTCAACGGCATTGACGCCAGCTGGGACCCCCGTCGTGACATCCATCTCAAGGCCCACTTCGGCATTGGTGAGTGGACCGGGCGCGCCACCAATGCGCACGCGGTGCGCAGTGCATTCGGCCTGGCGCCCTCGGCCGGCCCGCTGTTCGCGGTGGTCTCCCGCCTGGTGCACCAGAAAGGTCTGGACATCACATGCGACGTGGCGCCGCAGATCGTGGCGGCCGGCGGCCAGCTGGTCATCATCGGTGGCGGCGAGCCGCAGGTGGAAGCGCAGGTGCAGGCGCTGGCCCGGCGCTACCCCGGACGGGTGGGCGCATTCATCGGCTTCGAAGAGGCGCTGGCCCGCCAGATGTTTGCTGGCGCCGATTTCCTGCTGATGCCTTCGCGTTTCGAACCCTGTGGGTTGAGCCAGATGTACGCGCAGCGCTTCGGCTGCCTGCCCATCGCGCACGCGACCGGCGGGCTGGTGGATACCGTCGAGGATGGCGTGACCGGATTCCTGTTCCACGGCGCCAATGCCGATGGCCTGCGCCGCTGCGTGGAACGGGCGATGCGCACCTTCCGCCTGCCCGGCCTGCTGCAGGCCATGCGCCGCGCGGCCATGCTGCGGCCGGGCGGTTGGGATGCGGCGGGGCGCGCATATCTGGCCCTGTACCAGCAGACCTGCCAGGTGGCCGCATGAGTCACGACAGCCTGCAGCCGGTCGCCCTCGAGGACGAGCCCATGGCGACTGCCGGACGGGAGGAGGGCGTGGTGGCTCCGGCCCTGGACGACCTGGTTCATGCACGGCCGGCCGATGCGTTTGCCTGGCTCGGGCCGCACCAACAGCCCGATGGCCAGCGCCAGCTGCGCGTTCTGGTGCCCCACGCGCGTCGCGTGGAGGTGATTGCGGGCCCGGAGCGGCGCTGGGATCTGCAACCGGGTCCCTTGCCCGGCCTGTTCGAAGGTGCAGCAGGTGAAGCGCCCGTGCCGCTGCTCGCCCTGCATTTCGAGCAGGGTGTGGAGCAGGTGCACGATGCCTATTCCTTCGGTCCGCTGCTGGATGAGGCGCTGCTGCAGCATTTCCATGCCGGTGACGCTGATGCAGCGCGCCAGTTGGGCGCAGTAGCGATGCAGGTACAGGGTATCGACGGCGTGCGCTTCGCGGTGTGGGCCCCCAACGCACGAAGGGTTGCCGTGGTCGGCGATTTCAACGGGTGGGATGGCCGGCGCCATCCGATGCGGCTGCGCCACACCGCTGGCGTGTGGGAGCTGTTCCTGCCTGGCGTGCAGGCCGGTGCCCGCTACAAATTCCGCATCGTCGGCGCCGACGGCCGGGTGATGCCCGACAAGTTCGATCCGATGGCGCGCTGGGCCGAGCTGCCACCGGCCACCGCCTCGCGGGTGCCTTCGGCAGCGCCGATGCAGTGGCACGATGACGCATGGTTGGCGGCGCGGCGGCAGGCCGGAACCTGCACGCCGCTGTCCATCTACGAAGTGCATGCGGGCTCCTGGCAGCGCAGCGACGATGGTTCGCCGCTGGACTGGGATGCCTTGGCCGACCGGTTGATTCCGTACGTGGCAGGGCTTGGTTTCACCCACATCGAGCTGCTGCCGGTCAGCGAGCATCCCTTTGGCGGTTCCTGGGGCTATCAGCCACTGGGGATCTACGCGCCAACGGCGCGCCATGGCACGCCACAGGCCTTCGCACGCTTCGTGGACCGCTGTCATCAGGCCGGCGTAGGGGTGATCGTGGACTGGGTGAGCGCGCACTTCCCGAACGATGCGCATGGCCTGGCCGGGTTCGATGGCACCGCGCTGTACGAGCATGCCGACCCGCGCGAAGGGGTGCACGCCGACTGGGACACGCTGATCTACAACTATGGCCGCAACGAAGTGGCCGCCTACCTGATCGGCAGTGCATTGGAGTGGGTGGAGCGGTTCCACATCGATGGTCTGCGCGTGGATGCCGTGGCGTCGATGCTGTACCGGGATTACAGCCGTGCCGAGGGCCAGTGGATACCCAACGAGCAGGGCGGGCGCGAGAACCTGCAGGCGGTCGCTTTTCTACGGCGGATGAACCAGACGCTGAGGGAGCGCTTCCCGGACGTGCTGGTGATCGCCGAGGAATCCACCGCATGGCCAGGGGTGACCGCGCCGGTGGAGCAGGGCGGGCTTGGTTTCACCCACAAATGGAACATGGGCTGGATGCACGACACCCTGCAGTACCTGGGGCGCGATCCGGTTCATCGCCAGCATCACCATAGTGAGATCAGCTTCGGCCTGGTCTACGCCTTCTCCGAACGGTTCGTGCTTCCGCTTTCGCATGACGAGGTGGTGCACGGCAAGGGAGCGCTGCTGGCCAAGATGGTGGGCGACCCGGCGCAGCGGCTGGCCCAGCTCCGCGCGTACTACGGTTTCATGTGGGCGCACCCGGGCAGCAAACTGCTGTTCATGGGCGGCGAGTTCGGCCAGGGACAGGAGTGGTCGCACGATGCGGCACTGGACTGGGCACGGGCGGCCAGCAACGAGGGCCAGGGCCTGTCGCGCCTGGTGGGCGACCTCAATGCCGTGCTGCGCTCCGAACCTGCGCTGCACCGCGACGAACGCGACGAACGCGGTTTCGACTGGAGCGTGGCCGACGACAGCCGCAACAGCGTCTACGCCTTCATCCGCCGGGATCCGGCCGGTAGCGGCCGCACCCTTCTGGTGGTGAGCAACTTCACTCCGGTACGTCGCGACGGCTACCGGGTCGGCGTGCCGCAACCGGGGTGTTGGACCGAACGGCTCAACACCGACAGCGGTTACTACGGTGGCGGCAACGCGGGAAACCTCGGCGCAGTGCATACCGAGCCGAGGCCGATGCATGGTCACGCGCAGTCGCTGCGGCTCACACTGCCGCCGCTGTCCACGCTGTACCTGCAGGTTGATGCATGACCGCAGTGGCGCCGCGCCTGGGCGCATGGCCGGTGGCCGGTGAAGGTGTCGAGTTCCGCGTGTGGGCACCGGACGCAGGCACCGTGGCGCTGTGCCTGCAGGGCGTGCCGCGGCCGATGCACCGCGACCCGGACGGCTGCCACTGGCTGCGGACACAGGCGTCGCATGGTGACCGCTACCGGTTCCGCCTGCCGTCCGGCCAGGACGTGCCCGACCCGGCCTCGCGCTGGCAACCGGACGGCGTCGACGGCGACAGCGCCGTGGTGCTGGATACGGAGGCAGCGCGGCCTGCCTGGCACGGGCATGCCTGGCAGGACCTGGTGATCTATGAAGTGCATATCGAAGCGGGCGGCGGCTTCGCTGCGCTGGCTGCGCAGCTGCCGCTGCTGGCGGCGCTGGGCGTTACCGCCATCGAACTGATGCCGGTCGCGCAGTTTCCCGGGCAGCGCAACTGGGGCTACGACGGCGTGTTCCCGTATGCGCCGGCCCATGCCTACGGCGGGCCGGCAGCGCTGAGGACCTTCATCGAGGCGGCGCACGATGCAGGGCTGTCGGTGCTGCTGGATGTGGTCTACAACCACTTCGGACCGCAGGGCAACCACCTGCGCAACTACGCGCGCGGGTTCTTCCGTGACGATCGCAGCACGCCGTGGGGCGAGGCCATCGACTTCCGCCAGCCCTGGGTGCGGCGGTTCTTCATCGACAATGCGCTGATGTGGCTGCGCGACTATGGAGTCGACGGACTGCGCCTGGATGCTGTGCACGCCATTGACGATGACCGGTTCCTGCAGCAGCTGGCCGATGAGGTACGCGCTGCGGTGCCGCAGGCGCACCTGGTGCTGGAGAACGAACGCAACCAGGCGCGTTGGCTGCGCGGCGCCTATCAGGGGCAGTGGAACGACGACTTCCACAACGCGCTGCATGTGATGCTGACCGGCGAGCAGGAAGGCTATTACGCGGCCTATGCCGGGCGCGCCGAAGCACTCCTGGCGCGCTGCCTGGCCGAGGGATTCGCCTGGCAGGGCGAACCGGACCTGCGCGGCCATCCCCGTGGCGAGCCCAGCGTCGACCTGTCGCCTGCGCGTTTTGTGGTATTCGCGCAGAACCACGACCAGGTGGGAAACCGCGCCTTCGGCGAGCGCCTGTCGATGCTGATCGATCCTGCCCGGCTGCGCGCGGCGCTGGCCCTGACCCTGCTGACGCCGATGATCCCGCTGCTGTTCATGGGCGAACCGTGGCAGGTGCAATCGCCATTCCTGTTCTTCACCGACTACGCGCCACCGCTGGACGAGGCGGTGCGTGAAGGGCGTCGCCGTGAGTTCTCCGGTTTCAGTGCCTTTGCCGACGCCGCCGCGCGCGCGCGTATTCCGGACCCGAACGATGCGGCGACCCTGCAGGCGTCGTACACGCCGCCGCCCGGCGATGATCCCTGGTCGCAGCACTGGCTGCGCTGCACGGGTGAGTTCCTCGGCCTGCGCAGGCGCTATCTGCAGCCGGGCCTGCTGCAGGCGCGGTCGCTGGGCGCGCGCGTGCTGGGCCAAGGCGCGGTGCAGGCGGGCTGGCAGTTGCCCTCGGGCCAATGGTGGATCGCGATCAACGTGGGCCCTGTGCCGGTGGCGCATGCGGTGCCGGCCGGCGAGTGCGTCGTTGGGCCGGACGCGGCCGCGATGCTGCCGGCAGGCGGCGGTGCGCTTGCGCGCTGGATCGCCGCATGAATACGGATGCGGCGGTCCGGGAGGCGGCCCGCCGTGCGGGCCTGCTGGTCCGCTGGACCGACGTGGCCGGAGCAGAGCGCGAGGTTGCGCCCGACGTGCTGCGCGCCGTGCTGTCGGAGTTCGCGTGCGACGGTGTGCCGGTGGCCCACCCGTTGCTCACTGCCTGCTGTGGTCAGCTCCTGGCCATGCCTGAGGCAACTGGCGCGGCGTGCTGGGTGGACGAGCAGGGCACAGCGTTGCCTGCACGTGCGGATGCGCAAGGGCGCTGGCGGGTTCCGGATCAGCCAGGCTATTGGCAGTGGCGCCGGGGCGACCGGCAACAGGCGGTTGCGGTGGCACCGCAGCGTGCCTGGTGGCCGCAGGGCCTGCTGCGCGGTTGGGGTCTGTCGGCGCAGGTCTACAGCCTGCGCGCGCCCGGTGATGCCGGCATCGGTGACAGCGCCGGCTGTGCGCGGTGGCGCGAGCTGCTGCACCGTCACTGCGGCGATGCACTGGCGTTGAGTCCGCTGCACGCCGGCCTGGCACCGGGCACGGGCTACAGTCCTTACTCGCCCAGCGACCGGCGCTGGCTCGATCCGCTGCAGGTGTCGCTGCCGCAGGTTTTGCCGGAGGCCGCCGGCAGCGTGTTGCGCGAGGACGAAGCACTGGCGATGGCCGTTGAAGCGGCTACCGCAGCACGCCGCATCGACTGGCCGCACTCGGCGGCAGTGAAGTGGCGCTGGCTGCGCCAAGGGCGCCAATGGCTGCGGCAGCAGGCGCCGGCACAGTACGAACAGATGCAGACGTGGTGCGATGCGCAGCGGGAACCCCTGCTGCAGTATTGCCAGCACGCCGCCGACCGATTCACTGGAAGCGCCGACGACCATGCGTTTGCGCAGTGGTTGGCGTGGCAAGGCTGGGCGCAGGTGCAGGCGGGACTGCGCAACGACGGCGCGTCGATCGGACTGATCGCGGATCTGGCAGTGGGTTGTGCACCGCAGGGCGTCGAGGCCCGGACCGGCGGCGACCGCCTGCTGCAGGGCCTCGAGCTGGGCGCGCCGCCGGATGCGTTCAATCCGCTGGGCCAGGCCTGGGGTATCACCAGCTGGTCACCCTCTGCGTTGCAGCGCGAAGGGTTTGAACCGTTCATCCGCGTGTTGCGCGCCGTGATGGCGGGTCGCGGTGGATTGCGCATCGACCACATTCTGGGCCTGCAGCGGCTGTGGGTGCTGCCGCGTGGCGCGGGCGCCGGGCAGGGGGTGTATCTGCGCTATCCGTTCGATGATCTGATCAACCTGCTGGTGCTGGAATCGTGGCGCCATCGCTGCGTGCTGATTGGCGAAGACCTGGGCGTGGTTCCTCCGGGTATCCGCCAGCGACTGGCAGCCCGTGGCGTGCTGGGGCTGGAGGTGCTGCCGTTCGCCCGCAACGGTGAGCGCTTCCTGCCGGCGCCACGGTGGCGCCGCGATGCGGTGGCCATGCCCTCCACCCATGATCTGCCGCCGCTGGCCGGCTGGCTGCGTGGGCGCGACCTGCGCTGGCGTGCACGCCTGGGTGAGCTGACCGAGCTTCCCGCGGCGCTGCACGCGCGTGCCAGCGAGGTACAGGCGCTGTCCGCAGTCGCCCGGGGCGAGGGCGCGACGCTGGAAGCGCGTGCGCTGTCACTGGTGGCGCACGCACCTTCACGGCTGGCGCTGCTCCCGCTGGAAGATGCGCTGGGCAGCCGCGCGCAGGTGAACCTGCCGGGTACCGTCAATGGTCACCCGAACTGGCGCCGACGCTTGCCGCTTGCGTGGGATCCGGACGCGGCCGATGCGCGCATTGCCCGGTTCAGCGCCACGCGGCGCAAGGCGGGACGATGACCCGGTTGCGTGCCACCGCACGCCTGCAGCTGCATGCAGGCTTCAACTTCGAGGCCGCTGCGGCGCAGCTGCCGTACTACGCCGCGCTGGGCGTCAGCCACCTTTACCTGTCGCCGATCAGCGCTGCGATGCCAGGGTCCATGCATGGCTACGATGGCATCGACCCGGCCCGCATCAATCCGGAACTGGGCGGCGAAGAAGCCTTCCAGCGGCTGGCGACAGCGGCGCGTGCGCATGGCATGGGCCTGATCCTGGACATCGTACCCAACCATCTTGCGGCATCCCCGCAGACGCCCTGGTGGAACGATGTGCTGCTGCACGGGTGCAGAAGTCCCCATGCAGGATGGTTCGACATTGACTGGGAGGCGCCGGGTTGCGAGGGCCGGCTCTGGCTGCCAGTGCTGGACCGGCCACTGCACGACGCCGTGCGCGATGGCGTGTTGCGCGTAGCAGTGGACGATGAGCGGCCGACGCTGCGTCATCACGGGCTGGCATTGCCGTTGTCTCCGCGCAGCCATCCGCTGGTACCCGCGCAGTGGCCGGCATGGGCGGAACGCTGCAACCGCAGCGTCGAACGGTTGCACACGCTGCTGCGGCGGCAGCACTACCGGCTGGCTTGGTGGCGCACGGCGGGCGATCAGGTGAACTACCGGCGCTTCTTCGACATCAACGAACTGGCCGCACTGCGGGTGGAGCGCGACGATGTGTTCGCGGCGGTGCATGCGCTGCCGTTGCGGCTGGTGCGTGCGGGGTGGGTTGACGGCCTGCGCATTGACCATGTGGATGGCCTGTCGTCACCCGGGCCGTACCTGCAACACCTGCGTGCGTCGCTCGACGAGGCCTGCGCGGCAGGCGGTCGCGACCCACAGGCAGTGAGCGTGCATGTGGAGAAGATACTGGCGGAGGACGAACAGCTGCCCGATGGCTGGGCCTGCGACGGCACGACGGGCTATGACTTCATGGACCAGGTTGGCGCCTGGCTGCATGATCCGGCTGCTGCACCCGCGCTCTCCCGCACCTGGCAAGCGGCGATTGGCGACGCGCGCAGCTTTGACGACTTGCAGCAGGATGCCCGCAGCATGCTGCTGCGCACGTCGCTTCACACCGACTTCCAGCGACTGCTGCGCAGCGCGCAGCGGGTCCTGCAGCCCCGGCTGGCCGAAGCCGATATCGGAGCCGCTGCGCTTGCCCGTGCATTGGCCGCGCTGCTGCGGCACTACCGTACCTACCGCCCCTATTCGCTGCAGGATGCAGGTGAACGGAAGGCCCTGGTGGACGCTGCCGCGGCAGCACGCGAGGCACTGGACGGTACGGCACACGCGGCACTGGATCTGCTGCTGCGGGCACTTCCCGGCGAGGCGGAGGCCGAGCGCGCGCTGCGGGTGAGATTCGGGCAATTGGCCGCGCCGTTGAATGCCAAGTCGGTGGAGGACACAGGCTTCTATCGTTACTTCAGGCTGCTGTCGCGCAACGAAGTCGGAAGTGATCCGCAGCGGCTGGGCATGGAGGGACGCGAGCTGCTGGAACACGCAGTGGGACGCCTGCAGCGCCATCCGCGGGCATTGCTTGCGCTGGCGACCCACGATCACAAGCGCGGGGCCGACAGCCGGGCGCGGCTGGCGGTTCTCAGCACCTGCACGGTCGAGTGGCGGGACGCCGTGCGGCGCTGGAGCCGGATGTCGACCCGCGCGGGCGCGCCGATGCCGTTGCCGGGTGCCGAGGCCTATGCGCTGTGGCAGGCGCTCGTGGCCGCGTGGCCGATGCACGGTAACCCGGGCGCCGACTTCGCATCGAGGATGGTGCAATGGCTGACCAAGGCGTTGCGCGAGGGCAAACGGGTCAGCAGCTGGTCCGATCCCAACGTGGCGGTGGAGGAGGCCGCCGCGCAGTGGCTGCACGCACTGCTGGATGGAGCGCCATTGCAGCCGGTGCGGGAGGCGCTGGCGACGTTCGTGGCGCGCATTGCGCCGGCCGGCGCCTGCAACGGCCTGGCACAACTGTGCCTGCAGCACTGCCTGCCCGGCGTGCCCGACCTCTACCAGGGCGGAGAAGGCTGGGACCTGAGCCTGGTGGACCCGGACAACCGGCGTGCCGTGGACTATCCAGTGCGGCAGGCGTGGCTGCGCGATACGCGCGGTTGGCCCGCCCTGCTGGAGGACTGGCGGGACGGTGGCATCAAGGCATTTCTGCTCAGGCGCTTGCTGGAGTGCCGCCGCAGGCACCCGCAGCTGTTCCTGCACGGCCAACTGCAGGCGCTGTCCGCACCGGCGCGTTCGCCCTGGCTGGCATTCGCGCGCAGGCATCAGGCGCAGGTGCTGCTGGTGATCGTGCGGCGTGGTTCGCCCACCGCCGTGCCCGGGCCCAGCCTGCACGCAGCACACAACGTCGGCACTGGCCTGATGCTGCACGGGCTGGCGACAGGCCCCATGCGCAACCTGCTGGACGGGCGCATCGAACATTTCAAGGCAACCGGGGACGCGGCACGGCTTCTGGCTGGCAGCCCGTTGGCGGTATGGATCAACGAGGAGACGGACAGGAATGGACAGCAGGGAACGACGGCAGCGGATTGAGGCATTGGCCCACCAGATATGGGAAGCGGAAGGGCGGCCGGACGACCAGCAGCAGCGGCATTGGCACATGGCCGAGCGCCTGGTGGAAGCCGAGATTGCCGCTGCGCGCGACGAGGAGGGAACCGATGGCCAGCCGTAAGTGGACGCAGACCTCGCGGGTGCGCGAAGGCCGGCCGTTCCCGCTGGGGGCGACCTGGGACGGCTTGGGTGTGAACTTCGCGCTGTACTCGCGGCACGCTACCCGGGTGGAACTCTGCCTGTTCGACGCGCGCAACCGTGAAGTCGAGCGTATCGCGCTGCCCGAGTACACCAACGAGATCTGGCACGGCTACCTGCCGGACGTGCGGCCCGGGCAACGTTACGGCTACCGGGTGCACGGCCCGTATGCGCCGGAAGAGGGCCATCGCTTCAATCCCAACAAGCTGCTGCTGGATCCCTATGCCAAGCAGATCGTCGGCGAACTGAAGTGGGCCCCACACCTGTTCGGCTACACCCTGGGTCACCGCGATGGCGATCTCAGTTTCGACCGCCGCGACAGCGCCGGTTACATGCCACGCTGTGCCGTGATCGATCCGGCTTTCAGCTGGGGCGCAGAGCGTGCACCTGCCACGCCCTGGGACCGGACCGTGATCTACGAAGCCCACGTGCGCGGACTGACCATGCAGCATCCCGACGTCCCACAGGCCGAGCGCGGTACCTTCTCCGCGTTGCGGCACGATGCGGTGGTCGACCACCTCAGCCATCTGGGGGTGACCGCCATCGAGCTGCTGCCGGTGCATGCCTACGTGGATGACCAGCAGCTGCTCGAGCGCGGGCTGCGCAACTACTGGGGATACAACACCATCGGCTTCTTCGCGCCGCAGGCACGCTATCTGTCGCTGGGCACCGTGGCCGAGTTCAAGCAGATGGTCGCGCGCCTGCACAACGCGGGCATCGAGGTCATCCTGGACGTGGTCTACAACCACACGGCCGAAGGCAACGAGCTGGGCCCTACGCTGTCGTTCAAGGGCATCGACAACGCCAGCTACTACCGTTTGGCCGATGATCGCCGCTATTACATCAACGATACCGGTACCGGCAACACGTTCGATCTGACCAATGCCGGTGCGCTGCGCATGGTCATGGACTCCCTGCGCTACTGGGTGACCGAGATGCGGGTGGATGGGTTCCGCTTCGACCTGGCAACCATCCTCGGCCGCGAACGGCATGGCTTCGACGCCTCGGGCAGCTTCCTCGATGCGGTACGCCAGGACCCGATCCTGAGCCAGGTGAAGCTGATTGCCGAGCCATGGGACATCGGCCCGGGCGGCTACCAGCTGGGCCAGTTTCCGCCGGGCTGGGCCGAGTGGAACGACCGCTTCCGCGACACGGTGCGCGCGCTGTGGCGTGGCGATGGCGGGCAGCTGGCGGAGTTTGCCACGCGCTTCACTGGCTCGGCCGACCTGTTCGAACACCACGGCAGGCGACCGTCGGCCAGCATCAATCTGGTGACGGCGCATGATGGATTCACCCTGCACGATCTGGTCAGCTACAACGATCGCCACAACGAGGCCAACGGCGAGGACAACCGTGACGGCCACTCGCACAACCTCTCCAGCAACCACGGCGTGGAGGGAGACACCGATGATGCGGCGATCCTTTCGTTGCGTGCGCGGCAGATGCGCAATCTGCTGGCCACGCTGCTGCTGGCGCAGGGGACGCCGATGCTGCTGGCGGGCGATGAGTTCGGCCATTCGCAGCAGGGCAACAACAACGCCTACTGCCAAGACAATCCACTGAGCTGGATCGACTGGGAGCGCGCAGCATTGCCGGCTGCACAGGCGCAGGTGGCGTTCGTGCGGCGGGCGCTGTCACTGCGCCGGCGCTACGGCCTGCTGCGCCGGAACCGGTTCCTGCGCGGCGAGTACGATGAGGCGCTGGGCCTGCGCGATATCGACTGGCGGCATCCCGATGGTCGCGGCATGGAGGAAGCGGACTGGCATGACGCAGGGCTGCGTGCGCTGGCGATCGTGCTGGACGGTCGCAGTCCGGACAGTGGCCTGCGCGAGCCCGGGCGGCATGTCAGCCTGGCCCTGCTGTTGAACGCCGGGGAGCAGCCGCAGCGGTTCTGTGTGTCAGACGACGCCCTGTCGTTCCGGCGCGTACTCCTGCAGACCGACGAAACGCCGTTGGAGCCGGATGAGGAAGGCGCCTGGACGCTGCCGCCGCGCAGCCTGTGCCTGCTGGCGGCAAGCAGCAGCGCGTGATTGCACTGCTGCGCCACTACGGACCGCCGGGCATTGCCCGGCGTACCGGTAGCTACCCCATCAGATAGCGCAACACACCCGCCGAGACCACGCCGATCAGCACGGTCGGCAGCATCGACAGCCGCGTGGCGGCCAGCAGGGTGATGGCCAGTGCGGCCAGGTCGGCCGGCTTGTCGGCCACGAAGTCCGGGGCGATCACCGAGATCAGCACGCAGCCCGGCGCGGCTTCCATCACCGTCACTGCGCGTTTGCTCAGTGTGCGGTTGCGCAGCGCGAGGAAGCCGACGATGCGGGTCAGGTAGGTGGCGGCGGCCATCAGCACGATGGCCAGTACCGAGGTCCAGTGGATCAGGCCATCGAAGATCATGCTGCGTCCTCCGCCAGCAGCCAGGCTGCGGCCAGGCCGGCCAGTGCGCCGCTGGCCACGTACCACGCACCTGGCACCAGCAGGTAGGTAGCAGCGGCAACGACCAGGCTGACCAGCCACGGCCGCGCGGCCTTCATGCCCTGCCACATGCCGCGCAGCAGCACCAGGAACACGGCGGGGAAGGCCATGTCGAAACCATAGGCGTGGATGTCGCCCAGCATCGGGCCAACGATCGCGCCCAGCGCGGTGCAGGCCACCCAGACCGTGTACAGGCCTGCCGATACGCCCAGGTAGTAGGCCAGGCTGAAGCCAAGCGCGCGTCGGCGCGCATCGGCCACGCCCATCGCCCAGCTTTCGTCGCACATGAAGAACAGGGCCGGCAGCACCCGGCGGCGCGGCAGGTGCTGGAGCAGCGGGGCCAGGCTGGCGCCCATCAGCAGGTGACGGCTGTTGACCAGCGCGGTGATGGCCACGATCAGTGCAATGTGCGGTGGCGAGGTCCACAGTTCGACGGCGGCGAACTCCGAGCCGCCAGCGAAGTTGAGGCCGGTCATCAGCGGCACTTCCAGTGCGCTCAGGCCCTTCTGGGCCGCCTGCGCACCGAGCACCAGGGCGAACGGAATGAAGCCGATCATCACCGGCACGGCGGCGCGCAGGCCGCGCAGGAATTCGGCACGCGGCGCGGTATCGCAGGTGTCAGGCAGGGGGAGGGTGGTACGGGCGTCCATCGAACGGCACAACAAGGTGGGGGTGGCCCATGCTAGCGGTCCAATCGCGAAATCGGGTTGCGTTGATGCCACTTGATTCCGGATGATTGATATTTCATGCGGCCAGAAGTGAAAGGGGTGAAATTCCATGCAGTACCAGCTGGACAACCTCGATCGGCGCATCCTCGACGCCCTGCAGCGCGACGGCCGCCTGCAGAACCTCGAGCTGGCACGCCTGGTCGGGCTGTCCCCGTCGGCCTGCCTGCGCCGGGTGCGTCTGCTGGAGGAGGGCGGCTACATCGACCGCTATGTGGCCTTGTTGAACGAGGCCAAGGTGGGCCGTGGCTTCACGGTGTTCGTGCGGGTGTGGCTGCGCGGGCAGGACGAGGACACCACCAATCATTTCATCAACAGCATCAAGTCGTTCCCGGAAGTGCTTGAATGCCATCTGATGGCCGGTGACTGCGATTTCCTGCTGCGGGTGGCGGTGGCCGACCTGGATGCCTACCGGCAGTTCCAGATGCAGCACCTGAACCGGATTGCGGGGGTGCAGAACACCAAGACCGAGATTCCAATGCAGCGGATCAAGCAGACGACCCAGCTGCCGCTTTGAGGGATGGGGTTTGCGGCCGGGTTGCACCCGGCACCCGCGGGTAGTGCCGGCCGCTGGCCGGCAACCTCTGGAGCAACAGCAACAGCAACAGCGGGCCTGCTGAGGGATGGCGGGGTGGGTCCGGTTGCGGGGGACGCTGCAAGTACGTCCATGTAAGCTCGGTCGCCGCATCCATGCGGCTCACGCCCCCGCAACCGGACCCACCCCGCCTTCGACAGATTTCCACGATCTGCCGGAACGGCATGAGCTGCTCCTGGTGGGTGTCGACCTTGGTCGACACGTCTGGGTCGGCACGGGGTCGGATCCCGTTGCTGCGCAACGGGCTCTGACCCCAGGCGTGGATGAGGTGGTCTGTTCAATTCATTGATTCCTGATGGGTGACTGGCTTCGCGTCGGCTGTAGGCAGCGGTCATCGCAATGACATGTGGCGCCGGTACGGTTTGAGCCCGCTTGCGGGTCGCGCGCGGGCCGGGGTTCCGGTGGTGGCGCGCGTCCACTGCAGCTGCTGTCGCTGCCGAGGGTCATGTGTTCTACGTCAGGGGGCTGAATGGACACCATGCGGTCAGAACTTGGAAGGTGGCCATCGCCACATGGCTGCTGCTGTCCTTTGCCGCTGCCGCGCAGGACGCTGTTCATGCCTACGACATCCCTGCGCAGCCGCTGGAACAGGCGGTCGAGCGCTTCAGCGTCATCAGTGGGTGGTCAGTGATGTACCCGGGTGACCTGGCCGCCGGCCGCAGCAGCCATGCGCTGCGCGGCAGCCTGGCACCGCTGCCTGCGTTGCAGGTGCTGCTGCAGGACTCCGGTATCGAGGCCGAGGTGATCGGCGAGCAGCGCGTGGTGCTGCGCCGGGGCACGCCCTCGGCCGCCGAATCGAGTGTTGGCGCCGAACTTCCCGAGGCCGAACGTCGGCGTCGCTACGGCGGCCTGCAGCAGCGGCTGCGTGCGGCGTTCTGTGACGACCCGGAGATCGCGCCCGGCCGCTATGCCGCGACGCTGCGCTTCCGCATCGACGGCGCGGGCCAGGTGAGCGAGCCCGAGCTGCTGTCAGGCAGTGGCAGCGCCCGCCGCGATGCGCGCCTGCTGCAGGCGCTGCAGGGCCTGGTGCTGGCGCCCGATGCCGCTGCGCTGCCGCAGCCGGTGACGCTGCAGATCCGTCCTTCCGGCACCGACCACGACTGTGGCCGGCGCGCGCCCCTTCCATGACTTCAAGGATTCGAACATGAGCAACGGTACGGCTGGGGCAATTGACCTGATGGACCACCTTCTGGGTGCCTACGATGAGCTGAAGCGCCGGCTGGTGCGCAAGCTGGGCTCGGAGGAGCTGGCCGGCGACGCGCTGCAGGACACGTGGATGCGCCTGAGCGCGCGGCGTGACCGTCTGGATGCCGTGCAGAACCCCGTGGCCTACCTGCTGCGCATGGCAATGAATACCGTGATCGACCGCCAACGTGCTGACCACCGCCTGCTGAGCCTGGAGGAGGTGGATATGCTGATGGACATGGCCGACCCTGCACCCGGTCCGGCGCAGGCGGCCGAACTGGACTTCGCGCTGGAAGACATGGTCGGCCTGCTGCAGCGCATGCCCGAGCGCCGTCGCCGCATCCTGCTGGCGATCCGCGTCGATGGCCTGCAGCAGCGCGACGTGGCCGACCACCTCGGTGTGTCGCTGCGGCTGGTGCAGCGTGAGCTGAAGGCGGCCCAGGACTACCTGGCCGAGCGCAGCGGGCAGGGGCGCCAGGTGCGGTTCTGAACGGCGGCATCCGTCTACACTTTGACGCCGAGCAGAACCCCGCAGCGTGCGGGTCCGGCATGAGCCCCCATGGATCCTGACGATCGCCCGCAACGCCCGCTGGATGCCGTCGAGCGTCAGGCGCACGCGTGGGTGGTGCGGCTGACCTCGGGCGAGGCGACCGCCGCCGACGGGCGCAGGTTCCGTGCGTGGTGCGAGTCGGATCCGCGTCATCGTGAGGCGTTCGGCCGTGCGCGCCGGCAATGGGAGCAGGTACGGCTGGCCGGCGAGCAGCTGCCCGCGGCCGCGCGCCAACCGGTGGCGCCGACGCCGGCCCAGCGCTGGAGCCGGCGCGCCTTCCTGGGCGCGGCGATTGCCGCCCCGGCCAGCCTGGTGGTGGTGGCGGCAATCCGCCCGCCGCTGGGATTGTGGCCCTCGGTGACGGCGATGACGGCCGATTTCCACACCGGCACCGGTGAACGTCTGCAGATCGCGCCCTTGCCACAGCTGAAGATCGAACTGGATACGCAGAGCAGCCTGCGCCGCCGCGCCGACAAGCAGGGCGAAGGCTTCGAGCTGGTGCAGGGCCAGGCCGCGATCGAGACCCTGGCCGGCCTGCGCCTGGCGTTGTTCGCGGGCCCGGGTTGCGTGATTGCCGATGAAGGCGCAGTGCGCCTGGACGTGCGCAACACCCACGGCCAGGTACGGGTGACCTGCCTGCAGGGCAGCGCCCGCATCGAGCATCCGCAGGGCCGGCTGCAGTTGCAGGCCGGCCAGCAGACCCACTATGACGAGCGCCTCAGTGGCGTGGTGGCCGAGGCCGTGGCTTCTGAGGTGAGCGCCTGGACCGAAGGCATGCTGGTGTTCCGCCGCGCACCGCTGCGTGAAGTGGTGGACGAGATCAACCGCTACCGCCGCGGCAAGGTGCTGCTGGGAGAATCGGCGTTGGCGCGCGCGCCGGTCAGCGGTCGCTTCCGTATTGATGATCCGGACGCGGCACTGGAGCAGCTGCGACTGACGATGTCGCTGGATCTGCGTCGCTTTCCGGGTGGCATTGCCGTCCTTGGATAGATGAAGACGCTGGCCGTGCGCGCCGCGCAGGGCTGTTGCAAGCGAGGAGAGGCCAAGGATGCGCAACGAGACCATCGGTGTGCTGGATCTGCGTCGCAATCTGTCGGCGCTGCTGGAAACCACGCAGCGACGGCCATTGATGGTGCATCGCTATGGCTCACCTTGGGTGTGCGTGGTGTCCGATGCACAGTGGCAGCAACAGGCGGTGCTGCTGGACTTTGATCCGCAGTCGCACCCGCTGGCGATGCTGCTGCGCCTGCAGCAGCAGTCGCTTCCGCTGCCTGAAGCCGGTGCGTTGCCGCCCGCGGCGGTTGCACGCGCACTGCTGTTGATGGACGTGCATCGCGTTGAGGATCTCGCACAGCTGCACGACCAGGTGCTTCACCATCGCCTCTGGCATTGGTTCGTAGCAGGCACCCATGGTGTGATGGACGGCTGGCAGCTGCCGGCGCTGCGCGTTGCGATGGCGTCATGGTTCGATGACGTGGACATGTCCAATGCGCTGGCAGCATTCGCCGCGCGCAGCGACGTGGCGATACTGGCACGCCGTTGTGGAGGCGAAGCGCCGCGGCTGGAACGCGAAGCCTGCAGGCAGATGACGCTGCGATGACGTTGTCGATGAAGCGCCACGCAGTGCACAGAGCTGCATGCGCGCTGTCGCTTCACCTGCCTTGCTGACGTCTTCTCCAGAGTACGACGCACCACGCGTCGTGGAGCACGGGCGGCGCCGATGGCAGACAGTCGCAGGATCAGCATGCTGGAGCTGGATCGTCACCTGAGCCAGTCACTGGAGCAGGCACGGCATGCACCATTGAACGTGCAGCGCTATGGGCGCTCGTGGGTCTGGGTGCTGTCCAGCGACGCCTGGGCGGATGCGGCGCGCTGGGCGGCACTGGATGGTAGTGCGCACCCACTGGCGGCGCTGCGAAAAGCCCTCGACCTGCAGCTGCGGCCCTGGCCCGAGGCGGCGATGAGCCCGCTACCGCTTGATGCAGGCGATGCGCGGCTGCTGCAGCGCGCGGCTCTGCTGGTGGTCGTGCGCGATCTTAACAGTGCCCAGCGCGTGTACGACGACCTGCGCTATCACCAGGCCTATCGGTTGTTCATCGGCTTCGATCATGGAACGGCATGGTCGCCGATGCAGTGCGTGCGCCTGCTGCAGGCCTGCGCGCACCCGTTGCTGCGCGGCTGCATCGACGATGCGCTGGCCAGCGTGCCGCAGCACCTGTTCGAGTCCGCATGTGCCCCGGCTGCACGTATTGCGCCTGCACAGGTACACGCGCAGCGGATCTCCAGCGGATGTTTATCGTACTGACACATGCACCGCTGACCATGGCGCAGCGGTCTCTTCCAGGATGACGAGGGCGGAACAATGGCAAGGCAGGTTCGTGGTCGCAGGGCTCGGCAGCAGGGTTTCAGCCTGATCGAGATCATGGTGGTGGTGGTGATCATCGGCATCCTCGCCGCATTGATCGTGCCGCGGTTGATGGACCGCCCCGACCAGGCGCGCGTAGTGGCGGCGCGCCAGGACATCGCTGCATTGATGCAGGCGTTGAAACTGTTCAAGCTGGACAACGGGCGCTATCCCAGTGCCGAGCAGGGGCTGCAGGCGCTGGTGAAGCCACCGCAGGGCGGTGGCGCGATGCCGGTCACGCCCTATCTGGATCGCCTGCCCAATGATCCATGGGGCCATCCGTACCAGTACCAGATTCCCGGAACCCATGGCGACGTCGATGTGTTCTCGCTGGGCGCGGACAGCAAGCCCGGTGGCGACGCCGGGAATGCGGACATCGGTTCCTGGCAGCTGTGAGGCAGGCCGATGTCAGCCCGGATGCGTTCTGTTTCGAGTGTCCGCCAACGTGGCATGGCGGTGATCGTCGCCTTGCTGGTGGTGGCACTGGTGGCGGTGATTGCCACGGCACTGCTGACCCGGCAGTCGGCCCAGCTGCGTGCGCTGCGTGGCGATCAGCTGCGCGCACAGGTACGCATGGCGGTGGACGCAACGCTGGAGCGTGCGGCGCAACAGCTGCGTGAGGATGTAAAGGAACAGCTGACCACGGTGCGCAGCGGGCGCTGGGCGCGCCCATTGGAGCTGCAGGCGCCGTTGCCGGTGCAGCTGCAGCTGGTCGATGCGCAGTCGATGTTCAACCTGCGCAACCTTCTTGCGCATGGCAGGCCGGACCCCGAGGCGCGGCGCGCGTTCATCGCGTTGTGTGCCGGGCAGGGGCTGGGCCAGGGCGCCTGCGCATCCGCCGCCGACCACATCCAGGCGCGCCTGCGCGATGGCGACATGCAGGCGCAGGCGCCGCTGCCGCGCGAATCACTGATCGAACAAGCGCTACCTGGTGCCGATCCGGTGGCGTTGCAGGCGCTGGCGCGGCGCACCGTGGTGTTGCCGGCGCAGACCCTGGTCAACGCCAACACCAGCGACCTGCGCGTTCTGCAGGCGGTGACGCCCGTGGTCGAGCCGGCACGGCTGCAGGCGCTGCTCGGTGAGCGCGATGCTGGCCATTGGCTGCTCAATCGCGGCGACATCGCCAACCGACTCCAACTGAGCAACGAACAGATGGCCGTGCTTCCCCTGGGTATCCATAGCGAATGGTTCCTGGCCGTCGGCCAGGTGCAGGCTGACGGCAGTGCGGTCGATTTTCGCGCGCTGTTGTGGCGTGAATACCGCGACGATGGGGTGCGTGTGCAACGGGTGTGGACGAGGATCGGCGCATGAACGTGCAGCTTCGCGTGCGCCTGCCGGCGCTGGAGCGCCTGCGCGCCGACAGCGCGGTGGACTGGGCGCAACTGCACAAGGGCGATGTACTTGCTCACGGTCGCGACACGCTGGCGGCGCTGGGCCTGCGGCATCCGCAGGCCGCGGTGCATGCCTGCCTCGATCCGAACGACCTGATCCTGCTGGAACTGCAGCTGCCGCCATTGTCCGGGCGCCGCCTGCAGTCGGCGCTGCAGGGTGAGGTGGAGGCGATGCTGCTGGATGACCTGCAGGAGGTGGCGCTGGCCCACGGCGCGCAGGCGGCAGACGGCACGGTTCCGGTGGCCTGGCTTGGCCAGCAGGCCATCGCGCAGGTGCAGCAGATGCTGGCCTCGTGTGCGCTGCAGCTGCAGGCGCTGTATCCGACGCCACTGCTGCTGCCCTGGCAGGAAAGCCATGCCACGCTGCAGGTCAGCGGCGAGCACCTGCTGGTACGCCGCGGGCGCGATCGGGGTTTCGTTCAATGGTATGGCGGACGTGATGCCTGTGCGGTGATGCAGGCGCTGGCCGTGCGCCTGCAACAGGCCGGCGTGCTGGCCGTGCAGTGGATCGATAGTGTGCCGCCGACGTGGCCGGACAGCCTGCCGGCCACCGCCGTCACGCATGAACGGCAGACCTCTGGCCCCTTGCCAGGCTGGTCATTGCCGCTGCCCGGCGCAGGCCGGCAAGCACCGCGACTGGCGATCGGCCTGGCATTGG
The DNA here is from genome assembly GCF_059367915.1 of Stenotrophomonas sp. YJH_SMC_19. Taxonomy (NCBI): domain Bacteria; kingdom Pseudomonadati; phylum Pseudomonadota; class Gammaproteobacteria; order Lysobacterales; family Lysobacteraceae; genus Stenotrophomonas; species Stenotrophomonas sp. YJH_SMC_19. The sequence continues at coordinate 50,530 of NZ_JCAFRI010000002.1, forward strand.
CAGCAGTGCTGCTGGCTGCACTCGGCCTGCAGCTGCAGGTCTCGCGTTGGCGGATCGAGGGCGAGGCCCTGCAACGGGACATGGCGCGCCAGTTCAGCGCGCGCTTCCCGGAGATCACCGATGTGGTGGACCCGGTGTTGCAGGCAAGGCGAGCACTTGCGGTGCCGCTGCCGGCGCCGCCGTTGCCGGCGCTGCAGCGTCAGGTTGCCAGCACGCTGCAGGCTGTTCCGGAGCTGGCCGGGCAAGTGCGCAGCCTGCATTACCAACCCGGGCAGCTGGACATGGAGCTGGATGCCGATGCCCAGGCATTGGCCGACGATCCGCAGCGGCTTGAGCACTGGCAGCAAGCAGTTCAGGCACAGGGCCTGCAGCTGGCGCGCCAAGCCGGTGGACACCTGCGAGTGAGCGGAGCTGGGCAGTGACGACCCGCACCCTATGGCTGGGCGAGGGGCTGGTGGGCCTGCAGCACCGCTGGCAACGCCTGCCACCGCGCGACCGGCTGATGCTGTGGGTGATGGTGGTGGCGCTGCTGGTGGCGGGCCTGTGGTCGTTGTGGCTGGAGCCACTGCTGAAGCAGCGCACGTATTGGCAGGCCGAGCTGCCGCGGCTGCAGGCGCAGTCCCGCGCACTGGCACCGCTGCTGCGCGCCCGTGAGCGCCAGCAGCTGGCGCAGAGCCAGCACCCGACACTGGCCGGGCTGCGCGATGGCATCAAGACCGCCGGCCTTGCCGCCGGCCTGCATATCGAAGCGCGCGACGGGCGTTGGCACCTGCAGGTGCAGGCAGTGCCCGCCGACGCGCTGTGGAACTGGCTGCTGCCCGTGCTGGCCGATCCGGCCATCGAACTGCAGCAGCTGCAACTGACACGCACAGGGGATGCGAACATGCCGGCGGCACGGATTTCCGGAAACATCGTGATGGTGGCCACCGCGGGTGCCCATCCATGAGGGCGATGCGTAGCTTTGCCTGCAGTACCGCACTGGCCCTGATCGTGTGCATGGCCCACGCACCGGCGCTGGTACTGGCGCAGGACGCCCGTGATGAGCCGGTGCAGTTGAACCTGGTCGACACCGATATCGGTGGCGTACTGCGCATGGCAGCGCGCTTCACCGGGCGCCAGTTCCTGGTCGATCCACGGGTGACCGGCAAGATGACAGTGGTTTCCGATGGCCCGGTCAGCCGTACCCAGGCCTACCAGTTGCTGCTGGGCGCACTGCGCATGCGCGGCTTCGCCGTGGTCGAGAACGGCGGCGTCAGCCGGGTGGTGCCGCAGGCCGATGCCAAGCTGCTCGGTGGCCGCGTTGGCAGCGGCGGTGCGGGGGGCGAGGTTGCCACGCGCACCTTCGCGCTGCGCTACGAGAACGCGGCCGCGCTGGTGGCGGTGCTGCGGCCGATGATCAGCCCGGACAATCCGATCACTGCCAATCCGGGCAACAACACGCTGGTGATCACCGACTATGCCGACAACCTGGAGCGCATCGCGCGGGTGATCGCCAGCGTGGATACACCGGCCGGCATGGACACCGATGTGGTGAAGCTGCAGCAGGGCATTGCCGTTGACGTCGCGGCGATGGTCGCGCCGCTGCTGGATGCGCAGGGCGCCGAGCCCACCCAGAAGGTGGTGGTGATGGCCGACCCGCGCAGCAACAGCGTGCTGCTGCGGTCGAGCAGTCCCGGGCGCACCCGCCTGGCTAGGCAGCTGGTGGAGAAGCTGGAACGTGCCCAGGATGAATCCGGCAGCCTGCATGTGGTCTACCTGCGCAATGCCCAGGCCAACCAGCTCGCGGGTGTGCTGCGTGGCGTGGTGGCCGGGCAGAGCGATGCACCGGCGATGGGCAGCAACGAAGGCATCACACCACCGCCCGGCGACGCCAGCCGCTCCACCCCCGCGCAGCCGTCGCAGCCGCAGCAGGCCAAGCCCGGAGGCAATGCGCTGGAATCGCAGCGCCTGGATCCGAGCCGCCGTGACCCGATCGATGCAGGAAGCACCGGCTTCAGCCAGAACGGCATCTCAGTACAGGCGGACGTGGCCACCAACACGCTGCTGATCTCGGCGCCGGAGCCGGTGTACCGCAACCTGCGACGGGTGATCGATCAGCTCGACCAGCGCCGTGCGCAGGTGCTGGTCGAGAGCCTGATCGTGGAGGTCAACCAGACCGATGCGGCCGAACTGGGCGTGCAGTGGATGCTGGGCAATGGCCGCACCTTCGGCGGCACCCACTTCGGCGGCACCACCGGTGGCAGCGGGTTGAACACCAACGCACGCACCACCCTGGACGTGCTGCCCAAGGATGGCCTGAAGATCGGTGTGATCGACGGCACCATCAACCTGCCCGGCGTCGGCCAGATCCTCAACATGAAGGCGTTGGCCAACGCGCTGCAGAGCAAGGGCGGTGCCAACATCCTGTCCACGCCGAACCTGATGACGCTGGACAACGAAGCGGCCAGCATCATGGTCGGCCAGACCGTGCCGTTCGTCAGTGGCCGCTACGTGACCGACGGCGGCGGCGGCAGCAACAACCCGTTCCAGACCATCGTGCGCGAGGACGTCGGCCTGAAGCTGCGGGTGCGCCCGCAGATCTCCGAGGGCGGCACGGTGAAGCTGGACATCTACCAGGAAGTCAGCAGCATCGACGCGCAGAGCGCGAACAGCACGGCCGGCATCATCACCAACAAGCGCGCCCTGGATACCAGCGTGCTGCTGGACGATGGCCAGATCATGGTGCTGGGTGGCCTGCTGGAAGACAGCGTCAGCCATGGCCGTGATGCGGTGCCGGGGCTGGGAAAGATCCCGGTCCTGGGCGCCTTGTTCCGCAGCGACACGCGCAAGCGCGCCAAGACCAACCTGATGGTGTTCCTGCGCCCGCACGTGGTGCGTGACCCGGCCGCCGGCCAGCGCCTGACCCGCGACCGCTACGACTACATGCGCAACGCGCAGGCGGGCGCGCAGCCGGCACAGAGCTGGGCCTTGCCGGCGCTGTCGGCACCGCAGCTGCCACCGCAGGACCTGTCTGTACTCGGCCAGGGCAATGCACGCGATGACCAGGGCCAGCCGCTGCAGAGCAGCAGCCTGGCGGCGCTGTACCCGTCCGGTGACGGCGACGCGCAGCTGGTGCAGTTCGCGCAGGGGCTGGACCCGGCGCGTGCCAGCCAGGGCGTGGCGCAGGTGCGTGCACTGGGCCTGCAGGCCTATGCCGAAGCGACGCCCGGCGAGAGCGGGCAACGCCTGCGCGTGAGATTGCCGCGCGATCCGGCGACGCTGGACCCTGCGCTGCAGCAGCTGCGCGGGCTGGGCTACACGCCGGAACTGGTGATCGGGCCGTGAGCGCCGCCACAGCTCTGCCGTACGCCTGGGTGCGCAGCCATGGCGTGATGCTGTCCGAAGTTGGTGGCGAGCCCGTGTTGCTGGGCACCGCCGAAACTGCGGCGTGGGCCGTGGCCGAACTGCGCCGTCGGCATGGCCCGCTGCCGTTCCAGGCGCTGGATGCTGCGACGTGGCAACAGCGGTTGAGTGAGCAGTACCGTGACGGCGGCGATGCCGCTGCCGTAGTGGGTGCCGCCGAAAGCGAAGTCGATCTGGACCGGCTGATGCAGGACATGCCGGAGGTCACCGATCTGCTGGATGCTCAGGACGATGCGCCGGTGATCCGCATGATCAACGCGCTGCTGGCACAGGCCGCACGCGATGGCGCCAGCGATCTGCATATCGAACCGTTCGAGACTCATTCGGTGGTGCGCTACCGCGTGGACGGCACGCTGCGCGACATGGTGAAGCCACGGCGCGCACTGCATGCGGCGCTGGTATCACGCATCAAGATCATGGCGCACCTGGATATTGCCGAGAAGCGCCTGCCGCAGGACGGGCGCATCGCCATCCGCGTGGGCGGGCGGCCGCTGGATATCCGTGTCTCCACGGTGCCGACCGGTCATGGCGAGCGTGCTGTGCTGCGCCTGTTGGAAAAGGATGCCGGTCGCCTGCAGCTGCAGCGCCTCGGCATGGCCGATGACACGCTGGCCACGTTCACCGGGTTGATCCGTCAGCCGCACGGCATCGTGCTGGTCACCGGGCCGACCGGCAGCGGCAAGACCACGTCGCTGTACGCCGCACTGGGCCAGCTCGACAGCAGCACCAGCAACATCCTCACTGTGGAAGACCCGGTGGAGTACGACTTCGCCGGCATCGGCCAGATCCAGGTCAACGCGCGCATCGGCATGAGCTTTGGCACCGCGCTGCGTGCGATCCTGCGCCAGGATCCGGACACCATCATGATCGGTGAGATCCGCGACCTGGAGACCGCGCAGATTGCGGTGCAGTCGTCGCTGACCGGGCATGGCGTGCTGGCCTCGCTGCACACCAACGATGCGATCTCGGCGGTGACCCGCCTGGCTGACATGGGCGTGGAGCCCTTCCTGCTGGCCTCGTCGCTGCGCGGCGTGCTGGCGCAGCGGTTGGTGCGGCGGCTGTGCACGCAGTGCCGTCGTGCCGAGGTGGACGGCGAGGGTCGCACCGTATGGCGCGCGGTGGGCTGCGCGGCCTGCGCCAACAGCGGCTATCGGGGGCGAACCGGCATCCATGAACTATTCGTGGTCGACGACCGCGTGCGCGCATTGATCCATGAAGGGCAGGGCGAGCCTGCGCTGCGCGAGGCGGCCCGGCGGGCCGGCATGCGGACCCTGCGGCAGGATGGCCAGCGCTGGGTCGACAGCGGGGTAACCACGCTGGAAGAGATCCTGCGCGTCACCGGCGACGATTGAGGCCTGCATGGCACTGTTCGACTACCAGGCTGCCAACGCGCAGGGCCGCATCGAAAAGGGCCAGTTGGATGCCGACAGCCCGCGCGGTGCTCGCCAGCTGCTGCGCGGGCGCGGGCTGACCCCTGTGCAGGTGAGTGCGGCGCGCAGTGCCGGCAGTGGCTGGGGCGCTCGCCGGTTGTCCGCCAGCGAGTTGGCCTGGGCTACGCGCCAGCTGGCCAGCCTGTTGGCGGCCAGCCTGCCGCTGGAAGGCGCATTGAGTGCGGTGATCGAGCAGGCCGAACGCCCGCACGTGGCCCAGGCGCTTACCGCCGTGCGCGCCGACGTGCGTGCCGGCCAGCGCCTGACCGTTGCGCTGGCCGCGCGGCCGCGCGATTTCCCGCCGATCTATCGGGCGCTGGTGGGCGCAGGTGAAGACTCCGGTGACCTGGCGCGGGTGATGGAGCGCCTTGCCGACTACATCGAAGAACGCAACGCGCTGCAGGCCAAGGTACTGACCGCCTTCATCTACCCAGCAGCGATCAGCCTGGTATCGGTGGCGATCGTGATCTTCCTGCTCAGCTACGTGGTGCCGCAGGTGGTGACCGCGTTCGTGCAGGCGCGGCAGACACTACCGATGCTCACGCAGATGATGCTGGGCGCCAGCGCGTTCGTGCGCAGCTGGGGCGTGTGGGTAGGGCTCGGCATCGCTGCGCTGGTGGTGGCCTGGCGGTTGGCCCTGCGCAGGCCCGAGCTGCGCCTGCGCTGGGACGCGATGCTCATGCGGGTGCCGATGGTCGGGCGATTCGTGCTGGGTGTGAACAGTGCGCGCTTCGCCTCGACGCTGGCGATCCTGCTGGATGCCGGCGTGCCGCTGCTGCGTGCACTGGAGGCGGCGCGGCAGACCCTGGGCAATGCGCTGCTGGCGCGCTGTGCCGACGATGTGTCCGCGCGCGTGCGCGAAGGTGCTGCGCTTGGTGCTGCGTTGAAGGTACAGAAGGTGTATCCGCCGATCCTGGTGCATCTGGTGGCAAGTGGCGAGAAGACCGGTTCGCTGGCGCCGCTGCTGGATCGCGCCGCGCAGACCATCTCGCGCGAGATCGAACGTCGCGCGATGGCACTGACTGCTTTGCTGGAGCCGGCCATGATCCTGGTGATGGGCGGCGTGGTGCTGACGATCGTGCTGGCGGTACTGATGCCGATCATGGAAATGAACCAGTTGGTGCAGTGATGCGCAACGCGCATCACAGGTAGAGTCGACTGTTAGTCGACCAGCGCGGAGATCGAGTGCATTCAGATCGTTTCCGCGTGCGAAAAGCAGTCGACTAACAGTCGACTCTACCCAGTCGATCCCATCGGGTCGATTCAATTCAGTCGATTCAATTCAGTTGATTCAATTCAGTCGATCGGGCGGCGTCGTTGGAATGTGGCATGGGTCGATTCTCCACACAATCCTCCACACCTTTTTTCGATCTTCCACAGGTTTCTTAAGCGGCCTGTCATCGGCGCGGACCAGCATGGACACGTCGCCGCAGAGTGGGCTGGGAGGCCCTCGGCGGCAGCAGGCGTGTAGTGACCGTTCCTCCCTTGGCGTTTCCCTTCGCAGTAAACCCTTCAGGAGAAGATCATGAACAAGTACAAGACCCTGGCCGCGCTGGTTGCCACCGCGCTGCTCGCTACCGTTGGCGCCGCCTCCGCGCAGACCGTTACCGGCGGCGGTGCTTCGCTGCCGGCCGACCTCTACAAGGGTTCGTCCGACAGCATCCTGCCAGCGAACTTCACCTACGCCGTGACCGGTTCGGGCACCGGCAAGAAGGCCTTCCTGGAAAACAACTCGCTGCTGTTCTCGACCACCGGCACCGTGCACTTCGCCGGCAGCGATTCGGTGCTGAGCAGCACCGAGCTGAGCAACTACACCACCAACTTCAACCAGCCGACCAACGCCAACCGCTACGGCGCGCTGATCCAGGTGCCGTCGGTGGCCACCTCGGTCACCATTCCGTTCAACAAGGCCGGTTCGGCGGTGGACCTGAGCGTGGCGCAGATCTGCGGCGTGTTCTCGGGTGCGATCAGCGACTGGTCGACCATCGATGCCAACCGCAGCGGCCCGATCCAGGTGGTGTACCGCCCGGAAAGCAGCGGCACCAGCGAAATGTTCAGCCGCTTCCTGACTGCGGCCTGTGCGGCTGAGAACGCTGGCACCTCGAACCTGGTGGGTGGCAAGTTCGCCATCAAGTCGACCTTCGCCGACCTGTACAAGCGCGATGCCAACGGCAACCTGCCGGCGTTCCTGGTGGCCGCGCCGGCCACCGGTGGCACCTCGCTGTACAACGCTGTCTACGCTGCTGAAGGCCGTATCGGTTACGTTGGCCCGGACGTGATCCCGAGCGTGACCGATGCGACCAAGGTCGCCAAGGTCAAGGGCTTCTCGCCGGATCAGGTGAGTGTGCAGGCCACCCTGGACACCGTCGCTCCGCCGACCGGCACCGCTGCCGAGGACCCCGCCAACTGGGTGCCGGTGTTCGGCAACCCGTCGGCCGGCTATCCGATCGCCGGCTACACCAACCTGGTGATCGGCCAGTGCTACAAGGATTCGAGCGTCGCCACCAGCCTGCGCGGCTTCCTGGCCCGCCACTATCCGGCGACCTACACCGTCGCGTATGAGAAGTCGATCACCGACCACGGCTTCATCCCGCTGACCAAGGCCTGGCGCGATGCGATCCGCAACCGTTTCGTGCTGGCCAGCAGCACTGCCGGCCTGAACAATCCCAGCACCTGCGCCGGCATCGGTCGTCCGCTGTAATCCGCAGCACTGATTGAATCCTGCTTGACCCGACGCCGGCCCCTGGGCCGGCGTCGCCATTTCCGCGACGGTGCCGCCGCCGCAGTGTTTCGCTGTCGGCTTCGTGTCACGTGAACCGTCTATCAGTGGCAGGGCATGCGTTGCGCGTGTCTCCCCGATCGTCGCCGCAGCCGCGGCCCACCAGGTTGATGAGGTTCCGATGTCGCACCCGCTCCCGTCCGCTGTTCATCCGGCCGCGCCGATGCGCCGCAATCATCCGATGGCGTGGGCCATCGCGGTCGCCCTGGGCAGCATGGTGGCCCCGGCCAGCCAGGCGCAGCAGGCGTTCAGCCCGGGCTGGTTCGCCGAGCGGGGCGCGGCCCAGGGCAGCGCGGCACAGAGTGGCCGGATGCCCAACGGGGTGCCGATCCAGTTCCAGTTGCCTGCCCAGCAGCAGGATGCAGCACGGCAGAAGCTGCAGCAGTCGATCGACAACCTCGGTACGGCGGCGCAGGCGATTGCCCTGCAGCAGCGCCTGCAGGAACAGGCGCGGCAGGCGCGCCGCGAGGCTGGCTTCATCGTTGCGGATGGCCTGGGCAAGGATGGCCTGAGCGTCGACCAGAACCCGCTGACCCGCGGCTGGCTCAATGCGCGCGACGCGATCCAGTCGCAGGGCAGCGACGGGCGGGTGCAGGTTACGGTCGAGCAGACCGCGGACAAGGCGATCCTGAACTGGGAGACCTTCAATATCGGCGGCAACACCACGCTGAACTTCCTGCAGAACCCTGACTGGGCAGTCCTGAACCGCGTCAATGATCCGCAGGCGCGGCCCAGCCAGATCCTGGGCCAGCTGAAGGCCAATGGCACGGTGTTCGTGGCCAACCGCAACGGGGTGGTGTTCGGCAACAACAGCCAGGTCAATGTACGCAATCTGCTGGCGGCTGCAGCACGGATCAGCGATGCGCAGTTCCGTGACAACGGCCTGTACAGCCCCGACGCCAGCAGCAGCGCGCTCAGCGATGCATTTGGCAAGGTGATGGTGGAGCAGGGTGCCCGCATCGCGACCCATGAGCCGACCAGCGCGACGCGCGGCGGTGGCTACGTGCTGCTGGCCGGGCACAGCGTGGAGAATGCTGGCCATATCGAGGCGCGCAAGGGCCAGGTGCAGCTCGCTGCCGGTGACAGTTTCGTGATCCGGCGCGGCGTGGGTACGGCGACCAATACCAGCTCCACCACCCGCGGCAATGAAATCGCGCCGCGCTTTGTCGCTGGCAGCACGGCGGGCAGCGTGCGCAACACCGGTCTGCTACGCGCCCGCGAGGGTGACGTGACCCTGGCCGGGCGCAACGTCGAGCAGGCCGGTGTGGCCGTGGCCAGCACCACGCTGGCGCAGCGCGGCACCGTGCATCTTCTGGCTTCGACCAGTGATGCCGGCAGCAGCGTCACGCTTGCCGATGGAGCCACCACGGCGGTGCTGGTCGAGGACGATGGCAAGGCCACGGTGCTGGATACGCAGCGCAACAGCCTCATCAAGGAGTCGGCAGAGCAGGACGCGATCCGCGCCGGCGCGCGCTCGGCAACCTTCGACAATCTGTCCCAGCACAATGATCGCCGGGACCAGTCGCGGGTGGAGATCGTCTCGGGTGGCAACATCCATTTCAGTGCGGATTCGCTGACGGTTGCCACGGGCGGCCAGATCATCGCCGACGCGGCAGCCCGCAGCTACGTAGACGACGCGGCACGCGTGGATGTTTCCGGCGCAGTGGGCGTACAGGTGTCGATGGAAAGCAACAATGTCCAGGTCAAGGTGCAGGGCAACGAACTGCGCGATGCCCTGGACAACCGCGACAGCGGCAAGCTGACCAGCAGCGAGGTCTGGGTCGACCGCCGCAGGCTGGTCCACGTTCCGGCCGGTACCGGGGGCTACGCGGGTGAGCGCTGGTACGCGGCGGGTGGCCTGCTGGAAGTGGGCGGCTACCTTGACAATCAGGGGCACTCGATCGGCGAATGGGCCGCGCAGGGAGGCACCGTCCTGCTGGGCGGCAGGGAAGTGATCACGCATGGCGGCTCACGCATCAACCTTGCCGGTGGCAGCCTGGATGTGCAGAGCGGCGTGATCCGGCAGAGCTGGGTGCGCGGCGTCGATGGCCAGGTCTACCGCCTTGATGACGCGCCGGCGGAGATGCTCTTCGATGGCCTGTACAGCGGCCATGAAGTAAAGCAGGAGCGCTGGGGCATCACCGAGACCTTCCGTGATCCGATTGTATTCGCGGCGCAGCGTGTCGATAACGGATACACGGTCGGCCGCGATGCAGGACGCCTGATCATCTCCGCACCGACCGCGGTGCTGGATGGAAAGGTTGAGACGGCTACCTTCCAGGGCGCGCAGCAGAACCGCAGGCCGGATACCGCGCTGGAGGGTTATGCGCAGGCGCAGACGGCGGTCGCGCGCAATGCGCAGCTGTACCTGGGGCGCTACGACGGCCAGGGCCGCAGCGGTGTGTTCGACTCGGATGTGCGCCTGGATGACAAGGCTCGGACGAAGGCCGCGTGGTCGCTGCTGGCCCCGGTCAACGAAGAGCGGCGTGGCACCGTGTGGCTGGATATCGCAGAGCTGAGTGCCCAGCAGTGGGGACGGATCGACCTGGCGACCGCTGATCGCATCCGCATCGACGGCAGCCTTCGGCTTCAGGCAGGCGGACAGCTCAACCTGACCGGCAGCGAGGTGGAACTGGCAGGCGACATCGGCATCGCCGGCGGCCAGCTGTCGGCGGGCAACCTGCTGGATGTGCAGGGCCGGCCGACGGCGCTGCTGCACGATGGCCGCGCCCGCACCGCCATCGCCGACGGCACGCGGATCGATCTCTCCGGTGAATGGAGCAATGCGTCACTGGCGATGCCGCGCGACGCACGCGGTGCCTGGACGGATGGCGGCCGCCTGAGCCTGGGCAATAGTCATGACGTGGCCGTGGGCGCCAAGGCAACGGTTGACGTCGAGGCCGGTGCTGCGCTGGACCTGCGCGGCAAGGCCCATATCGGCAAAGGCGGCAGCGTCAGCCTGCAGGCGAACAGCAGTACGGTGACGACCGACGGCAGTGGCCGGGTGCAACTGGGCGAGGGAAGCCGGTTCAGTGGTCGAGGACAGGGCGGTGGTTCCTTCTCGCTGGGGACCGGTGGCCAGGTGTGGGTGGGCGATGCGGACCTGGCGGGCACATCGCTGCGACTGGACCCCGGCCTGTTCGGCAGTGGCTTCGCGCAGTACGACATCAATGGCCACCACGGTGTGGAGGTGGCCGATGGCGCGCGGCTGGTCGCTACCCTGCCAGGCCTGCGCCTGACCCAGGACGCGCGGATGGCGACCGACCGGGCGTCCGCACTGGCAGCGTGGGACGCGCCGCTGTACAGCGCCGATCCGTCGAGCGGGCGCGTCAGCCAGCGCGCGGGTGCGAGCATCAGCCTGCGTTCGGAGCGCAACAGCGTGGGCGGTGACCTTCGGGTTGGCAAGGATGCACTGGTGGCGGTCGATCCAGGGCAGACGATCTCGCTGCTCGGTGCAGGCAACATCGATGTTGAAGGCACGCTGCGCGCGAAGGGCGGCCGCATCCTGATCGACGATGTGCGCCCGGAGAACGCGCTGTACGCCGGGCAGCGCACCGAACGCACCTGGCGTTTCGCCGAAGGCGCGCTGCTGGATGCCGATGCAGACGCGATTTCGCTGCCCGATTCCAGCGGCCGCCTGCGCGGGCAGGTGCGCGCAGGTGGGCGCATCGAGATTGGCGGGGCGCTGGACTGGGAGACCACCGCATTCGTCGACAACCGACCACCGGAAGCCTTCGTGGTGGTCGAACGCGGTGCGCGCCTGCAGGCGCGGGGCGCGTCGGCCGAACTGGACATCGATGGCCAGGGCCGCGTGCGCGTGGACAGCGACGGCGGGCAGATCGTGCTGCGTTCGGCCAACGCGCTCTACCTGGAGGGCGGGATGGACGCGGCCGCCGGTGGTGCCGGCGCACGCGGCGGCACGCTTGGCCTGGCCTTTGGCGGGAGCATCCATGCACGTGGCGCCAGCGACGAGGTACTGCGAGCGCGTGCGATCAGCCTCAGCCAGCACAGCGCACCGGCGCAGCCACTGCCGGCCGCATTGGAATATGGCCACGCCGCGTTGTCGGTCGAGCAGCTGCAAGCCGGCGGTTTCGACAACCTGTCCGTGTTCGGTGACATCCGCGCGGTCGGCGACGTTGACCTGCGCCTGGCCCAGAGCCTGCGCATCCACGGCCAGGGCACTTCGAGCCTGGGCATGGCCGTGGATGCCGGGCTATCGTCTGGGCTGCGACTGAGTGCGCCCTACGTTCGCCTGGCGCAGGCACGCTGGCGCCAGATGCCGGGCGAGAACCTGCAGGGCACCGCCGCGGTCGCTTCGTCCGGGCCGGAAGATCACGCGCTGGCGGTGCAGGCCGAGCTGATCGACATCCGCGACGTCACCTGGCTGCCGGGTTTCAAGCATGTGGCGCTGGAAAGCCGCAGTGACGTGCGCCTGACCAATGGCATTGCCAGCAGTGGCAACACCAGCGCGTTGATGACGGCTGGTTCGATGGACGTGACCGCTGCGCGCCTGTACCCCACCACAGGCGCGGTCGGCACGCTGGTGGCCGGCGCGTCGGCGCAGACCGTGCAGACCGCTGATTACTGGGCCGATCCGGATGCCGTGCTGCGCATCCACGGCACCGGTGCGGCCACGAGGCCGGCGCCGGAATCGGCGCTGGGTACGCTTCGCCTGGTGGCCGCCACGGTGCAGCAGAGCGGCAACGTACAGGCGCCGATGGGCACGCTGCAGTTGGGTGGCCTTATCCAGAACGGAACCGTCGGTAGCCGGGTGGAACTGCTGCCAGGCAGCGTCACCTCGACCAGTGGCGCCGGCTTGTCGCTGCCCTATGGTGGCACCGTCGATGGTGTCGACTGGCGGGTCGGTACGCGCAGCCTGGGTTCGCTGACGCCGGCCGGCATCTCCTCGATGGGGGTGACCCTGAAGGCGAATGAGATCGAGGTGGCGCCGGGGGCCCTGCTGGACATGTCCGGCGGTGGTGAGTTGACCGGTGCCGCCTTTGTGTCAGGACGCGGTGGCTCTGTCGACGTGCTGCGAACGGCGTTGGCCGACGCCAATCCGCGCTATGAATTCAGTGCGTCGGGCAACCCGGTGTATGCGATCGTGCCGGGACGCGCCGGGACATTTGCCCCCAGCGGCGAGGAAGGATTCGCCGCACCGGCCGTGGGCCAGCAGATCACCGTGCCGGCGGGCGTGCCCGGCCTGGCGGCAGGCACCTACACGCTGATGCCGGCCAGCTATGCGCTGCAGCCCGGTGCATTCCGGGTTGAGCTGGGCGCCACCGGCACCTCGGGCATCGCGCAACCCATCGCGACCGGTACCGGCACCTGGCGTGTGTCCGGGCAGCAGCGCACGGCGCTGGGCGCGGCAATCTCGCCGTTGCTCACCGACATCCTGCTGACCCCCGCCGCAGTAGTACGCCGGCACTCGGGCTACAACGAAACCTCCTACAACAGCTTCGCGCAATCGGTGGCCGACCGCCGCGGCGAGTCGCGTGGCTGGCAGACCATCGATGCGCTCGGGTTGACCCTTGCGTTGGGCGAAGGCGCAGGTCGTGCAGACACGCCTGCCATCCGCTTCGCCGGCACCGCGCGGTTCGGCGCCGCCACCGACAACGGGCGAGGCGGCACGCTGACAGCCACGTTGGCCAGCCCGGCGGTCGGTTCACTGGAGATCGTCGACGGCGGTGCGCAATCGCAGGCGCGTGATCGCGGTGCCACCTTCAGCGACGACGCGCTCAATGCCTTCCTGCCGGCGCGGATGATGATCGGCGGGCAGTTCAACCAGGAGGCCTCGCAGGTGGCGGTGACCGGCCAGGCGCGCAGCGTGGCGATCCGTTCCGGCGTCACCTTGAACGCACCGGAAGTGCTGGTGGCAGCGGCCTCCGGTGGCAGCGGCGTGCTGGTCGAGGCCGGTGCGACCCTCGATACACTGTCGTTCGCATCCGCCAACGCGAATGCCAGCGCGACCCTGCCTTACCAGGTCTCCGGCGGCCTGCTGGCGGTGTCCAACCAGCGCCTGAACCTGATCACCGGCACCACCGGGGTGGAGGCCGGTCCAGTGGCGATCGACATCGGGGGGTGCCAGACGGCGTGCGACGGCCAGACCCGGCTGGTTTCCGATGGCAGCATCGCGGTAGCGACCGATGGCGCGCTGCAGATGCGCGACTCGGCCAGCTATGGCACCCGTCAGCTCGGCCTGAGCATGGCGGCGCTGAACCTCGGCAGTGCCGAAGCGATCGCCCTGGCCGCTGCGGCAGGGGCGCTGCCCAGTGGCATGACCATGAACCAGTCCGTGCTGCAGCAACTGCTGCGCGGCAATGATGCCACCGGCGCGCCGGCGCTGGACACGCTGAGCCTGGTCGCGCGGGACTCTGTCAACGTGTTCGGCAGCGTCGACCTGGACGCGCGCGACAGTGCCACCGGCCGCAGTGGCCTGCAGACGCTCGTGCTTGGTGCGCAGGCCATCCGCGGCTACGGTGCTGCGACTGACCGGGCGCGCATCCTGGTGGACACGCTGGTCTGGGACGGCTCATTGGCGGCGAGTCAAGCGCCGGGCAGTGACGCGTCGGTGCCGCCGGCCGATCCGATGGTGGACCGGCTCGGCGCCGGGCAGCTGGACATCTTTACCCGCCAGCTGCAGCTGGGGCGGGCGCCATTCAGCCGTCCCAGTTCTGAAGTACCTGCGAACCGGCAGGTGCTCGGATTCAGTGCGCTGAACCTGAGTGCTTCGGAGCAGCTGTCGTTCTCCGCGCAGGGCACGCTGGACGTGTTCCAGCAGCGCGGCGACTATCTGGCCGACAAGGGCTGGCAGTACAGCGGAGGCAGCCTGGGTATCGATACACCGCTGTTGACGGCCGATCCCGCCGCGCGGCTGCGCGTGCGCACCGGCGGCGACTTCCGCCTGCAGGGGGGCACCGGCAAGGCGGGTGGCGATGCACTGGGCAGTGAGCTGAGCATCGACGCCAACCGGATCACGCTGGACAGCACGGTCGCGCTGGCGTCCGGACGGCTGTCGGCGAACGCACGCCAGGGCATCACGCTTGGCAGCCGGGCCGCGTTGGATCTGGCCGGACGCAAGGTCTCGCTGTACGACGTGGACAAGTTCAGCTGGGGCGGCGATGTCCTGCTGTCCAGCGACACGGGTGACATCCGCGCCGATGCGGCCTCCCGCATCGATGTTTCCGCCCGCAACAACCGAGGCGGACGCCTGACGGTCACCGCAATGGCCGGCCGAGCCGATCTGGCCGGTGTTCTGCAGGGTGCCGCCACTGGTCGCTACGATGCCGGTGGCACGCTGGTGCCCTACGACGGTGGCGAACTGGTGGTGCGGGCACGCCAGCTGCAGGACTTCGCCGGCCTCAACCAGCGATTGACCGCCGGCGGCGTCGTCGGCGGTCGCAGCTTCCAGATCGGTGAGGGCGATCTGCGGATCGGCGACGAAGTGAAGGCGCGCCGGGTCGATATCAGCGTCGATGCGGGCAGCCTGACCGTGGCCGGCCGCATCGATGCCAGCGGCGAGCAGGTCGGCAGCATCCGCCTGTACGCCCGCGATCAGTTGCAGGTGGACGGCACGCTGGACGCGCACGGTACCGGCCTGCGCGTGGACAGCCATGGCAAGATCATCGACAGTCCAAACCGGGCCACCATCACGCTGGGCAGCGCCGAAGGTGCCGTCGGCCTGGGCAGCGCGGCGCAGCTGGACCTGCGTGCGGGCAGCGATGTTACCGTCGGTGGACGTCCTGGCCAGAACGATGGCACCCCGCGCGGCACGCTGAAGATCGATGTGCCGCGGCTGGGCAGCAACGACGCGGCGATTGCCGCGGCCACCGGCCTGCGCATCGATGGCGCGGCCGACATCCAGCTCAATGGTGTTCGCCGCTACGACGATGCGCCCCTGGCAGCCACCGCTGACGTGCGCGGCAACCGCGCGCAGCTGGTCACCCAGCAGTGGCTGGACCAGGTGGTCGATCCGCACAGCGTGGCCTGGATCGATGCTGCGCTGGACAACGCGGATCTGCAGCAGCGCACGCGGGCGCTGGGCGATGTCCGCCTTCGTCCCGGCGTGCAGGTGCTGGCGCGGCGCAGCGATGCCAACCCGGACGGCGACCTGACCATTGCCGGCGACATCGATCTGTCCGGCTACCGCTACGGGCCCGAAGCCAACCGCGCCGATCCATCGCGGCGTGGTTTCGGCGAATCGGCCTCGCTGGTGCTGCGGGCCGAAGGCAACATCAACGTCTACGGCAGCATCAACGATGGGTTCGCACCGCCGCCGTCCACGCCGGATGAGGGTGGCTGGCAGCTGTATGAGGGTCGCAATGGCAGCGCGGGGCAAACCCCCTTTGGCGGCGGCCTGGTGGTGCCGGTGGACGGAGTGAAGCTGCAGCCCGGCACCGAGTTCCAGGCCGGCACCCGCCTGAACTATGACGTGCCGGTCGAATCGGTAACGCTTCCGGTCGGTACCGTGCTGCCCGCGCCGATGGTGATCTCGCAGAACCTGCGCCTGCCAGCGGGCACGGTGCTGGGTGCGGCGGTGACCACCGACTCCGGGCAGACGCTGGCGGCGGGCACCGTGCTGCAGCAGCCGCTGGTGTTGGCGGCCGGTGCGCGCCTGGGGGCCGGCTTCCGCCTGCGCAGTGCCGTACAGATGGCGGCACAGGAATGGCCCGCCGGCGCGACGCTGCCGGTTGCGTTGCGCCTGGCACGGGAAGTCGAGCTCAAGGTGGGCGCGTACATCCCATCGTTGACCAAGGTGGAGTTACCCGGCAACGGGCCGGTGAATCTGCGGCCGGCCGATGCCGGCGGCAACCAGGGGCGCAACTGGGCGCTGGCGCCGATGCTGGCCGAGGGCACCACCTCCTGGGACCTGACCGTGGTTGCCGGTGCCGATGCCGGGGCAGCCGACCCACGCAGCCGGCGCTGGGGCAGTGAAGGCAGCGTGGTGCTGGCCGACACCCACCAGGGCTCGATCGGTACGGTCAAGACCGAAATCATCTGGGTGGGTGATCGTGCGTTGACTGAGCGGGCATCGCTGGACTGGATCGGCGACACCTCCTATGCAGGCCGTCCGATCGCGGAGTTGGCCGACATGTTCGGCTTCACCGAAGACGAGTTCTGCGCGATGTCGGCCGACTACTGCGGCCCGGCCCCCCGCCAGGTGGCCGCGCAGGGCTCGCTGGATTACTGGGGCGACGAGTCCTACGTAGGCACCCCTGCGAAGGACTTCGCCGCGATGTTTGGCATGACCGAAGACGAGTTCTGCAGCACCGCGCCCACCTACTGCGCCGGCGGTGGCACGCAGACCGAAGTGACCACCTACGGCAAGCGCGCGGGCACGCCGGCCTGGAGCGTGCTGCGCACCGGCAAGGGTGACCTGGAACTGCTCGCTGCCGGTGATGTCGTGATGAAGTCCGGCTTCGGTGTGTACACGGCGGGCACTCCCACCACGCTGGGCGAGGGCCGCGACGCTGCCTTCAATTCGCCCCGTGCAGCAGCCCCCAGGAACACCGCACTGCTGGGGCCGAACCTGGTGCCGGGCAGCTATGATGCTGCGTTGGCCGGCTACCGGGCCTGGTATCCCGATCATGGTGGCAACCTGCGCGTCGAAGCCGGGCGCGATATCGTCGGTGACGTCTGGACCGCGCGCGCAGAGTCGGGCACCAGCGAGCGCGACTGGGCGCTGTACTCCAGTGCCGCGGTCGGCAATTGGCTGTGGCGGCAGGGAACCGGCAGCACCACCGGCGTGGAGCCGGTGCCGACCAGCTGGTGGGTGAACTTTGGCGCCTACACCAACGTGTCCGCTGCTGCTGGCGCCTCTCCGCGGATGGTCGGCTTCACCGGTTTCGGCACATTGGGCGGCGGCAACCTGACGCTGGAGGCCGGGCGTGACGCCGGCGTGCGCGATGCGATAGGTGACGCGCTGGACTCGACGATCGCACCGCGCTCGGGTGCGATCATCGCGGCGGTGGGATCGACCGGCCGGGTCAGCGATGGCCAGCTGCACCTGACCGGCGGCGGCGACCTGCAACTGCGTATCGGTGGCGCACTGAATCCGAATCTGCGGGCGACGTTCTCCAGCCTCAATGCCTCCAGGGCGGGACAGAATCTCGACCTCAACGGTACCTTCAGCAATCTGCGTGGCAGCCTGCAGCTGGATGCGGGACGCATCGGTGCAATGGGCGTCACCCTGGAAAGCTACGCGACGCTGGGCCAGCTGCGTGCGGCCGATCTGTTCGCCGCCGACGCCGCTCGCCCGATGGGCGGGCCGGTGCTGGTGCTGGGCGATGCGGTCGCGCAGCTGCAGGCGCGGGGCGATGTGGTGCTCGGCGGCGTCGCCGATGCCGGCCGGGTTCCGCTGGCCAACTACAGCGCGGTGCTGCTGGATGATGGCGCGCGCGCTGCAGGCAGTACGTGGTTCTCGCTGTGGACCGCCAACACGGCCGTGGATCTGTTCAGTGCCGGTGGTGACCTCGCGCCAGGCCTCGCCGGGCCGGAAAACGTGACGGGCAGCAATCTGTGGCGCGAGCAGGTCCAGCTTGTTGTGCGTGGCGGTGATGATCTGCTGAATTACTGGCTCTATCCTTCGCGCTTCAGCGCGATTGCTGCGCAGGGTGACATCAAGCTGGACCGGATCAGCACCACGCCGGGGACGCAGGATGTGATCCTGCTGGCACCCTCGGCGACAGGACGGTTGGACGTCCTGGCCGGTGGCGGCATCTTCGCCCAGCCTGGCGCGACCCAGATCGCGCGCTCGGCCAGTGACGCGCGCCTGCCGGGACCCTTCGACCCGGCATTCATGGCCGAGCAGGGGGATTCCGCAGGCAATGTGACCCGCACGCGGCACAACCTGTCGGTCGACGGCAACATTGCATCGCCGGACGCGTCGCTTCCGCTGTTTGCGTTCGGTCCGAATACTCCGCTGTCCTCCGTGTCTGCGGCCCTGGCGCCGAGCCGTTTCTACGCGGTGCAGGGCGACATTATCGGCCTGGCCACCGGCGCCCGGCGCACGCTGAATCCCAACGCGGGGCAGCGCACGCAGTTGAACTGGTTCGAGGCCGCCGGCGCCGTGCAACTGCGGGCAGGCCGGGACATCCTCGGGGTGTCGATGACCGCGTTGAACACCGCGCCCACCGACATCACGGTGGCGGCGGCAGGCCGCGACATCGTGCATCTGAACGCGACCATCGCTGGCCCCGGCAACACCGAGATCAGTGCCGGCCGCCAGCTGCGCCAGGAGGATGCGGGCAGCATCGTCAGCCTCGGTGGCATCGTGCAGGGCGACACCCGTCCCGGCGCCAGCATCGCGCTGACGGCCGGCAACCAGCAGATCGACTTCGCGGCCCTGCGTGCCCGTTATCTGGACCCAGTCAACCTTGCCGATCCCGCGCAATCGCTTGCATCGCAGCCGGGCAAGGCAGTCAAGGTCTACAACCAGGAGCTGAAGCAGTGGCTGCAGCAACGCTTCGGCATGGCCGCCGATGGCGACGCGGCGCTAGCTGCGTTCGATGCGTTGCCGCAGGAACAGCAGCGCATCTTCCTGCGCCAGATCTACTACGCCGAGCTGCGTGAAGGTGGCCGCGAGTACACCGATGCTGAAGGCCCGCGCTTCGGTTCGTACCTCCGTGGGCGCGAGGCGATCGCCACGCTGATGCCGGACAGGAATGCTGCCGGAACGGCCATCGACCGCACCGGCGACATCGTGATGTACGGCGGCTCCGGCGTGCGTACCGAAGCCGGCGGCAACATCGAGCTGATGGCGCCGGGCGGGCAGATCGTGGTGGGTGTGCAGGGTGTGGTGCCGCCGGCCAGTGCCGGGCTGGTGACGCAGGGGCAGGGTGACATCCGTCTGTTCAGCCAGGACAGCGTTCTGCTGGGGCTGTCTCGGGTGATGACAACGTTCGGCGGAGACATCCTGGCCTGGTCGGAGCAGGGTGACATCAATGCCGGTCGTGGTTCGCAGACTACGTTGTTGTACACGCCACCGCGTCGCGTCTATGACGGCTGGGGCAACGTGATCCTGTCGCCGCAGGCCCCGGCCAGCGGTGCAGGCATCGCAACGTTGAACCCCATTGCCGAAGTACGACCGGGCGACGTCGACCTGATCGCACCGCTTGGCACCATCGACGCGGGCGAGGCCGGTATCCGCGTCTCGGGCAACATCAACCTGGCGGCGCTGCAGGTGCTCAATGCCGCCAACATCCAGGTACAGGGCGAGAGCAAGGGCCTGCCGGTGCTGGCATCGGTGAACGTCAATGCGCTGGCCTCGGCCAGTGCGGCAGCCAACAGCGCCAGCCAGGCGGCACAGGATGTGATGCGCAAGAGCCAGGACGAGGCACGGCGCAACCAGCCGTCGGTGATCAGCGTGCAGATCCTCGGCTTCGGCAGCGGCACCAGCGCCATCAATCCGCCGGCGCGTGGCAACACTGCCAACAGCGGCTATGACGCCAACAGTGCCTTCCAGTTCCCGCAGGCAAGTCGCGACGAGGGCACGCAGCGCCGGTAGGTGCCGTCCTTGGTCGGCACACGTTGCTGCCCACCAAGGTCGGCAGTAGATCCACGCCATGCGTGGATGCGACCGGGCCGAAAGAACGAACAGCATCGGGCCAGCCGCCACGGAACGGCAGCGGCCCCAGCCAGGACGGCACCGAAGGCAGGGAGCGGCCATCAGCGGTGAGGACCGCCGACACGGCGCCGCCGGGTGCAGGAGAGCACCCGGCGGCAGGCTCGGCAGTAGATCCGCGCCATGCGTGGATGGCTGGGCCAGCCTCAGTGCCGACCAACGGTCGGCACCCACCAGGGCAGGCCGGGCAGTAGAAGCCGCTCGGCAGTAAATCCACGCCATGCGTGGATGCTTTGCCTGGAAGGAATCCTAAAGCTCCAGCACGCGCCGGTAACTCAACGGCCCACGCCCATCGCGCAGGCCCAACCGCAGTTCCAGCCCGGTGGCCGGCAGCACCTCGCCTTTGCTCGGTAGCAGCGCCCACCCGGCGCCCGGCTGCCAGGCGCGTACCTCGAATCGCTGCACATCCTGCGCCACCGCGATCCCCTTTGACGGATCCGGTGCGGGCAAAGGGTAGCGATCCGTCGCAGCGCCACTGGCCCGCCACAGCGTGCTTCCCTGTCGCCACCAGCGAACACGTTGCCAGCGCAACCCGTCGCTGCCCAAGCTGCGGGTGATCTCCAGCGCGAAGCTTCCATCCGGATGCCGTTCGCTCACCAGTGAAGGGGGTAGCAGGCGCTGAGGCTGATCCGCCGGGCGCACTGCGCCGTTCATCAGCGCGTCGTCGGCACGCATCTCGATGTCGCGCTGGAACTGCTGCAGCACGCGCAGCGCCGTCGTGGTGTCGGCATCGGCCCGGCGCAGGCGTTGGTCGCTGCTGGCCACGCTGTCCAGCGCACGCCAGCAGATCAGTGCCAGCACGCCCATGATGGTGATCGCGATCATCACCTCGATCAGGGTGAAACCTGCTGCGGTACGCTTCATTGCGCCGCCGTCCACGGCAGCTGCATCCGCGCCAGCGATTGCCGCGGCGCATCTTCGGCCACCACGCTGAGTTCCAGCTGTGGCTGTCCGTCACTCCCTGTGCCGATATGCTGAAGCACCAGGAAACTGCTGCGCCCCTGCACGCAGCGCTGCCGTGCATCCTGCGGCGGCTGCCCGGCCAGGCGCAGTTCCTGCCAGCGGTCCTGTGCGCACATCAGTGCCAGACGACGATCCCGCAGGCGCGACTGATCGTCGGTCGCCACTGCCACCGAGCGCATCACCGCCGCCAGTGCAATCGATACGATCGCCAGCGCGATCAGTACTTCGATCAGGGTGAATCCGTGTGCCTTCTGCTTCACTGCACGACCTGCAACTGTCCGCTGCCATCATCACGAAGACGCAGCTGGCGGCCCTGCAACGACAGCCTCAGCTCCCACGCCACGCCGATCCACTCCGGGCTCAGTTCAATCGGCGTGGTCGGTTGCACCGCGATGCCCGCCGGTTGCCATTGCTGCGCACGCAGAAGGTCATCGCGCTGCACGTCAACCCAGCGGGTGCCGTCGCGGCGGCTGAAGCGGTAGCCGTTGGCGTCGGCCTGCCAGCGCAGGGGGCGGCCATCGATGCGCGCCTCGTCGCGCGCCACCTGCAGGCGCTGCGCCAGCCGTTCAGCTTCCTGCCGCAGCTGGCGCGCGGGGTCGAGCAGGCTGCCCAGGCCAAGGCCGATGCCCGCCGTGCAGATGCCGATGATCACCAGCACCACCATCAGTTCCAGCAGAGTGAAACCACGCGGCACGTGCTGCATCGACGTTGCCTCCTGTCCAGGTCGATGCCTGCCAGCGTAGGCCCGCATGATGAAACAAAAGCGTCAGCCACAGCTGCTAGCGTAGGCGGACACGAACGTGGCGATGGTGCGGAACATGGATGGCAGGCGCTGGGATCGCAATCGCATACTGACCCTGCTGGCGGCGACGCTGCTGCTGGCGGTGGTGGCCTATTGGGGCGTGACACTGTCTGCGGTGGCGCCGACGGCGGCGGCCAGCGAAACGCACGCAGAGGCCCCTGCACGCCCCCTGTTCGATGCAGTGGCCAGCCTGCCGCTGGTGCGGTTGCTGTCCCCCGGTGCGGTGCAGACCGAGGTGGTCGTGCTGGGCGTGATGGCCGGCGACCACGCGCCACTGGCGCTGCTTTCGGTGGATGGACGCCCAGCGGAAGCGTATGCGCCCGGCCAACGACTCGGACCCTGCACGGTGCTGGCCAGCATCAGTGCCAGCGCGGTCGAATTGAACCAGGCCGGGCAATCGCGCAGCCTGCCGGTGCCTGAGCTGCCGCCGGTGCCGAGCGATGGCATCGTGCTCGCGGCACCGTAGTGCCGAGCCTACGCTCGGCTGCGTCTGGAAGAACAGTCGAGCCTGGCTCGACTCTACAGAATCCTGCCGAGCGATAGCTCGACCCTTCAAATCCTGCCAAGCGTGGGCTCGGCCCTACGGCCGCGCAGGCTCATCGCGCCGGACGCTGCGGTACCACCGAACGACCAAAGGCATCGCCCATGCGCTGTCGCGTGCCTTCCAGGTTGTACTGCATCAGCTGGTTGCCCGGCTGCCGCATCAGCCGTTCGGCCTCCGGCAGTGCCGGTGACTTCGCCGCTTTCGATGCCGGCGCCAACTTGCGTTGCAGGCAGTCCCAGGCCGGAATGCGCTCGCCATTGACCTGTACTTCGATGCAGGGCGCGGCGTCTTCCTGCTTCTTCGCCTCGTCGGCGCGCACCGGGGCCAGCACCAGCAGCAACGCAAGGATGAGGGCAGCGCGCAGTTCCACCATCAGTGATTCACGCATCTCGAATCTTCCGCAGCAATCGACGTTCTGCAATGAAGACGTGTGGAGAAGGCAGGGTCCGCCTGCGTACGTTGCGGTGCCGTCAAAAGATGACAGTGCTGTCACAAAACTGTTGGCGGTTTTGACGCGACGTACACGTCCTGTTGGTAGACCCACGCGCCGCTCCATGGCCCTTTCCTTCGATACGACGCGATGCCTTCGATGACTCCTGTTCCGTGCCGAGCCGTCCGCCTCCCGCTGCGCCT
Organism: Stenotrophomonas sp. YJH_SMC_19; assembly: GCF_059367915.1. NCBI lineage: Bacteria > Pseudomonadati > Pseudomonadota > Gammaproteobacteria > Lysobacterales > Lysobacteraceae > Stenotrophomonas > Stenotrophomonas sp. YJH_SMC_19. The sequence continues at coordinate 73,705 of NZ_JCAFRI010000002.1, forward strand.
GCATCCGCTGGTGCTGGCCCTGGCGGCGCTGCCGCTGCCGCTGTTCGCGCAGGAGGCGGCACCCGCGCCCAGCGTGAACATCAATGAGTACATCGTGCGCGGCAACACCGTGCTCGATCCGCGCCAGATCGAACGCGCGGTCGAGCCCTTCCTCGGTCCGGGAAAGACCCTGGCCGATGTCGAGAAGGCACGCGATGCCGTCAATGCGCTGTACCAGCAGGCGGGGTACCAGTCGGTCTACGTGGAGTTGCCCGAGCAGCAGGTCAGTGGCGGCGTGGTGCTGCTGAAGGTACAGCAGACACCGATTGGCCAGCTGCGGGTCGTGGGGACGAAGCACGAATCGCCCGAACGCATCCGCGAACGCGTACCGGCACTTGCCGAGGGCAAGGTGCCGGACTTCGACCAGGCGCAGAAGGAACTGACCGCACTGAATGAGGGCGGGCGTCGCCAGGTGATGCCGCTGGTGCGCGAAGGCCAGGTGCCGGGCACGATGGATGTGGACCTGCAGGTCGAAGAGAAGTCGCCGTGGCGTGCCAGCGCGTCACTCAACAACGACCACAGCGCCGACACCGAGAAGCTGCGCCTGAGTGCGTCGCTGGCCTACGACAACCTGTGGAAGCGGGGGCACAGCGCCAACATCGGCGTGTACCTGGCGCCGGAAGATACAAAGCAGGCCAAGGTGTTCTCGGCCTCGTACACGATGCCGTTCGAAGGCACGCCGTGGAGCCTGGAAGGTTCCGGCTACAAGTCCGACAGCCGCGTGCTGAACGCGGGCGGACAGGTCGGTACCGGCACCGGAACCAATGTGATCGGCAACGGCCATTCGATCGGTCTCAAACTCAACTACCGACTGGCCGGCAGCAGCCAGTGGTGGCGCCAGCTCAGCCTCGGCGTGGACTTCAAGGACACCGAGGAAGACACGCAGATGGGCAAGGAGAGCCTGAAGACGCCGCTGAAGTACGCGCCGATCACCCTGGGGTTTGTCGGTGTGCGCCAGGGCGAGCAGGATCAGTTGAGTATCAATACGCAGCTGGTGGCCGGTACCCGTCGGCTGTTCGGCTATGGCAGTGATGCCATCGGGTTCGGGCAGAAGCGCTACTGGGCAGACCCCAGTTTTGTCGCGTTCAAGGCGGAAGTCGCCAACACGCACACGTTCAGCAGCGACTGGCAGTGGTATGCACGCGGCTCGTTGCAGGTGACCGATGCGCCGCTGGTGTCGGCAGAGCAGTTCGCCGCTGGTGGCATGTACACCGTGCGCGGCTATCTGTCGGCCGAGGCGATCGGCGATTACGGCGGCCTGGCCAGCCTGGAATGGCGCACGCCTGCGTGGTCGCTGTGGAGCGGCACCGACCTGCGTGTCTACAGCTTTGCCGACGCGGCCTACCTGCGCCTGCGCCAGCCGCTGCCCGAACAGCGCGACAAGTACAACCTGGCCTCGGTCGGTCTGGGCGCGCAGCTGCGCCTGGGTGAACACCTCCAACTGCGCCTGGACTACGCCTGGCCGTATGCCGATGGCCCGGTCACGCGCAAGGACGACCCACGCCTGCATTTCAACATCAGCACCAGTTACTGACCCTTCCCTTGAACATGCGTTCTCCGGAGACCCTTCGCATGGACCGTTTGCTTTCCCGAGTGTTGTTGCTGCTGGCCGCGCTGGTTGCGCTGCCGGTCGCTGCGGCCGATGCCAATTGGTGGCAGGCCGAATGGAAGTACCGCAAGCCGATCACTGTCGACGCCGGCCCGCAGGGCGCGGGCCTGGCCGGTGATCCGGGTCGCACGCCGCTGCTGCTGCGCCTGCACACCGGCAACTTCGGCTTCGACGGCACCCAGGATGCGGGCAACGACCTGCGCTTTGTCTCGGGTGATGGCCGCACCGTGCTGGCCCACCAGATCGAACAGTTCGATCCCAAGCTGGGCCTGGCCCTGGTCTGGGTGGACGTGCCGGCGGTCAGCGCTGCGGCACCGCAGACGATCTGGATGTACTACGGCAATGAAAAGGCCCCCGCCAGCGGCAACGGCCAGCAGGTGTTCGATCCGGACTATACGCTGGTCTACCACTTCGCCGAGGCCAATGCGCCGGCACGCGACACCACCGCTTATGGCAACAATGCCGGTGCCGTGGTGCCGCCATCGGAAGGCTCGGTGATCGGCCGCGGCGTTCAGTTGGGTGCAGCCCCGCTGCCGCTGCCGGCCAGCGCATCGCTTGCGCAGGAGGCGGGCGCGCCGCTCACTGTTTCGGCCTGGATCAAGCCAGGCAGCAACAACGCTGCACAGGCGATCTACGCGCGTCGCGACGGTGCGTCCGAACTGGTGCTGGGTATCGAAAACCGGGTGCCGTTCGTGCAGCTCAATGGCCAGCGCAGCACGCTGGCGCAGCCGATTCCGGAAGGGCAGTGGGCGCATGTCGCGCTGACCGCAGAGAAGGGTGCACTGCAGTTGTACCTCAATGGCCGCGTGGTCGCCCAGCTGAGCGGCGAGCTGCCGGCGCTGACCACCGCGCCGGTGGTGGGCGCCGATGCGCCGGGCGCGGTGCAGCCGCTGGCCAGCTTCGAAGGCGCGCTGGATGAGCTGCGTATTTCGCGCGTGGCACGACCGGCCGCGCTGCTGCTGGCCGATGCCACTGCGCAGGGCGCCGACTCGCGCCTGATCAGCTACGGCGCCGACGAACAGTCCGCCGGGCAGAGCCACTTCGCCTTCATCCTCAAGGCGATGCCGTTCGACGCCTGGGTGGTGGTCGCCATCCTCGGCCTGATGATGCTGCTGTCGTGGGCGATCATGATCGCCAAGGGGCGGCACTTCGGCCGTACCAGCAAGGCCAATGCAGTGTTCACCGAGAGCTTCGGCAAGCTGTCGGGTGTGCCGCTGCGCACCCTGTCCGACATGGACCGCCAGGGAAAGGCACCCACCGCGATGCACGACGGTTCGCTGTGGCGCATCTACCAGGTGGCCATCGATGAAATGCAGCAGCGCCACCAGCGCGACGGCAATAGTGGTTATCTCAGTGGCGCCACCATTGCGGCGATCCGCGCCTCGATGGATGCGGTGATGGTGCGCGAGCAGGAAGCGATGGCGCGGCGGATGAACTGGCTGTCGACCACCATCGAAGGCGCGCCGTACGTGGGCCTGTTCGGTACCGTGATCGGCATCATGCTGGTGTTCGTGGTGGCGGCGATGGCTGGCGCGGTGGACATCAATTCGGTGGCGCCCGGCATGGCGGCGGCGCTGCTGTGTACCGCTGCCGGCCTCGGCGTCGCGATCCCGGCGCTGTTCGGCTACAACTACCTGGGCGCGCGTGCCGAAGCGATCGGCGCGGACATGGCGGTGTTCATCGACGAGTTCGCCGCACGCCTGGCCGAAGAGCAGGACGGGCGCGGCCCGGCCGCGGTCCAGGGCTGAGGGGCACGCCATGGGCCAGAAGGCGAAGTTCGGCATCAAGAAGCGCGAGAAGGGCATCAACGTGACGCCCTTCGTCGACGTGCTGCTGGTGGTGCTGGTGATCTTCATCCTGACCAGCAACGCCTCCATCCCCGGCATCGAGGTCAACCTGCCGAAGGCCAGCAACAGCGTCGCGCTGGAGAAGCCGAAGACCAAGGCGATCACTATCGACCCCAGTGGACAGGTGTTCCTGGATGCCTACCCGGTGACGATGGCCGAACTGGAAGACCGGCTGCGCACCGAGCGCGCGACCACGCCGGATTTCCCGGTGATCGTGCGCGGTGATGCGCAGGTTCAGTACGCCCGCGTGGTCGAGGTGCTGGACCTGCTGCGGCGGCTGGAGCTGGCCCAGGTCGGCCTGGTCACCGGCAAGGCGCAGGGCTGAGGCATGACGGCCCATCAACCCCCTCGGCCGGAGCCCGGCATGCGCGGCCGCCAGTTGCTGGTGACCGTCGCGCTGGTGCTGGCCGCGTTGCTGGTGCTCGGCATCGCCGTGTGGTGGATGCTGTTCAGGGACACTGCCAGTACCCGTCGGCCGGTGGTGCAGCCGCCGATGCTGGCGCTGCCGCCGCCCCCTCCGCCGCCGCCGCCACCGCCGGAAAAGCCGCCGGAACCCGAAACGCCGCCGGAAGAGACCATTCCCGAGCCGGAGCCGCTGGATCAGCCGACGCCGGCCGAAGAGCCGACCCCGACTCCGGACAATGCCGACCCGGTAACGATGAATGCCGATGCGCAGGCCGGTGGTGACAACTTCGGTATCCAGTCCGGCAGTGGCGGCGGTTCGTCCGGCGTTGGCCGTGGTGGCGCCGGCAACGCTACCTACGGCCGCTACCTGGGCTACCTGATGCAGCAGGCGATCTCGCGCGATGACAAGGTCAAGCGCCTGGCGTTCCAGCTGCAGGTGAATGTGTGGCTGGCCAACGATGGCCGCCTGGAAAAGGTCGAGCTGGTGCGCGGCAGTGGCAACGAGGAGGCCGACGCGGCCGTGCTCGATGCGCTGCGACGCATCGGCAAGGTCGACCAGGCACCGCCGCCGTCGCTCGATTTCCCCGCCCGCGTGCTGATCCAGGGCCGCCGGCCCGGGGCCTGATTCCCGACCTCCGTGATTTCCCTTCTTTCGATGAGAACCGTGATGAACGACCACGTCCGCGCACGAACCGACTCCCGCCGCCTGCGGCCGGCCCGACGGGCGCTGCTGTGCTGCGCCGTGCTGCTCAGCCTGGCCGCCCCGGCCGGTGCGATGGCCGCCGAAACCACCATGGTCAAGCTGATCAAGGGCCTGATCGCCAGCGGTGCGCTGAAGCCCGAAGACGGCCAGGCATTGCTGGTGCAGGCCGAGGCCGAAGCAGCGGCCGCCCAGCGCGGTACAGTCGCCGCGCCCTCGGCCGCCAGTGGTGGCGTGGCCCTGGAGGCTGGCGACGTGCGCGTGCCCTACGTGCCGCAGAGCGTGCGCGACGGCATCCGTGATGAGGTGCGCCAGGACGTGATGGCGCAGGCGAAATCGGAAGGCTGGGCGGCACCCAACGAAGTGGCCGAGTGGACGAAGCGCATCAAGGTCACCGGTGACATGCGCGTGCGCAGCGAGTCGCGCTTCTTCTCCGAACGCAACAGCGACATCGTGAGCAACTGGTCGTCGATCAATTCCGGCAACGGCTTCGACACCAACACCAACACCAACCTGCAGCTGCCGCCACTGCTGAACACCCGCCAGGACCGCCGCAACCTGTGGCGCATCCGCGCGCGCTTGGGCATCGAGGCAACCATTGGCCAGCACACCACGGCCGGCGTGCGCCTGGCCAGCGGCAGCAGCAATGGCCCGGTGTCGACCACCGAGCAGCTGGGTGGCGGCCTGAGCAAGAAGGACGTGTGGCTGGACCAGGCCTGGCTGGCCTACAGCCCGGCTGACTGGGTGACGGTGCGTGGCGGCCGCTTCGGCAATCCGTTCTGGACCAGCGACACGCTGCTCTCCAACGACCTCAACTTCGATGGCCTGGCCGCGAACCTGAAGTATGACTTCGACGATGGCGACCTCGACCTGTTCGGCAACCTCGCGGTGGTGCCGCTGGAGTACACCTCCGACAGCTCGCCGAGCCAGAGCAAGGTCAAGACTCCGAACGAGAACAAGTGGCTGTCCGGTGCCCAGGTGGGCGTGAACTGGCGCTTCAACGACGACAACGCAGTGCGTGCCGCGCTGGGCTACTACGACTTCAAGAACATAAGCGGCGGGCTGTCCTCAACGTGCTCGCTGTATTCGGGCGCGGTAGGCTGCGACACCGACTGGTCGCGCCCGGCGTTCATGCAGAAGGGCAACACGCTGATGCTGATCCGGAACATCGCGCGCAATCCGCAGGACCCGGCCGGTACGCCGACCCCGCAGTATGTCGGCCTGGCTTCGGCCTTCCGCCTGGCCACGCTGAACCTGCGCTGGGATACACAGCTGGCGCAGGGCATCGGTCTGCGCCTGGACGGCGATTACATCCGCAACCTGGCCTACGACAAGCAGGCCATGTTCAGCCGCGCCCAGAACGGCATCGTCAACAACTACGGCGCCGGCGATACTGTCGGCATCGATACCTTCCGTAGCGGCGACACCGCGTGGATGGTGCAGGCCACCTTCGGTGCCACCGAGCTGAAGGAGAAGGGTCAGTGGCAGGCGCTGCTGGGCTACAAGCACATCGAGGCCGATGCGCTGCCCGACGCCTACAACGATCCGAACTTCCACCTGGGCGGCACCAACGCCCGCGGCTACTACGTGGGCGGCGCCTACGCGCTGGATGCACGCAGCTGGATCAGCGGCAAGTGGATGGCGGCCAAGGAAGTGTCCGGCGCGCCGCTGTCGATCGACGTGTTCCAGCTGGAGTTCAATACCGGCTTCTGAGTGGCGGCGTGATGCGGATCACGTAGTGCGTGGCGGGGGCGCAGCGATGCGCCCGTCTAAGGAAAGGAGACCACGCGTTGTTCAAAAGGAGGAGTGGATGAGCCGTCGCAAGCTGTTCGAGAGTCCCGAACCGTCCAGCCAGATGCTGGGTGTTGGGCCGGCCTATGTTTCCGTCGAGGGCCTGCGCCAGCACCTGGCCGAGTTCCTGCTGTATGCAGGCCGGCCGGTGGTGATCATGCGCGGGCGCAGCGAGGTGGGCTATTTCCTGCCGGCGCGCTGCTGGCGCCAGCGTGACGATGATCCGCTGGCCGCCGCTGCCGCCGACCAGCTGCTGGATGCGGCCGGTTTCCAGGCCGAAGACATCCAGCAGGTGGAGCAGGAATTCAACGCGATGCGCCAGCGCACCGTGCTGCATTCACGGCGCTGAGCTTTCGCCTCTACAGTAGATCCACGCCATGCGTGGATGGGATTACGCTGCAGCCCCACGCTCACTGGTGATGCGCGCACCCTCGCGCATCACCAGGGTCACCGGGGTCTTTTCCACCACCTCCAGCAACCGCTGCCACTGCGCATCGCTCAGCTCGGCGCTGGCATGCAGCACGCGGTGCACATGGAAGCGACCATCCGCGTCACGTTCCGAACGCAGCTCGGCATGGAACTCGCCCAGTTCCCAGCCCTTGCGCTGCGCGTACATGCGCAGGGTGATGGCGGTGCACGCCGCCAGCGAGGCCAGGTACAGGTCGAACGGTGCGAAGCCCTTGCCCTGACCGCCCAACGAGGCGGGCTCGTCCGCATCCACGGCGAATGTGCCATTGCTGATGTGGTGCAGGTAGTTGTCGGCGGTTGAAACAATGCGTGCGTAGGCCATCACGTTCTCCATCTGTCTGTGGCGTCGAGCCATGCTCGACTGCTCCAAAAGGCGGCGCCGGCCAGGACCGGCGCCGCCACCCAATCACTCGGTACGATCGTACGAGAACTGGATGCCTGCCGTACCACCGGTTTCAATGAAGAGGTTCATGAAGGCCGGCACCGTTTCCGAACGGGCCCAGTCGCGCTGCAGCTCGCAGAACAGCTGCGGCACGCTGATCAGCTGGCCACCAGCCTGTTCGATGCGGCGCAGCGCCGCATCGTGCGCGGCCAGCGAGGTGCCGCCGACGGCGTCGACCACCACATACACCTCATAGCCTTCCTTCAACGCATCCAGGGCCGGGAAAGTCAGGCACGCCTCGGTCCACAGCGCGGTCATGATCAGCTTGCGGCGGCCGGTGGCTTCCACCGCCTTGCGGAACTCGACGTCCTCCCAGGAGTTGATGGTGGTGCGGTCGTAGGTGGGGTAGTCACCCAGGACCTTGCGCAGCTGTGGAATCGGCGGCTTGTTCAGGCCGGTCTTGACGTTTACCGTCGAATGCACGATCGGCAAACCATAGGCGACGGCGGCTTTGGCGGTGCCGACGATGTTGTTGACCAGCAACTGGCGGTCCATCGAGGCGATGGAGTTCACCTGCACCGGCTGGTAGTCGATGATGATGAAGGCGGAATTCTGCGGGGTCAGCAGATGATCGCTGGCCGGGTCGCGGATCGGTTCACTGGACATGGTGGGTCTCCGGTTGAGAGGCGTGCCGACAGCGGGCCGGCACCCCGGGCGTAGGTCAGCTGCGCTGCGAATCCAGCTGTTCGTGGTTCTTCTGCACGTCCTGCGCCTTCAGGTAGCTTTCGATCAGCAGCTGGTAGTTCGGGAAGATCTTCGTGTAGACCTCGGCCCACTGCTGGGCATCGTCGCGGTTCCAGGTGCGCTGGATCTCCGAGGCCACCGCGGCGGTGTCCATCGGCACCACGCCTGCCTGCACCACGCGGGCCAGGGTGATCTCTTCGGCCATCTTCGAGTAGGTGCCGGACGCGTCGATGACTGCGAACACCTGGTAGCCATCGACAACGGCGGCGATTGACGGGAAGGCCATGCACACGCTGGTGATGGTGCCGGCAATGATCAGCTGCTTGCGGCCGGTGGCCTTCACCGCGGCAACGAATTCCGGGTTGTCCCAGGCGTTGATCTCACCCTTGCGTGCCACGTACTGGGCATGCGGGGCGGCGTCGTGGATCTCCGGGATCAGCGGGCCGTTCGGGCCCTGCGGAACAGAGGCGGTGGTGATCACCGGCATCTTTGCCAGCGTGGCCATCTTCGCCAGCGCGGTGGCGTGGGCGCGCACGCTGGTGAACGGCATGTCACCGATGGTCTGGAACAGGCCGCTCTGATGGTCGATCAGCAGCATCGCGGCGTTGTCCGGATCGATCACCGGGCGGGCACCGTTGAAGTTGGCGGGGGTACTCATGGTCAGTCTCCTGGAGAAGGTGGGCGATGGCCCGGAAGGTGCGGCGGGCCAATGCCCGCCGCATTGAAACGATCAGTGCGCGATCTGGCCGAAGCGGCCGCTGTTGAAGTCGTTGACCGCCTGCGCGATCTCGGCTTGGCTGTTCATCACGAACGGGCCATAGCCCACCACCGGCTCGTCGATCGGTTCACCGCTGAGCAGCAGCACGGTGGCGTCGCTGTCGGCGTCGACGAACACGTCCTCGCCGCTGCGGTCGAAGGTGACCAGCTGTGCCTCGCCGACCGGCTGGCCGCCGTTGATCCGCACCGTGCCCTTCAGCACCACCAGCGCCAGCGTGCGGCCATCGGCCACCGGCAGTTCGGCGTGGTGGCCCTGCCGCAGGCGGATGTCCCAGACATCCATCGGCGTGTGGGTGCGGGCCGGGCCGGCATGACCGTCGAAGCGACCGGCGATGACACGCACGCGGCCGGCGCCTTCAGGGAGTTCAACCGAGGGGATCTGTGCGTCGAGCAGGGTCTGGTAGCCCGGTGCACCCATCTTGTCCTGCGCCGGCAGGTTCACCCACAGCTGGACCATGTCCAGCGTGCCGCCCCGCTTGCTGAACTCCGGTGTGTGGAACTCCTCGTGGAGGATGCCGGAGGCCGCGGTCATCCACTGCACGTCACCCGGGCCGATGGTGCCGCCGGCGCCGGTTGAATCGCGGTGGGCGACCTCGCCCTCATAGACGATGGTGACGGTCTCGAAACCGCGATGCGGATGCTGGCCGACCCCGCGCGGGGTATCGCTGGGGGCGAAGGTATAAGGGCCGGCGTAGTCCAGCAGCAGGAACGGGCTCAGGTGCTGGCCGTGGGTGTTGTAGGAAAACATCGAGCGGGCGGGGAATCCGTCGCCCACCCAGTGCGGGCGCGGGGCGCTATAAGTACCGGTGACACGCTTCATGGCCATCTCCTGGCCGGGGCTGCCGGCCGCTGTTCTTCGTTGCAGGAGACGATATCGCCGCGACAATTGGGCCGGTAGACGCCAATATTTGCCGTCATAGTCCTATCTGGTGAACAATGGGTGCGCGCCTTGCGCCACAGGAGATCGCCCCGTGTTCATCGCTGATATCCGCCGTTGCGACCTCAACGACCTGTTCTACTTCGCCATGGTGGTCGAGCACGGCGGCTTCTCGCAGGCCGGCCGGGCGCTGGCCATGCCGAAGTCGAAACTGAGCCGGCGCATCGCGCTGCTGGAGGAACGGTTGGGCGTGCGCCTGATCCAGCGCTCGACCCGGCGTTTCTCGGTCACCGAGGTCGGCCAGGACTACTACCGCCACTGCAAAGCGATGCTGGTCGAAGCCGAAGCGGCCGAAGAAGCGATTGCGATGTCGCGCGCCGAGCCGCGCGGCACGATCCGCCTGGCGTGCCCGATCGCGATCCTGCATGCGCGCATCGGCACGATGCTGGCCGACTTCCTGGCCCAGCACCCGCAGGTGACGGTGCAGCTGGACGCCACCAACCGGCGCGTCGACGTGGTGGGCGAGGGTGTGGACGTGGCGATCCGCGTGCGGCCGCCGCCACTGGAGGACAGCGACCTGGTGGTACGCGTGCTGGCGCGTCGGGTCTGGTGTACCAGTGCCAGTCCGGCGCTGCTGCAGCGGCTGGGCACGCCGCAGGTGCCGGCTGACCTGGCGATGATGCCGACCGTCGATCTGGCATCGCCCAGCCAGCAGCATGTATGGGAATACACCGGGCCGGACGACGTGCTGGCCAGCGTGCACCATCGACCGCGGCTGGTCAGCGATGACATGATCGCATTGCGCACCGCTGCGGCGGCCGGGGTGGGGTTGCTGATGCTGCCGCGGATGATGATCAGTGACGAACTGGCCAGTGGCGCGCTGGTGCCGGTGCTGCCGGAGTGGGTGCCCAAGCACGGCATCGTGCACGCGGTGTTCCCGTCGCGACGCGGCCTGTTGCCGGCGGTGCGTGCACTGATCGATTACCTCGCCGAACGCTTCGAGGCGCTGGAGGAACCCTAGGTTTTCCATCCACGCATGGCGTGGATCTACTGGACCTGCGCCTTGGTAGATCCACGCCATGCGTGGATGAAGCTCTCGGCCGCGGCTTGCCGCCTGCGACCGCGCAGCCCACAATCCACGTCCGGACCGTCGCCATCACGCCCATCATTCCCCGGTCCGGCCTTGGCACCTATGTCTCCCAATGCCCTGGCGCTGGTCGAGCTGCTGATCCGCGAGCGCCGTGCGTTGTCTCGCTTCATCGCGCGCTATCTCGACCCGGCCAGTACCGAGGACACCCTGCAGAACCTGTACCTGAAGGCCAGCAGCGTGCCCGGCGACCCGCCCATCCTGGAACCGCGCGGCTATCTGTACCGGATGGCCTACCATCACGCGCTCAACCGCAGCCAGTCCGACGCCCGCGAGCGGCGTGGGATGGCCGAGTACGCCCTCGACATGGCCGAGGCCAGCCGCGATGGCGAGGCGCAGGCGCTGGACCAGGCACAACTGCGCGAGATCACCCGGACCATCCTCGCGCTGCCGGCGCAGGTGCGTGAGTGCTTCGTGCTCAACCGCTACCTGGGCCTGAGTGAGCGCGAAATCGCCGCCCGGCTGGGTATTTCCAAGAGCCTGGTGGGCAAGCATGTGCTGCGCGCGGCGCTGTTGATCCAGCAGCACCAGCAGGGAATGCATCGATGAGCGGCGATTGCCGTGGGCAGATCGCGCCCGCCGTTGTCACAACAGGAAGGCGCACCCGTTCGTGGTGCGGCAGGCCACAACCATGACCACGTCCGAACCCTCGCCGCGTCAGGCCAGGCAGGCGTTGCGCTGGGTGATCCAGTGCAGTGCAGGCCCGCTGCCGGAACGCCAGCAACGAACCCTGCAGCGCTGGCTGCAGGCCGACCCTCGCCATGCGCTGGCCTGGCGCCAGCAGCAGGCCTTCTGGCAAGGGTTGGATGCCGCCGGGCCCGACGTGCTGGCCGCGCTGCCCGGGTTGACGGCTGATCGCCAAGGGTTGCGCCCGATCGCGCCTCAGCGCCGCCTGCCGTGGCTGCTGGCCAGCGCAGCTGCGGTGGTGCTGATGGTTGCCGCTGCGCCGCACGCGCTGCTGCTGGCACGCAGTGACCTGCGCAGCAGCGATGCACCGCGCGTGGTGCAACTGGAGGACGGCAGCACCGCCGTACTCGACGCCGGTACCGCACTGGCGGTTGAGTTCGATGGCCAGCGGCGGCACCTGCGCCTGCTGCGCGGGCAGGCCTGGTTCCAGGTAGCACACGAGGCGCGCCCGTTCCAGGTCGAGGCGGCGGGCGGCCAGGTGCGTGAGATCGGCACCGCCTTCAGCGTGTCGATGCAGGACACCACGGTCGTGACCCAGGTCAGTGAGGGCGTAGTGGATGTGCGCCCTGGCGATGGCAGCGTACAGCGCCTGCATGCCGGGCAGGCACGGGTGTTCCGTGACGGTCGCTGGCTGCAGCCGCTGCGGCAGGCCGATCCGGATGCCGTGGCGCCGTGGCGTCGGGGCGAGGTGGTGATCGACGATCAGCCAGCCGCGCAGGCCATCGCCGATCTGGCGCGCTACCGCCGTGCTCCGGTCTGGGTACTGGGCGGGCAGGGCGCAAGCGTACGGGTCAGTGGCCTGTTCCACCTGCAGCAACCGGAGACGGCCATCGATGCGGTGGCCGCGCAGGCAGGACTGCGCGTGCAGCGCTTGCCCGGCGGCGCGCTGGTGCTGTGGTGAGGTGCCTGCGGCGCAGCGCACGGCCCGCCAGATGAAAAAAACATGAAAGAACCGTGGGCAACTGCAGTGCCCCGGTGTCTATAGAGGTATAGCCAGAGCGAAACACCGTTTCTCCTCAAGCCAGACACGCCACCGGCACCGGATGTGCCCGTGGTCCCGCCACGCTTGAGGAGTTCCCGTCCATGCCGTCCACGGCATCCGCCTGTCATCGTCGCGCCACCGCTCTGGCCCTGGCTGTTTCCACCGCATTGCTGCCGCTGGCCTGGGTGCCGGCCGTGCAGGCGCAGCCGGCGATCGTCGCGCCGGTGCGCCAGTACACCATTCCGGAGCAGCCGCTGGCTGATGCCGTACGCGCTTTTGGCCGCCAGGCCGATGTGCAGGTGGTGTTCCGCAGCGACCTGGTGGACGGCCGCCGCTCCAGCGCAGTGAAGGGTGAGTACAGCCAGATGCAGGCGCTGCAGCAGCTGTTGCGCGGCAGCGGCGTGCGTGCACAGCGCGGCATGGACGGTACCTGGAGCCTGCGGGCCGCAGCGGAGGCGGGTGAAGGGGAAGGGGTGCGGGTGACCGAAACACTGGACGTGGCCGGTCGCCTTCAGTCGGAAGGGGGTGAGGCCCGCGATCGGCGTGGCTACGACGATGTGTTCGCGCTGGACATGACCACGGCGTATTCGGGGCGCGACCGGGTGGAGCGTTACCGAGGCTCCAATCCGGCCGACGTGGTCAAGGATCTGGTCGGCGTGTTCAGTGGCGATGCGCGCAACAGTGGCGCGCTGGACGTCAACATCCGTGGCATCCAGGGGCCCGGGCGGGTGCCGGTCAGCATCGACGGCGGCGAACAGGCGCTCACGGTCTGGCGTGGCTACAACGGCGTCAGCAACCGCAACTACATCGATCCCAACCTGATTGGTGGCATCCAGGTCATCAAGGGGCCAGGGCTGGTGCGCGATGTGCACAGCGGGATCGGTGGCGCGCTGGTGATCAAGACCATCGACGTCGATGACATCGTCGCTGCCGGCGAGCGCTTCGGCGGGGAGCTGAAGATCGAAGGCAGCAGCAATGCGGTGGCACCGCGCCTGCCGCGGCTGCACACCGGCGAGGACTACCGCACCGTGCTGGGTTTCCCGCAGGGCTCGCCGAACTCACCCTACGACGACCGCACCCTGGTGGTGCCGGTGAAGTCGCGCAGTGGCAACAATCCCTTCGATGGCGAGGACCAGGCCTGGCGCCTGGCGCTGGGCGTGCGTGGCGACAACGTCGACCTGATGGCCGCCTACGCCTGGCGCAAGCGCGGCAACTACTTCTCCGGGACCCAGGGCAGCGCCTACTACGAACAGGACCAGCGCGAGCAGTTCGAGTACCAGGGCATCGACTACATCACCACGCTGGCGCGCTACTTCAAGCCCGGCGATGAAGTGCCCAATACCTCCAGCGAACAGGATTCCTGGCTGGTCAAAGGCAGCTGGCAGATCAACGATGACCAGCAGTTGAAGGCGACCTGGCGGCGCACGCTGTCGCACTACGGCGAGATCATGCCGTCTCGCATCCTGTCGGCCCCCGACTACGGCCGCATCCAGTGGCCGCTCAGCCGGGTCGATTCGGATGCGTGGAACCTGGAATACCGTTTCCAGCCCGCCGGCAGTCGTTGGCTGGACCTGTACGCCAACCTGTGGCGCACGGAAACGGAAAGCGATACCTACAGCGCTGGCGGCTTCCCGAACTTCGCAGTGGGTAATCCGGCATGGAATCCGGACGCCAGCCCGATCCTGCGCAATACCGCGCTGGCCAACGCGCGCAATGACCGCACCGGCCTGATCCTGAGCAACCGCTTCGCGCTGCATTCGACCCTGGACCTGACCGTGGGCGGCAACTGGCAGTACGAGAAGCTGGGGTCCCGCGATCCGTACTTCGGCACCACCGATGGCTGGCGCATGTTCCCGCGTGCCGGGCGCCGCCAGGAGGGTGAAGGCTACCTGACCCTGGAGTGGCGGCCGGTCGAATTCCTCACCCTCAATGCAGGCGTGCGCTACAGCCGCTACTGGGCCTTCGATGATTTCCTCGAGGCGCACCCCGAGCTGCTGACCAAGGGCGTAGGTGGCAAGGAAGCGCAGTACACCGTGAACGAATTGCCGCCCCGTCCCGCCAATCTGCAGGCCCGCATCGACGCGTTGGAAGCACGCCGCGCCGTATGGGAAAAGCGCGGCATGGGCTGGTTCATCGACGACAGCATCCGTGCGTTGCTGGCACCGTACGAGACGCCGCGTCCGGTCCGGTACACGCGGCCCTGGCTGCCCGATGCCGATGGCAACTACACCCGCGCCGGCAATCCCTGCCTCAATGGCGAAGTGGCGGCCATTCCCGGCGTGCAGCCGGTGTTCGCCGGCAGCGACCAGGTCTGCAACATCGGCAACAGCGTACAGTCGCAGCCGGTCGATGGACGCAACAGCCGCCGCCGCGACCATGCCTGGCTGCCGACCTTCTCGGCCACTGCACACCTGTCCCCGGCCGCCCGTGCCTACGTGCGTTACAGCGAAGCGGTGCGCTTCCCGAGCATGTTCGAAAGCACCATCGCCTTCTCCGGCAGCCTCAATCCGCTGCATGCGCTCAAGCCCGAGCACGCCTACAACTACGAGGTGGGCTACGTGCACAACCTGTCGGCCCTGTTCGGCAACACCGCCGATGCCGACGTCAAGCTGGCGTACTACGTGCACAAGACCCGTGACGTGATCGAACGCGATGGCAACTTCCTGTTCGACAACATCGACAAGCAGACCATCCGTGGTATCGAACTGCAGGCCCGCTTCGACAACCGGCGCTTCTTCACCGATCTGGGCATCACCCGCACGCTGGAAAACGAGGTGTGTGACGAGAGCACGGCGGTGCTCCTGGACGCGAACCGCGGCCTGGTTCCGAACTGCGTGCAGGATGGTTTCGTCGGTGGCTACCTGCTGACCCAGGCCATTCCCAGGCTGTCGATCAACGGGTCGCTGGGCACGCGCCTGTTCGATGAGCGCCTGGAGCTGGGCAGCCGCATCGTGCACTACCAGCGGCACGAGAACCCTGACCTGCAGGCCTACCGTGATCGCCTGCTGAGCGGCGGCAGCGGCCTGCTCTGGCAGAACGTGCCGTTCACCTGGGGAAACATCACCACCGTCGATGCCTATGCGCGCTGGCGCTTCAACGAGCATGCCAGCGTCGAACTGGTCGGCAGCAACCTCGGCAACCGCTACTACGCCGATCCAGCCACGCGGTCCACGCTGCCAGCCCCGGGTCGCACCCTGAAGCTCGGCGTCACCGCGCGCTTCTGATCTCCCACCTTCAAGCGTTGTACCCGTAGTTCCCTCAACCAAGGAGCAATACCATGAAAATGATCTCCCGTTCGGTGCTCGCCGTTGCCGCCTCGCTGGCCCTGGTCGGTGCCGCGCATGCTGCCGATATCGTCGGTGCCGCCAGTGCCAGGACCGATGCCGAGCTGTACGTGGCGGTTGGTGAATCGCAGGTCAATGGCGGCCCGCACCGCGCTGGCAAGGCCGGCATCGGTGTCGGTACCGTGTCCCAGGCCAAGCCGGTGGACTTCCAGGGCCTGAGCGCCTACTCGGCACCCACCACCGTCAATGGCGTGACGGTACGTACCCTGGCCATGCCGATCACCGGCGCACCGGGCAGCCACGCCGGCATGGGCCACTTCAACTTCGTCAAGGTCGGCAGTGGTGATGTCTGGTTTGGCGAATGGTCCAAGGATGGCGCCGCCGGTGGCTTCAACAACCGCCAGGTCTACTTCGTTGGCGACCGCGCCGGCACCACGCTGCCCGCCGGCGTGGCGTCCTACACCGTGGCCGGCCTGAACAAGTTCAACGGCAGCAACCTGCTGAGCGGCACCTTCGACGCCGACTTCGGCGCCGGCACCCTGGATGGTGCGCTGTCCGGCAATGGCCTGACCCTGGCCATCGTTGCCAACATCAACAGTGCCGATGCATCGTTCGCCGGTTCGGCCAACGTCAATGGCAGCGTCAACGGCACCACCCAGGGCCAGTTCTTCGGCGCCAACGCCGCCACCCTGGCCGGCATCGCCACCTTCGCCGGCAACAGCCAGTACGACACCGCCTTCGGCGGCAGCAAGAACTGATTGCCACGCCCCTGACGGGGCAGGGCAGGGACAAGCCGCGATCCGCCAGTCCCTGCTTCGGCCCGCTGCATGCATCACCACGGATCGACCATGCGCCATCCCATCTTCCTTGTGATCCTGTTGCTGGCGGCTGCCGATGTGCGCGCCCAGCAGGATGATCTTCGTCGTGTGCTGGAGCAGGGCAGCGAGCTGCGCCACCAGCAGCAGGACCAGCAGCGCCTGCAGCAGGCCGAGTCGGCGCGACCGACCATCACCATCGACGGTCAGACCCTGCGCGTGGAGCGCACGGTCGACGATCTGGGCCAGGCGCTGTACCTGTCGCTGCAGCATCAGCAATGGGGCGCAGCGCAGCGCTTCCTGGACGAATACATCGAACTGCCCGGCCACGACCCGATGCTGCGCCACTACGCGCAGGGCGGCCTGGCGCGGGTGGCCGGCAATCACCACCGCGCGGCCAACGAGTACGAAGCACTGCTGGCGGCGCAGCCGGATTTCCTGCCGGCCCGCCTTGAGCTTGCACGTGTCCATGCCGAGGACCAGCGCGACCGCGATGCGGAGGCGTTGTTCACGGCCATCGCCGGTGGCATCAATGCCGACGACCCCACTACCGCAGGTGTACGCGGACGGGTGGACGCCTACCTGGCCGCACTGCAGGCGCGCAGGCGTTGGAAAGGAGCGCTGGCAGCCGGCCCGGCATGGAGCGACAACATCAACCGCAGCTCGGCCAGCCGCACCTGCCTGTTCGGAGTGGGCGACACCTGCATCATCCAGCGCAATCTTCCCGATGCCCAGCGCGCCATGGGCCTGGACTACGACGGCAACCTGGAGCGTCGCTGGGCACTGGCCGGTCATCACGGCGTCTATGTGCGCGGGCTTGCGTTCGGCCAGGCATGGCGCGGGCATAGCGCCTACAACGAGCTCAATGCGAGCGTGCAGGCGGGCTATAGCTGGCGCAGCGCTCGGCATACCCTGCAGATCGCGCCGAGCTATGACTACCAGAGCCTGGGCAACCGGGCCCTGCAGGGCGGCAGCGGGCTGCATGGCGAATGGCAATATGCATTGGATGCGCGCAGCCTGCTCAGGCTGGAGGCCGACTGGAAGCGCCAGCGCTATCGCCAGCGCGGCCTGGCCGCCAATTACGACGGTGAGCTGGCCGCGGTGTATGCCACCTGGTTCCGTGCGCTCAACCCGCGCTGGACCCTCTTTGCCGGGCTGGACCTGAGTGACAGCCGCGCCGCCAATCCGGCCAACGGTTACCGCCAGCGTGGACTGCGCCTGGGGGCGGCGCGCCAGTGGACGGGCACCACCGCCACCGTGTTCGTGTCGTTGCGCGAGCGCGACTACGATGCGTGGAGCCCGCTGCTGGAGGCGCGGCGTGAGGACAGCGAACAGAACCTGATTGCTGTCGTGCGCAGCGAGCGCTTGGCGGTGGCCGGGCTGGTGCCCAGCCTGAGCCTGCGCTACGCGCGCATCGACAGCAACGTCGGCTGGCTGTACAGCCACGACCGCAGCCTGCTCAGCCTGAAATGGGAACGGGCCTTCTGAACGCGCCGCTGCGCTGCCACGGTGAACGCGCCGTGGCCGCGATCTTCATTCATCATCACGCGCTCTTGTAGCCCGTTTCGCGCATCCTTCGGGTGTTGCGGCAGAGCTGGGCCGCGTGTATCGAGGAGCGCCGGTCGTGCTGGAAGCGGGCAACAAACCAGAGGGCCTGAAAGGGCTGCGTGTACTGGTGGCGGAGGATGAATTCGCCATCGCGATGTTTCTGGTCGACTATCTGGAGCTGAAAGGCGCACAGGTGGTGGGGCCTGCCGGTGACCTGGAGGCGCTGGGGCGGCTGGTCGATACCCATCCCATCGATGTGGCATTGCTGGACATCAACCTGGGCGGTGAGCAGGTCTATCCGCTGGCCGATCGGCTGGCCGAGACGGGTATCCCCTTCCTGCTGACCTCCGGTTACGACGACAACCTGCCCAGCCGCTTTGCCAGCGCGCCGCGCTGTACCAAGCCTTATCACATCGAAGCGCTGGTGCAGCAGCTGGCCGCGCTGGTGGCGGCGCCGCAGGTCTCTGCGGGCATTGCCTGATTGCGCGGCATGTCGCGCCGTCCTGAAGACATCCACGCCGCCAAGCTGCGTGGCCAGATGCCACCTGCACCGCAGCTGCATGTGCGCCACGATGGCATGGCCGCGCGCATCGCCCGCCACGACTGGTCATCCACGCCGTTGGGTGCCTGCGAGCAGTGGCCGCCCCACCTGCGCGCCACCGTCGACCTGATGCTGGCCCATGGTTTCCCGATGATCGTGCTGTGGGGTGAGCAGCTGGTGCAGCTCTACAACGATGGCTATGCCGAGATTCTGGCCGACAAGCATCCCGGCGGGCTCGGCCAGCCGACCCGCGAGTGCTGGCCCGAGGTCTGGCATATCAATGGGCCCATCTACCAGCGCGTCTGGCAGGGCGAAACCATCACCTACGAGGACAAACTCTATCCCCTGGCGCGACGCGGGCGGTTGGAGGATGTCTGGTTCACCATTACCTACAGCCCGATCCGTGGCGAGGAAGGGCGCATCAACGGCGTGCTCGTGACCATGTTCGAGACCACAGCGGCGCATGTGGCCCAATCGGCACGCGAGCGCGAAGAGCAGAAGCGGCGGGAGGCGGACCGGCGCCTGGCATTGGCCTTCAAGGTGCTGCCCGTGGGCGTCTGCATTGTCGACACCGAAGGGCGCCTGCAGCTGTCCAACGACCAGATGCGTGCCTACCTGCCCAGCGGCAAGGTGCCCTCCACGGATGAGGTGAACCTGCATCGCTGGCGTGGCTGGCATGCGGACGGCAGCGCCATCGGGCCGGAGGATTTCGCCATCGCCCGTGCGATGCGCGGCGAGACCGTGGTGCCGGGGCTGGAGTTCCAGTATCTGCATGACGATGGGCGCGCGCGCTGGACCCGGGTCGCGGCCGCGCCCCTGCGCGATGGCGACGGTGAGGTCAGCGGCGTATTTGCCATCGCCGTGGACATCGACGATCTCAAGCGTGCCACCGAGCGCCAGTCTGTATTGCTGGCCGAACTGCAGCACCGGGTGCGCAACATCATGTCCACCATCCATGCCATTGCCTGGCGGACCCGCGAGTCGGTCAGCAGCGTGGATGAATACGCTGAACGGTTGTGCGGGCGACTGATGTCGCTGGCGCGCACGCAGAGCCTGCTGACCCGCGGCGCCAATGCCGGGGTCTGCCTGCGTGGCATGCTCGATGAGGAGATCTCGGCGCAGACGCCGGCAGCGGCGGCCTACCGCCTGCAGGGCGAGGATGTGCTGCTGCCGCCGAAGGCGGCCGAAGTACTGTCCCTGGCGATCCACGAGCTGGCGAGCAATGCCCTGCGGCATGGCGCACTGACCCATGAGGATGGCCGGATCGAGGTGACCTGGGATCTGCAGGTTCAGGCCGGCCAGCCATGGCTGGGTCTGCACTGGTGTGAGCGCCATGCCGAAGTGGAGGACTGGGAGCAGCCCCGGCAGCGTGGCCTTGGCCGGGCGCTGATCGAGCAGCGCGTGCCCTACGAACTCGCCGGCAGCGGCGAGCTGCGCTTTGGCCCGCAGGGCCTGGACGCCTGGATCCGCTTTCCGCTGCGCGAGCGAGACAGCCTGCTGCAGACTGATGCTCCCGGCGCGGCGGCGGGCGGTTCCGGCAGGTAAAAGTCCATTTATTCCCAATTGGGCCAAATTGGGCATAATGGCCTCAACTGTCCCCGTCTGGAGCCGTGCCATGACCCTGCCGCTGGATCTGCCTGGCCTCGAAAAGGCCCCCGCGTCGTCGGTGAAGACCCGTGGCTGGCCGAGCCTGATGCGCACCGTGCGCGAGAAGCAGGCGCTGGTCATCACCAACCACAACCACCCCGAAGCGGTGATCGTGGACATCCGCACCTACCAGGAACTGCTGGCCAAGGCCGCTGGCGGCGATGCCGGTGAGCGCAGCGAAGAACTGCTGCGCCTGCGCGGTGAGTTTGACCAGACGCTGGCCAGCCTGCAGCGCGGGGAGGGGCTGGGCAAGGTGCTGGGCCAGCCGATCCGCCGCGGTCGCAAGGTCACCCTCGGCCGTCCGCTCTGACCGATGGGGCGGATCCTGGTGCTTGCCGGCGTCAATGGCGCCGGCAAGAGTTCGCTGCTGGGTACCTGGCTGGAAGCCGAAGGGCTGGGCTGGTTCAACCCAGATTCGTTCACCCGGCGCCTGGTGGAGGCCGGCTGGCCGCTGCCCGATGCCAATGCGGAGGCCTGGCAGGAAGGCACCCGCCGCCTGCGCCAGGCCATGGCTGATGGCACGGACTTCGCCTTCGAGACCACGCTGGGCGGCAACACCATTCCAGGCCTGCTGCGCGAGGCCTGTGAGCAGCATCATGTGGCGGTATGGTTCTGCGGCCTGTCCAGCGTCGAGCTGCACATCGCCCGCGTCGCTGCGCGGGTAGCGGCCGGTGGCCACGATATTCCGGTGGAGAAGATCCACGCCCGCTTCGATTCGGCGCGCGAGAACCTGCTGGACCTGCTGCCACACCTGGCCGAGCTGCATGTCTACGACAACAGCGCTCCCGCCGACGCCGACGGCTGCGTCGAGCCGCTGCCGGTGCTGGCAATGGCGCATGGCCAGCTGCAGTACCCGGTCTCGGTGGCCGAGCTGCTGCATACGCCGGATTGGGCCAAGCCCATCGTGATGCGTGCGATGGAATTGAACACCTCGGATTAGAGCCACGCCATATGTGGATACCTTTCACACATCGCGCGAAACCGCGCCGTGTACGACTGCCACCGGAGCTGCGGTTAGACTGACCGCACACTCAAGGAGGATGACATGCACGGACCTGCGACGTTCCGCTTCAGTTCTATCTGCCTGGTGCTTGCCGCGCTCGCGCTGTCCTGCATGCCGACGATGGCCGCGTCGCCTGCAGCCAAGCGACCATCGCCGCCCAGCCTGGTGCAGGCCTTCCACGCCGCCGAAGCCAACCTGCGGCTGATTCCCGGCGGCGACATTGAATCCGACTTCCGCCCGGTTTGGACCGCTGTTGCCGATCTCGATGGCGATGGCCGTGCCGAGGTCGTGTATTTCTACACGTCCGACTATTCCGGCGGCAGCTTCGCCCAAAGCAACGTTGTTGCGGTGATGACGGCGCTGACGGCAAACGATCCGCGCGGCCAGGAGAACCCGAACAGCCTGTCGCCGGTGGAAGCAGAGGACTATGCCGCCATCCGCAGGTATGGCTATGCTGACGACGCGGCTGAACAGATTCCAGGCGCCATCCGTGCCATCCGCATCCAGGGTGATCGCATCGTTGTCGATTTCACTGTCAGTGCCGGGGCGACGGTCTGCGAATGGAAGAGCCCGAACCGCCACGTCTGTCCGCCGGACGGAAACTACACATGGACGCTGCGTTGGACGCCGGGGAAGCTGAGTCACATCAAGAAATAGCGCCAGTGGCGCCGGGCGTACTCGCCCGGCGCCACTGGCCCCGTAGGTCCACGCCAAGCGGAGACCGCGTTCTACGGCCAGCCTCAGGCCGGCTTCACCTGCTCAGGCTCCGCAGCCTCCGGCAGTGGTGGCAAGGTCGGGTCCACCGTTACCGGTACATCGCTCTTCAACAACGCAGCGGCTTCCCTGTCGCTGCCCACTGCCGGCGGTGAGCCACGCAGCGGCAGGCCGGCGGTCTCCTTCACGAACAGCATGGTCACCAGCCCGATCACCGCCGCGCCCATCAGGTAATAGGCCGGCACCAGCGGGTCGCCGGTACGTTCCACCAGCCACGCGGTCACCAGTGGCGTGGTGCCACCGAACAGCGACACCGACACGTTGAACGCGATCGACAGCGCGCTGTAGCGCACCGGCGTATAGAACAGCGCCGGCAGCGTGGACGGCATCGAACTGGTGAAGCACACCAGTGCCAGGCCCAGCAGCATCAGGCCAAGGAAGATCAGCCCGTCGTTGCCGCTGCCGACCAGCAGCAGGCACGGAATCGCCAGCACCAGCAGCGCGATGCAGGCACCAATGATCATCGGTCGGCGGCCCAGCCTGTCACTGAACAACCCGCCGACGATGTTCAGCGGCATCATCACCAGCATCACGATGATGATCAGCAGCAGGCCCTTGCTCTCGGCATAGCCCATGGTGACGCTGAGGTAGCTGGGCATGTAGGTCAGCAGCATGTAGTCGGTGACGTTGAACACCAGCACCAGGCCCATGCACACCAGCAGTTGGCGACCATGCACCTGGAACAGTGCGCCCAGCCCCGGCCGGTCGTGCTCGCGCTTCTCGGCTTCTTCGGCGAACGCGCGGAACGCCGGGGTTTCCTCCAGCTTCATGCGCATGTACAGGCCGAGCAGGCCCAACGGGCCGGCCACCAGGAATGGAATGCGCCAGCCCCAGTCCAGCATCTGCTCGCTGCTCAGCAGCATGTGCAGCGCAGTGACGGTACCGGCGCCTGCGATGTAGCCGCCCAGCGTGCCGAACTCCAGCCAGCTGCCCATCAACCCACGGTTGCGGTCGGTGGAATACTCGGCGATGAAGGTGGCCGCACCGCCGTACTCGCCACCGGTGGAGAAGCCCTGCACCACGCGCGCCAGCAGCAACAGCACCGGCGCCCAGATGCCGATGCGCTCGTAGGACGGAATCAGGCCGATCGCAAACGTGCCCAGCGCCATCAGGATCATGGTGAACGCCAGCACTTTCTGGCGCCCATAACGGTCGCCGAGCGGGCCGAACACAAGGCCGCCGAGCGGACGCACCAGGAACGCCACGGTAAAGGTGGCGAAGGCGGCGATCACCTGTGCGGTGGGGTTGCTGGACGGGAAGAACACCTGGCCGATGGTGACGGCCAGGTAGCCGTAGACACCGAAGTCGAACCACTCCATGGCATTGCCCAGCGCGGCGGCACCGACGGCGCGCTTGAGCATGGGCGTGTCGACAACGGTGATCTCATCGACCTTCAGGTGACGGCGGCGCTTGAACCAGCCGAAATGGGCATGTGCCTCGGGTGTGTCCTGCATGGGGGCTCCCTGGGAGGTTTGAAATGGAGAAAACGGCGGCATGCGTGGATGCAAGCGCACGGCGTGGCACCGCCGTGTCGGCGGAAGCACGGCAACGGGATCACGACGGCCGCGCGGTCAGCGGCCGGGAATCACAGCGATGCGGGGGATGCAGGCGAAGTGCCTGCGGGCGTCATCCGCCAGGATCCAGCGCGAGGCGATGGATGGGCGGAGCAGGAACATGCGTGGCAAGCGGAGCGCCGGTCGGCAGTGCTTTCCACGTAACAGGTGCGCCCGTCACGTAGTGGGTCGTGTCGATCATCCGTTCATCATAACGGCACGCGCGTGAGCGTGCAGCGAAGCGCAGTTGTCTGCACGCTGTGTTCCATCATGCCTGTTCATCTGCAAAGCAATGATGACGTGCGTTGAACGGAATCTGGTCGTGCTGCTCACATGCCGCCCTCTACGTTGTGGGCGAACGCAACAGAGAAGGAGCATCGCATGACCCGTCGCATTCCCGAAGGTACGCTTGTGGTTGTCGCCGATGGCGGTTCGGCCCGTGTATTCACCAATGTCGGCAGCGATCACCAGCTGGCCTTGAAGCAGGAAGGCGAACTGCGCCTGCAGGACATCAGCGAGCAGGGTGTATCCGGGCAGGGGCCTGCGGGTGCAGTGCCGAAGGACATGTCGGTATCCCAGCTCAACGAGGCGACGTTCGCCAAGCAGGTGGCGGAACAGCTCAATGAGGATGCGTTGAAGAACCGCTATGCACACCTGGTGTTGATCGCTGATCCGGCCACGCTGGGACGCATCCGTCCGCTGCTGCACAAGGAAACCCAGGCCCGCCTGCTGGGCGACATCGCCAAGGACCTGACCAACGCACCGTTGGCGGATATCCAGAAGGCGCTGGCGGCGTAGCGCGGATGCCATTCATGCGCGATCACCTGTCGGCGGAGCCCGACCGCTTCGATGTGGAGGCGCAGGTCGGCTGGCTGCTTCTCGAGTTTGGCGCGCCCTGGTGTGGCCACTGCCAGGCCGCGCAGCCCGCGTTGCAGGCCTTTGTCGAAGCGAACGATCTGCCGCACTGGAAGATCGAGGATGGCAAGGGCAGGCCTCTGGGCCGAGCGTTCAAAGTGAAGCTGTGGCCGACGGTGCTGCTGCTGCACGATGGAGACGAGGTCGCGCGGGTGGTGAGGCCGCTGGACAGCGCGGACCTCATGTCGTTGCAGGGCGCGCTTCCCGATTGAGGAGTGAACCGGGCGTGGCACGCGGGGCAGTCGCACTGCAGCATGCGGCGTGACAGGCCCGGTGCTAGCATCCGGCTATCACCTGAATCGATCCAAATGCCGATGCCCACGCTGGACCGTCGTCTCCTGATCGCTGTCGCCGCCACGGCGATGCTCGCTTCCGGCCTGGCTTCGGCCGCGCCTGCCAGAACCGCCGCCGACAAGGCCTATGCATCGGTGGACCCGTTCATCGGCACCGGTGGCGAAGGTCACACCTATCCGGGTGCGACGGTACCGTTCGGCATGGTCCAGCTCAGCCCGGATACGCGTATCCAGCCGCGCGAGAAGGCCTACGGTTGGGCGGCCGGCTACCGCTACGACGACAGCAGCATCGTCGGCTTCTCGCACACCCATTTTTCCGGCACTGGCCATTCCGATCTGGGCGACATCCTGCTGATGCCGTTCACCGGCAGTCCCGGCCTGGAGCGTGGCGATCCCGAGAAGCCGCGCAGCGGCTATGCCTCGCGCTTCCGCCATGATGACGAGAAAGCGGAGCCGGGCTACTACGCGGTCACGTTGGACGATTACAAGGTGCGTGCCGAGCTGACCACCAGTACCCGCGTGGGCGTGCATCGCTATGCGTTCCCCAAGGGCACCGACGCCAAGGTGCTGCTGGACATGCGCACCAGCATGTACGACTACCCGGGCAAGGTGTTGTGGTCGCGGGTGCGGGTGCGTGCCGACGGCACGGTGACCGGCTTCCGCGAGACGCGCGGCTGGGCGCCGGGCCGCCAGCTGTATTTCGCGATGCGCTTCTCGCGCCCGCTGGCCGGGCATGAGCTGCACAACACCGAGCAGGACATCGTCTACAAGGGCTTCCCGCCGCCGGGCGAGAAGGATCCGTCCCAGCGCACACAGATCGAGGGCCGTCAGCTGGTCGGTACCTTCGCATTCGGCAAGCTGGACGCTCCGCTGGTGGTCAAGGTTGCCATCTCGCCGGTCAGCGAGGCCGGCGCCATTGCCAACCTCGACGCGGAAGTGGCCGACTTCGATTTCGACCGCGTGCGTGCGCAGGCGAAACAGGAATGGACGCAGGCGCTGTCGGTGCTTGATATCGATGCACCCGAGCACGCTCGCCGCAGCGCCTATACCGCGCTGTACCACACACTGTTGGGGCCGACGCTGTTCATGGATGCCGATGGCCAGTATCGCGGTTCGGACAATGCCGTGCACAAGGCCGATGGTTTCACGAACTATTCGACGTTCTCGCTGTGGGATACCTACCGTGCGTTGCATCCGTTGCTGACCCTGGTGCAGCCGGAGAAGCGCAACAGCGACTTCGTCAATTCGATGCTGGCCCACCATGAGCACAGCCCCTACGGCATGCTGCCGGTGTGGTCGTTCCATGGCCTGGAAGACTGGTGCATGATCGGCTATCACGCCGTGCCGGTGATCGCCGACGCCTATGTGAAGGGCATTCGTGGCTTCGACGCCGACAAGGCGCTGAAGGCGATGGTCGAGACCGCCAATTACGGCCCCTATGACGGTATCGCACAGTACCGCGAGCTGGGCTACGTACCGATCGACGAGGAAGGTGAAGCGGCCAGCAAGACGCTGGAATACGCCTTCGATGACTGGACCATCGCACGCATGGCGCAGGCGATGGGCAAGGGCGATATCGCGGCGACCTTCGACAAGCGCGCGGCCAACTGGCGCAATGCGTTCGACAAGGACACCGGCTTCATGCGCGCACGCAAGCGCGACGGCAGTTTCCGCACCCCGTTCGACCCCAGCGCCAGTGGCTACGGTACCGACTACACCGAGGGCAACGCCTGGCAGTATTCCTGGTATGTGCCGCAGGACGTGCCCGGCCTGGCGGCAGCGCACGGTGGCAGCGACAAGCTGCTCGCGCGCCTGGACGAGGTGTTCAACGCCAAGGTGGATCCGTC
This sequence comes from Stenotrophomonas sp. YJH_SMC_19, assembly GCF_059367915.1. Lineage (NCBI taxonomy): Bacteria > Pseudomonadati > Pseudomonadota > Gammaproteobacteria > Lysobacterales > Lysobacteraceae > Stenotrophomonas > Stenotrophomonas sp. YJH_SMC_19. The sequence goes on from NZ_JCAFRI010000002.1 coordinate 100,380, forward strand.
CATCTTCGAGCACATGGAAGACATCACCGGGCTGATCGGCTGGTATGCACATGGCAACGAACCCAGCCACCATGTGGCCTACCTGTACTCGTACGCTGGCCAGCCGTGGCGCACCCAGGCGCGCCTGAAGCAGATCATGGACACCCAGTACGCCGACCGTCCGGATGGCCTGGCCGGCAACGATGACGTCGGCCAGATGTCGGCGTGGTATGTGTTCACCGCGCTGGGCTTCTACCCGGTGGCACCGGGCTCGGGCGAGTACATCCTCGGCCGCCCGTTCCTGCCGAAGACCGCGATGCGCCTGCCCAACGGCAAGACGTTCACCATCGTGGCCGATGGCCTGGATGACAAGCACACCTATGTGGGCAACGTGAGCCTCAACGGCAAGCCGCTGCAGCGCACCTTCCTGCGCCACGATGAGATCCTGGCCGGTGGCGAGCTGCGCTTCAGCATGCAGGCCGAGCCGAACAAGGACTGGCCGGCGCAGGGCGCGCAGGCACCGTACTCGATGAGCCGGTGATGCGGGGCGGCGCCGCATTGCCGCCGTCATTGCCCCGCACCTGGTAGGTGCCAACCTTGGTTGGCACGCGGGAGGTCAACGGTGCCCACCAAGGTGGCCGTCTACCGGAATCCGCAGGCCGATGTGCCTTGGGTGGGTGCCAACCTTGGTTGGCACGCGGCACGTCAGCGGAAACGGAACCGCAACCCCACCCGCGCGCCACCGATCGGGGCGGTATCAATCATCAGGATCGCGCCATGTCGCTGCGCGATCTCGGCCACAATCGCCAACCCCAGCCCGCAGCCATCGCCTTCGCTGCTGGCCCGGTAGAAGCGTTCCGTGACGCGCGTGCGTTCGGCTTCGGCAATGCCGGCGCCGTCATCGTCAACCCATGCCTGCACGCCTTCGGCCTCCTGCCGAACTCCGAGGGTGATTACGCCGGGCACGGCACCGTAGCGCAGCGCGTTGTCCAGCAGGTTGCCCAACGCTTCGCGCAGCAGCTGCGGATCGCCCTGTACCTGCACGCCGTCGTCTGGCCCCTCGTAGCCCAGGTCAACGCCCGCCGCCAACGCACGGTCGGCGTAGCGCTCCACCACGCCGCGTGCCAACGCAGCCAGGTCCACCGGTTGCAGTGGCAGTGCACTGCCATGCGGATCTTCCGAGCGGCTGAGCATCAGCAGCTGGTTGACCAGATGCTGCAAGCGGGCCAGTCCGGCCAGCGTGCCGGACAGCGCCAGCTGCTGGGCCTGCGGGTCGTGCTGGCGCAATGAACTCTCCAGTTCCACCTGCATCGCCGCCAAGGGCGTGCGCAGCTGGTGCGCGGCATTACTGACAAAGCGCCGCTGCGCATCCTGCATCGCGTCCAGACGCTGCAGCAGCGCGTTGTAGGCCTCCACCGCCGGCCACAGTTCGCGCGGTGCCTCCTGCGCAGGGTCCAACGGTGCCAACGGATCCGGCCGCGGGCTGGCCAGCTTCCGCGCAACCAGGTTGGCATGGCGAGCGGCAGCGCCTGTACCGGACCACGCCAGCCACGCCGCCAATGCCAGGATCGCGGCCTGGAAGGGAACGCTGGTCAGCAGCAGCTTGCGCTCCAGCCGGTGGCGTTTGCGAAGCGTCTCAGCCACGCGCAGCCGGATGTCATGGCCCGGTCCGGCGCTGACCACCACTTCGACCATGCGCACCGGTTGACCACGCACACGTGCATCGTAGTAGATGGCGTCGTCATCATTTCCCGCTGCGATTGCAGGGCGGGGCAGGGCTTCGGGCAGGTCGCCATACAGACGCCCACCCTCGGCATCGACTACCTCGCCATGCACTTCGTCGGCGGTGTCCCAGCTGAACATGCGCGAGACGGCCGGGGTGATCTCGATCGAAGCGCGACCATCCTGCACCGTCACCAGCTCGGACAACGACATCGCCGAATCCAGCAGCCAGCGGTCGTAGACCTGGCCGGCATAGAACCGGGCCAGCGCAAATGAACCCACTGCGCTGCACAGCAGCAGTACCAGCAGCGGTAGCCAAAGGCGCCTGAGCAGCAGGCCACGCAGGCTGTGCACGCGCTCAGTCACCCACGGCCTCCAGCCGGTATCCAAGCCCACGCAGCATGCGGATGCCGACGCCGGCGCGCGCCTGTTCCAGCTTGCGGCGCAGGCGGCTGACGTGGACCTCGATCACCGACAGGTTGGCGTCGTGGTCCCAGCTGTACAGCGCGTCGAACAGGCGCTGCTTGGTAACGGTGCGGCCGGGATGCTGCATCAGTGCATCGACCAGCGACAGCTCACGCGCAGTCAGCTCGATGCGCTGGCCGTCCACCTGCACTTCATTGCGGATGCTGTCGAAGCACAACCGGCCCAATCGCTTCTGCGCCGGTGCATCGCTTCGGCGGCGTGACAATGCACGCAGGCGGGCTTCCAGCTCACCCAGTGCGAATGGCTTGGCCAGGTAATCATCGCCACCCCGGTCAAGGCCGAGGATGCGGTCCTCCACGCCATCGCGTGCGGTCAGGATCAGCACCGGCAGGGTGGCGCCGTCGTTGCGCAGGCGCGAGAGCAGGTCCAGGCCATCGACGTCGGGCAATGAAAGGTCCAGCACCATCACGTCATACGGTGCGCTGGCCAATGCCGCCGGCGCGTGCAGTCCACGCGAGAGGTGGTCGCACAGATGACCGGCACCCTGCAGGGCGCGGATCAGTCCATCGGCCAGAGCGGCGTCGTCTTCGATCAGCAGGATTCGCATTGCAAGCTTCGTGCAAGGTTGGGGCAAGTTTGGCGCAAGTGCATCACCTTACCGTGACGTGCATGAATTTCTCCTCTCGTCTTGCGGCTGTGCTGGCCACGCTTCTGTGCGCGCCTGCGGCTTCGGCGCTGTCCCTGCAGGAAGCGCAGCGCGCAATGGAAGCACACAACCCGGACCTGCGCGCGGCCGCACTGGAGCTGCGCGGTGTGCAGGGCGATGCGCAGACGGCGGCATTGCGCCCGGCCACCGAGCTGTCGATCGGCACCAGCAAGATCAGCCCCAAGCATGGTATCGGCCCTGGGCGCTGGCAGGACAAGCGGGTGGACAGCACCGTGGGCCTGGGCTGGACCTGGGAACGTGGTGGCAAGCGCGCACTGCGCATCCGCCAGGCCGACGCGCTGCTGGAAGTGGCCGGGCTGGAGATGCTCGATACCCGGCGCCGCCAGCAAGTGGCGCTGCATGAAACCTATTTCGGCCTGAAGGGCGCGCAGGAGCGGGCGCAGATTGCCGAGGCCAACCGCCAGAGTTCGGCCGAGCAGATGGCGGCGGCGGACAGGCAGGTCGCGACAGGGGCGATGGCACCGGTGGATCGCGCGCGGCTGGCGGTGGACGATCTCGCCGTAGCCGACGCGGCGCGCGAGGCGGCCCTGGATCTGCGCGATGCACGGCATGCGCTGGGGCTGCTGCTCGGCCGCGACGACAGCCACGACCTCAGCGCCGATGATCCGTGGCCAGACCCCGCGGGCAGGGTCGATACGCGTGCGTTCGACCCGCAGCAGCGTGCCGATCTGCGCGCGGCACGTTCGCGCCTGGCCGCGGCCGACGCCGGTGTGGCACTGGCGCGCAGTGAGCGCCATCGCGACATCCAGCTGGGTGTGGAGGCCGAGCGCGAGCCGACCGACATCAGCGGCGTCACCTGGGGTGTGTCATTGACCATTCCGCTCGGCGGCCCGTCACGTGCACGCGGCGCGATCCAGCGTGCCGAGGCCGACCGTGACAGCGCCGCGCTGGAGCTGCAGGTACTGCAGCGCGAAGCACGCGCCGAGCTGGACCAGCTGCAGGCCAGCGCGCAGTCCGCCGCACAGCGCCGCAGCGACTATGAGGGACTGCAGTCCGACGCCGCACGCAAGGCGGTGCAGGGCATCGAACTGGCGTACCGGTGCGGCGCCGCCAGCCTGACCGATCTGCTGGATGCGCGCCGCAGCTGGCGCGAGTTCGAGGCCGCGCTGATCGAGGCGCGCACCGACCATGCCATTGCCCTGGCGCGCTGGGAAGCGGCCACATCCGTTGCTGAAGGAGAGTCCCGATGAAGTCCCCCGTCGCCCATCGCCCGCGGGCGCGACACGGCGTGCTGCCGGCCTTGCTGGCGCTGGCCCTGCTGGTCGGCTGCGGCCGTGAGCCGGCGTCCTACACCGAGGATGCGCCGCAGATCAGTGCCGGCCAGATCCAGTTTCCTGCCGGCAGCCGCCAGCTGGACGTGCTGCGCAGCGAGGCGGTGACCGCCGGCGCCAGCGCCACCCTGCAGCTGCCGGGCCGGGTGGTCTGGGACGAGACCCGTTCCAGTGCACTGCGCACGCCGTTGCCGGGGCAGGTGGCGCGCATCGAGGCGCAGCCGGGCCAGAAAGTGAAGGCCGGCCAAGTGATTGCCTGGATCACCTCGCCCGAGTTCGGCCAGGCCCAGGCGGAGGGCGTGCGTGGCGGCGCCGAGCTGCAGCAGGCGCGCAGGGAGCTGGAGCGCACCCGCGAGCTGCATGCGGCGGGTGTGGCGTCGGGCCGCGAACTGGACGAGGCCGAGGCCAACTTCGCCGGCAGCCAGGCCGATCATGCGCGTGCAACCGCCTTCGCCAAGGCATATGGCAACGGCCAGCGCGTCGACCAGCGCCTGCCGCTGCGCGCGCCCATTGATGGCGTGCTGGTGGAGCGGCGGATGAGCCCGGGCATGTCGGTCAGCCCGGACAGCGAACAGCCATTGGCGGTGATTGGCGATCCGGACCGCCTGTGGTTGCTGCTGGATGTTCCCGAGAGCCTGGCCGGACGCATGAAGGCGGGCATGCAGGCGAGCGTACCTGGTGCCGATGGCCAACTGCTGCAGGCGACCCTGCAGCACGTGGATGACTTCGTCGACAGCGAACGGCGCGTGGTGCAGGCGCGCGCGGAGCTGGACAACCGCGCACGCGGCTTCAAGGCGGGGCAGTACGTGCGCGCCCAGGTGGCGTTGCCGGCCGAGGGCGGTGTCTCGCTGCCCGATGCGGCCGTGCTGCTGATCGACGGCAAGCAGGTGGTGTTCGTGGAGGAGGACAAGGGACGCTACGTGCGCCATGCCGTGCATGCCGAGGAACTGGGCGATGGCCGCCTGTGGGTGCGTGAAGGGCTGGCTGCGGGCAGCAGGGTGGTGGTCGAGGGCGGCCTGCTGTTGCAGCAGCTGGTCGACAGCGCGCCAGCCGCCGCCAGCACCGGCACGGGGCACGCGGCCCCATGATCGATCGCCTGATTGCCTATTGCCTGCGCCAGCCGCTGATGGTGATGCTGGCGCTGCTGTTGTTCATCGGCGCTGGCATTGCCGCGTTCCGCGTGCTGCCGGTGGAGGCCTTTCCGGATGTGTCCGATACCCAGGTGACGGTGGTGTCGCTGCACCCCGGCCGGGCCGCCGAAGAGGTGGAACGCGAAGTTACGATGCCGCTGGAAGTGGCCTTGTCCGGCATTCCGCATTCGGTGCGGGTGTTCTCGCATACCCAGTTCGGCCTGTCGATGATCATCCTGACCTTCGACGACAAGGCCGACGACTATTTCGCGCGCCAGCAGGTGCTGGAGCGCCTGCAGGGGGTGGAGCTGCCGGAAGGGGTGACCCCGGAACTGGAGGCGATGAGCTCGGCGGTAGGTGAGATCTACCGCTATGTGCTGAAAGGCCCGCACATGACGCCAACCCAGCTGCGCACCGTGCAGGAATGGACGATGGAGCGCAGTCTGCGCACCGTACCCGGGGTGGCCGATGTGATCAGCTTCGGCGGCTTCGCGCGTACTTTCCAGGTCAAGCCGGACCTGGACAAGCTGCGTGACCGCGGCATCAGCCTCGGTGAATTCGCCGAAGCGCTGGAGAAGGGCAGCTCCAATGCAGGCGGCGGCTATGTGGAGCGCGGCCAGCAGCAGTTCCTGATCCGCGGCGTGGGCCTGATGCGTTCGCCCGCCGACATCGGCAACGTGGTCGTGGAGCAGCGCGGGGGCACGCCGATCCTGGTGCGCGACCTGGCCGGCATCGCCGACACCGGCCTGCCCCGGCAGGGCCTGGTCGGCCAGGACGGCAATGACGATGCGGTGTTCGGCATGGTGCTGATGCGCAAGGGCGAGAATCCGTCCGACGTGCTCGACGCCCTGCATGCGCGCATCGCCGAGATCGAGGCCAACCAGCTGCCGCACGGGGTCAGCATCGAGCCGTTCTACGACCGCTCGTGGCTGGTCTCGACCACGCTGAAAACCGTCTTCAGCAACCTGCTGGAAGGCGCGGTGCTGGTGTTCCTGGTGCTGTGGCTGTTCCTGTACAACGCCCGCGCCGCACTGATCGTGGCGGCGATGATGCCGCTTGCGCTGCTGTCGACCTTCCTCGGCCTGCACCTGTGGGGCGTGCCGGCCAACCTGCTGTCGTTGGGTGCGATGGACTTCGGCATCATCATCGATGGCGCGGTGATCGTGACCGAGCACATCGTCTCGCGATTGTCGAAGCTGCCCCCTGCGGCCGACCGGAAGACACGGTTCTCGACCATTCTTTCAGCCGCATCGGAAGTGGGGCGGCCGACGTTTTTCTCGATGCTGATCATCATCGCCGCACACATTCCGATCTTCACCCTGCAGCGCCAGGAGGGCCGCATGTTCGCGCCGATGGCTTATTCGGTGACCTCGGCGTTGATCGGTGCCTTGATCCTGGCGCTGACCGTGGTGCCGTTGTTCTGCTACTGGTGGCTGCGGCGCGACCGCATGCGCGACGGCAATCCGCTGATGGACCGCCTGACCGGCTGGTACCGGCCGATCCTGGAGCGCGCTCTGGCCCGCCCGCGTGCGGTGGTACTGACCGCGGTTGCGCTGCTGGTCGGTACGCTGGCGCTGGGCACGCGGCTGGGTTCGGAGTTCCTGCCCGAGCTGGACGAGGGCTCGATCTGGCTGACCGCCACGCTTGACCCCAGCACCAGCCTGGCCGAGGCGCAGCAGCAGTCGCGGCGCATCCGTGAGCTGGTCGGCACGTTCCCGCAGGTATCGACGGTGGTGGCCAAACTGGGGCGCCCGGAAGACGGCTCCGATGCCAAGGGCGCGAACCAGATCGAGGCGCTGGTGGCGTTGAAGCCGGAGAAGGAATGGCCGAAGGGCGTGGACAAGCGGCAGCTGGTCAGCGACCTGCAGCGCACGCTGGAGCAGCGCATTCCAGGGCCGGAGTTCTCGATCTCGCAGCCGGTGCGCGACAACATCCTGGAGAGCATCTCGCAGATCAAGGGCCAGGTGGTGATCAAGGTCAGTGGCTCGGATCTGGACGTACTCAACCAGCAGGCGCAGGCGATCCTGGGCCAGGTGCGTAGCGTGGAGGGCGTGGAGAGTGCCTTCATCGACCGTGACGGCTCACTGCCGCAGCTGCAGATCGAAATCGACCGCGACCGTGCTGCGCGCTATGGCTTGAACGTCCGCGACATCGACGAGGTGATCGAGACCGCACTGGGCGGGCGCCAGGTCGGCGAGTTGTGGGAGGGTGACCGCAGGTTTCCGATCACGCTGCGCCTGGACGATGCCGACCGCGACCTGCAACGGCTGCGCACGGTGCCGGTCGGCATCGGCGATGGCCACACGGTGACGTTGTCCGAGGTGGCCGACTTCCGCATGGCCAGCGGTGCGATCAACATCTCGCGCGAGAATGCACAGCGGGTCAAGGCGGTGAGCATCTTCATCGCCGGGCGTGACATGGGCAGCGTGGTGGCCGACATGCGCAAGCGCGTGGACGCCAGCGTGCAGTTGCCGGAAGGCTACCGGCTGGAATGGTCCGGTGAGTTCGAGAACCAGCAGCGTGCGATGAAGCGGCTGGGCTGGGTGATCCCGCTGTCGGTGCTGATCATCTTCGTGTTGCTGTTCGATGCCTTCAAGGACATCAGCAGCGCCGCGCTGATCCTGGCCAACGTGCCACTGGCGATGATCGGCGGCATTCTCGCCCTGTGGTTGACTGGGATTCCACTGTCGGTGTCGGCGGCGATCGGCTTCATCGCGTTGTTCGGGCAGGCGGTCTTGAACGGGGTGGTGATGCTCAGCCGCTTCGCCCAGCTGCGCGAGCAGGGCATGGACCTGCTGCAGTCGGTGGTGCAGGGCTCGCTGCAGCGCCTGCGCACGGTGCTGATGACCGCACTGCTGGCGATGTTCGGCCTGCTGCCGATGGCGACCTCGCATGCCATTGGCGCCGAGACCCAGAAGCCGCTGGCGGTGGTGGTGATCGGTGGCCTGCTGTCGGCGATGCTGCTGACCCTGCTGGTACTGCCCACGCTGTACTACTGGGTGCATCACCGCCGCGAGGCCCGCACGGGCTGACGGCGATATCCGGCTCTCCGCCCGGTAGAGGCCAACCTTGGTTGGCAGACGGCGAAGCGCCCACCAAGGTGGGCGACTACCGGTGTGCGATGGCCACGGCCTACACCATCCCGCCATTGGCGCGCAGGACCTGACCGTTGATCCACCCGCCATCGGCACCGGCCAGGAACGCCACCGCGCCGGCGATGTCCTCTGGCGTACCCAGTCGCTCCAGAGGGTTCATCTTCGCCAGCCGCTCGATCAGCTCCGGCGACTTTCCGTCCAGGAACAGGTCGGTGGCGGTCGGGCCGGGCGCCACTGCATTCACGGTGATGTTGCGCCCGCGCAGCTCCTTGCTGAGGATCGCGCCCATCGTCTCCACCGCCGCCTTGCTGGCTGCGTACACGCTGTAGTTCTCCAGTCTGATGCCGACCACGCTGGTGGATAGGGTGATCAGGCGGCCACCGTCGCGCACCCGTCGCGCGCTCTCGCGCAGCACGTTGAAGGCGCCTTTCAGGTTGATCCCGATCACCCTCTCGAACAGGGCGTCGTCGGTATCGGCCAATGGTGCCAGCTGCAACACGCCGGCACTGTTCACCACTACGTCTATACCGCCGAAGCGCGCCTCGATGGCATCGAACAGCTGCCGCACCGCCTGCGGATCGGCGACATCGGCCTGCAGCGCGATGGCCTGCGCGCCGGCCGCGTTGAGTTCGGCCGCCAATGCTTCGGCGTCGTCGCGGCGGCCCGCATAGTTGATCGCGAGCGCGTGGCCATCGGCGGCCAGGCGGCGGGAGATGGCGGCGCCGATGCCACGGGAACCGCCGGTGACCAGGGCGACAGAGCGGGCGGGGGAGAGGGTCATGGTCGGTTCCAGCGGGCGCGCCGGAGTGGCGCAGGGCCATCTTCGCGACATTGCCTTTTCGGATAATCCTGCATAATCCGTCAACATCATCCGGACAGCCGAACAATGGATCGTTTCACGGCCATGCGCGCCTTCGTCCGTATCGTCGAGCGCCGCAGCTTCACCCGGGCCTCCGAGGACCTGGGCCTGCCGCGGGCCACGGTGACCGACGCGATCAAGGCGCTGGAACAGCGGCTGGGCGTGCGCCTGCTGCACCGGACCACCCGGCTGGTGGTGCCGACGCCGGAAGGCGAGGCCTTCTATGGCCGTTGCCTGCGCCTGATCGCCGACATGGACGATGCCGAGGCAGCGTTCCGTGATGCCCCGCCACGTGGCCCGTTGCGCATTGAAGTGCATGGCACGCTGGGCCGGCACCTGCTGTTTCCGCACCTGCCGGAGTTCCTGCAGCGCTACCCGGAGATCGAGCTGGACGTCAGTGAAGGCGACCGCTATGTCGACCTGCTGCGCGAAGGCGTGGATGCGGCGTTGCGGGTGGGGACGCTGGCCGACAGCGATCTGGCGGCGCGCCGGTTGACGATGCTGCGCGAGGTCACGGTGGCCGCTCCGGGTTATGTGCAGGCGCACGGCCTGCCCGATACCATTGAATCGCTGGAGCAAGGCCATCAGATGGTCGGCTACCGATCCACCGCCACTGGCCAGCTGATCCCCCTGGAGTTCCAACAGGCGGGACAGCTGCGCTACGTGCCGCTGCAGGCGCGGGTGCGTGTTTCCGGCGCGGATGCATTCCTTGGGGCCGCGTTGGCGGGCCTGGGCATCATCCAGGCGCCGCGCTACCGGATGGACCCGTATATCGCGCGCGGGCAGCTGGTTGAGCTGTTGCCCGAGACGCCGCCGACGCCAAGCCCGTTGAGCCTGGTCTACCCGCGCAACCGCACGCCGTCGCCACGCTTGCGGGTGTTCATCGACTGGGTGGCCGGGGTGTTCGAGCAGACCGGGGTTGCCGGCCAGCGGCCGGCACTACCGACCAGGGGCGCGCGCGCTGGGTAGTGCCGGCCGCTGGCCGGCAACTGCAATGCGCTTGATGTACCAGGGGTGCCGGCCAGCGGCCGGCACTACCGGGCGGCAGCGCCCGGCAGCACCAGCTCGAACACGGTGCCGGTGTCATCCGACACAACACTCACACTACCGCCATGGGCCTGTGCAATCGCGCGGGTGATCGCCAGCCCCAGTCCGGCACCTTCGTGGCGGCCGCGCTCGCCGCGGTAGAAGCGATCGAACAGGCGCGGCAGCGCTTCGGCGGCAATCGGCGTGCCAAGGTTGTGCACGCTGACCCTGCACACGCCATCAGCCTCGAGCAGCCGCACCCGTACTTCGCTGCCCACGGCTGCGTGCTTCAACGCGTTGGACAGCAGGTTGGCGATCGCACGGTGCAGCATCAGGCGGTTGCCTTCCACGCTCGCCACACCGTCGCGGCGCAGGGTCAACTTCCGGTCCTCGGCCAGCAGGTCGTAGAACTCGAGCAGCGAATCCACCACCCCATCCAGCGCCACCGGCTCGCGTGAGGGAAGCGCGCCCGGCGCCTCGGCCTGCGCCAGGTACAGCAGGTCGCCCACGGTCTGCGCCAGCTGCTGCAGTTCTTCGGCACACGACGCCAGCGTCTCGCGGTAGGCCTCGTTGCTGCGCGGGTGCGCCAGCACCACCTGCACCTGGGTCAGCATGTTGGTGATCGGGGTGCGCAACTCGTGGGCGAGATCACCGGAGAACTCGGTCAGCCGCGCGAAGTCCTGCTGCAGGCGTGCCAGCATGCCGTTGAGGGTCTCCGCCAACTGCTCCAGTTCGGCCGGTGCACTGCGCGCGCTCAGGCGGCGCTGCAGGCGACCGGCGGTGATCTGCCTGGCCTCATCGGCCAGCGTGCGCAGCGGCCGTAGCGTACGCCGCACCACATAACCGCCGAGCAGGCTGCTGGCCACCGCGGCGCCGATGATCGCGATCGCCAGCAGGTGGCGAAAGCGCTGCAGGAAATCGGCATGGCGGTCGTCATCGATGGCCAGCAGGGTGACCAGCGGGCTGCCGTCGGCCAGGGTCTGGCGCAGGTGCAGGGCATGCATGCAGCGGCCATCGGCGAGGATCCAGTCGTGCCGCCGTGGCGCGGCGTCGATCGGCTGGCCGCGTGCATGCTCGCGCAGCAGCGCCGGTGCGGTCGAGAACAGCACCGCGCCACGCCCATCAACAACGTGGAAGGCGATTTCCGGATGATGGCCCAGCGCCTCTGCCAAGCGCTTCGCGCGTGTGGACGCAGGTCCGTTATCGGCGAGGTCACGGATCAACGCGACCTTGTTTTCCAGTTCGACGAAGTCCTGGGCGACCAGGTCGTGGCGGGCACTGACATAGATCGCCACGCCCAACGCGGCCAGCACCAGCGTGGCCACGATGGCGAACAGCAGCGTCAGCCGCACCGCGATGGAACGGCGCAGGCTCATCCGCTGTGCACTGCACCGTCGTCCGGCGCCTCCAGCACATAGCCCATGCCGCGCACGGTGACGATCAGCTTGGCATCGAAGTCATCGTCGATCTTCGCGCGCAGGCGGCGGATCGCCACGTCGATCACGTTGGTGTCGCTGTCGAAATTCATGTCCCACACCTGCGAAGCGATCAACGAGCGCGGCAGCACTTCGCCACGTCGGCGCGCCAGCAGCTCCAGCAGGGTGTATTCCTTCTGGCTGAGGGTGATGCGCTGGCCGCCGCGTTCAACCCGGCGGCGCAGGGTGTCCACCACCAGGTCGGCGATGACGATGCGCTCGGCCTGCGGCTGCGCCTGGCCGCGACGCAGCAGGGTGCGTACCCGCGCCAGCAGCTCGGCGAAGGCGAATGGCTTGGCCAGGTAGTCGTCGGCGCCCAGCTCAAGGCCCTGCACGCGGTCGGCGATGCTGCTGCGCGCGGTCAGGAACAGTACCGGCACCTGCCAGCCGGCCTCGCGCAGCCGCGACAGCACGTTCCAGCCATCCAGGCCGGGCAGCATCACGTCGAGGATGACCAGCTGGTACTCGCCGCTGCCGGCCAGGTGCAGCCCGTCGACGCCGTTGCAGGCGAGATCGACCACGTAGCCGGCCTCGATCAGCCCTTGGCGCAGGTAGTTGCCGGTCTTGGGTTCGTCTTCGACGATCAGCAGTTTCATGATGCGCCCATCATCGCAGCTTGGGCCCGTACCGGAACGGATTGATCATGCCAGTGGGTCCAGCGTGCCAAGCACCGCGACGCAGGCCAGCACCAGCAGCGCCAGCAGCGATTCGCAGGCCAGGCTTTGGCGGAGCGAGCGCAGCGGCCTGGGTTGCCAGCCGCCACGGATGGAGACCGCCAGCGCCGGCACCAGCCGCCAGCGATGCAGCGCGGCCAGGCCCAGCATGCCACCGACCAGGGCGAGTTTGAGCAGCAGCCAGCGTCCGTGCGCGGCGCCGGTCAGGGTCTGTATGGAACCGCCGAGATCGACATAGGTATAGGTGCCGGTCATCGCCAACAGGGCGACGATGATCGTGCCAGGCACGGCGAAGCAGTGCGCGGCCTGCCACAGTTCGCGGGTACGTTCGCGCAGGCGCAGGCCCTGTGGACGCAGCGCCAGCTGCAGGATGGCGGCGATCGCGCCGACCCAGGCGCCGGCGGCGAGCAGATGCACGATGCCGGCCGTCAGCCGCAAGGTGCCGCCGAATCCATCACCGGCGGCGGCATGCCCGTTCCAGGACAGGCTGGCCAGGGCGGTGGCGGACAACGCGAGCAGCGCCAGGCGGCGCAGGCCCCGCAGCGGCGTAACGGATGCCAGCAGGGGCAGCATCGCCAGCACTGCCACGGTGCGCAGCAGGCCGGCCTTACCCACCGGCGTGCCGGTGAGGAACCAGTGCGCCGTTGCTGGGTCGATGTCGGCTGCCGGGATGCCAAGCACGCCGGACAACCGGTTTACTGCATCGATGACGACCAGGATGAGCGCAACCACGGCGAGCGTCAGCGAGATGCTGCGCGGCAGTCCGGGGCGGACGAACAGCAGCCGCCCGAACAGCAGCATCAGCACCAGGTACAGCGCCAGCCGCAGCGCATACGGCGAGAGCTCGGCCACGGCGGCGACCTTACTTCACGGTGAAGCGGTAGTTGCCGGTGATCGGGTGGCTGTCCTGGCCGACCGCGCGCCATTGCAGTGCGTAGCTGCCGGCGGGCAGCGGCTTGGCGAAGCGCGCACGCAGCGTGTGCCCATCTTCGGAGAGGTCCTGCGCGGTGGTGGGCATGGCCATCTTCATGCGGCCATGGTCCATGCTCAGTTCGATGCGGGTGGCACGCGGCATCACCTTCTCACTGAGCTGCAGCGTGATCTCGGTCGCCGGGGCTATGGTGGCGTCGGCGGCCGGCGTCGAACGCACCAGGCTGGGATGGGCCAGGGCCAGCGGCGCAACCGCGAGGCCAGACAGGAGAAGCGCGAGGGTGGCAGAGCGGCGAAGGGAACGGGTCATGCGCGGGACACCTGTGGAAGAAGTGGCCCTCAGGGTGGAGGGCAGCGCCTTTCGCTGCCCTGACCCGAACATTACCGATCTGTAATGTTCCGTCCACTCACCGGTGGTGCCGGCAGCTGGCCAGCGTCACAGTGCTGCCAACGGCCCTTGCATGCGATGGAAACTGCCATCGGTGGCGGTGAACCAGGCCAGCGAACGCCCACCGACGAAGTCATCGACATGCACGACCGTTGCGCCATCGGCTTCCTGCCACGAAATGGCATAGACCCCTTCGCTGATCTGCTGCCACTCGCAGGCGGCTTCGCCCTGCGCACCGGCATAGGCGCCGGAGACGATGGCGTACTGCACGTGGCGGCCATCGGCGCTGTAGACATTGTCGGCGGCCAGGCCGTCATAGCTGACGCGGAAGCGGCGGCCGGCGAACAACGGCAAGGCGGGAGCTGTGTTCATCGGATCGCCACCGGGTTGATGTTGACCTGGGTCGAGCCGACGTAAAGCGGCTGGCCGAGCACGAACAGGAATTCCCAGGCCTTGTCGCGCACCAGGGCACGGCTGTCGATCAGCTCCAGGTTGTAGATGCCGCGCTTGGCCAGCATGTACTGGTTGATCGGGAACTCCTCGGCACCGTTCGGGTTCGGGTAAACCTCCGAGGCCCAGGTGTCGCCACCGAAGGCGACGATGCCCTGGTCGGCCAGCCACTTCGCGGCCTCCATGCCGATACCCGGCTCCACTTCCAGGAACTGTGTGTTGTCCTTGCCGATCAGTTCCAGCCAACCGGTGTTGAACAGCACCACGTCGCCCTTGCGCAGGCTCAGTCCCTGCTTCTTCAGCACGGCTTGGATGTCGGCCACGGTGAACTCGGTGCCGCCGGGCACGATCGCCTTGCCGTAGTACGCGGTCATGTCCAGCACGACGCCGCGGGTGACCATCGGCGGTACCTTCTCGACGCCGAGCTTGCGCACACCGTCCACGGTGACGAAGTCGGCGGCCTTGTTGCCGTTGTAGTAGACGTTGTCGATGCCGATATGGCCGATGCCGTTGAGCTGGGTGCCAACGCCGGTCCAGGCGTTCACCAGTTCATCGTTGAAGGTGAACTTGTTGGGGCCCAGCGACTTGCCGGCCTGCTGGCCGACCTGCACGTTGTACAGGCGGAAGCTGCGGTGGCGGAACGCGGGCAGGTTCTTGTCCACCGGCACCGCCAGCGGATAGGTCTTGCCGGTCCTGACCAGCGAGACCGCGTGCTTGACCACGTCAGCGGTGAGCAGGTTGGCCGCGCCGATCTCGTCGTTGGCGCCGTAGGCAGAGGGATACCACTCCTCGGCGGTGGCCTGGAAGGACAGCGGCAGGGTGGCCAGCGCAAGCGCGGCCAGGGTCTTCATCTTCATGGCAAAGCTCCGGTAACTGTCAGGCCGTCGCGGTGGCGCCGGCATGGGCCGGGAAGTGCGGCAGCACGTACTCGGCGATTTCGTGGAAGGTTTCGGCCAACGGCCGTTCGTTGCGGCGGAACTGCAGGCCGATGTGGTCGACACCGGCCGCCTGCATGGCGTGCAGCTCGGCCAGCAGGGCGTTGCGGCCGCCACGCAGGCCGAAGCGCCAGCGCTGCAGGGGGGCGTCGGCATCGTCCACCAGGTCCAGGTGGATGAAGCTGGCATACGGCTTGTTGCCGGCCACGGCGCGCCACGCCGCCACGCGTTGCGCATGGTCCTGCGGCGCGCCCGGGTAGGCCAGGCAGCCATCCATGTGCTGGCCGATCCATGCTGGTTGCTGTTGGGCCAGGCCGGCCACGAACAACGGCAGGGCCGGGCCATCGGCGGGCAGCACGTCCAGGCCCTGCGGCAGGTGCGCGGCGGCGCCTTCGCGCAGCAATGCGATCTGCTCGCGGAAACGGCTGCCACGGCTGTCGAAGTCGCGACCGAACAGCGGGTACTCCACCGGGCGGTCGCCACTGGCCACGCCCAGCAACAGGCGGTCGCCGCTCAGCCGCTGCACGCTGCGCGCCGACTTCAGGGTCAGCAAGGGCTCACGGATCGGCAGCACCACCGCACCGGTGCCCAGCAGGATGTCATTGGTGATGCCGGCCAGGTAGCCGAGGTAACTGAATACCTCGAACACCTGCGCCGCATCGCCGAAGGCCGGGTCGTACACCGGCACGTCGCGTACCCACAGCGCACGGAAGCCGAGGCGGTCGGCCAACCGTGCCAGTTCCGCATGGCGCTGCAGGTCCGGTTCACCGGGCAGGCGTCGTGCGGCGCGTCGTGCCTGTTCGCCCAGCGGCGTCCAGTCATTGTCCAGCGGTGCTTCGATGCCGATGCTGAAACCACCGGCCTGGAGCCGCGCCAACGCACTGCCCATGGCCAGGCTCCTCAGTCCCAGGCCGGGGCCAGGCCCGGCGGATCGACTTCGCGGCCGTTGCGGTCAAGCGCAGCGATCGCGGCCATGTCATCGGCATCCAGGTGCAGGTCCTGGGCGAGCAGGTTGCTGGCCAGATTCTCGCGCTTGGTCGAGGACGGAATGACCGAGTAACCCCGCTGCAGCGCCCACGCCAGCGCGACCTGGGCCACGGTGGCATGGTGCTTGTCGGCGATGGCGGCCAGCACCGGATCCTTCAGTACCTTGCCGTAGGCCAGGGTCATGTAGGAGGTCACGGTGATGCCCTGGTCCTGCAGGAAGGCGGTCAGTGCCGGGTTCTGCAGGTAGGGGCTCAGTTCGATCTGGTTGGTGGCGATCTCGCCGGCACCGACCACCTCGATGGCCTGCCGGGTCAGCTCGATGTTGAAGTTGGACACACCGATCTGGCGGGTCAGACCCAGCGTCTTGGCTTCGGCCAGCGCGGTCATGTACTCGCGCAGTTCAACGCCATTGCCCGGCGCCGGCCAGTGGATCAGCAACAGGTCGACGTAGTCGGTGCGCAGCTTGGCCAGGCTGTCGCGCAGGCTCGGGATCAGCTTGTCGGCGGCGTAGTTGTCCACCCAGATCTTGGTGGTCAGGAACAGCTGGTCGCGCGGAACGCCGGATTCGGCGATGGCCTGGCCGACTTCGGCTTCGTTGCCGTAGATCTGCGCGGTATCGACCGCACGGTAGCCAACGTCGAGGGCGTTGCGCACCGAGTCGATGACGGTCTGGCCGGTCAGGCGGAAGGTGCCGACGCCAAAGGAAGGAACGCTCATGATGGACTCCAGGGACTTCGTTGAGAGCCGGTGGGCTCGGGACAGGGCGAAGTGTGGGCGCTTTACATTTGTTGATTAAGCCGTGTATACGGGAAACGCTTTTGCGCCGAGGTAAAAAATGAGAACCACCCTGGATGAGCTGAAGGCCTTCGTGGCCGTGGTCGACAGCGGTTCGATCACGGCGGCGGCCGAGGCGCTGGAACTGACCATCTCTGCCACCAGCCGCACCCTGGCGCGGCTGGAGGACAAGCTGCAGACCACGCTGCTGCGACGGACCACGCGGCGGCTGGAACTGACCGAGGAAGGCGCGGCGTTCCTGGAGTACGCGCGCACGATCCTGGCCACGGTGGACGAGGCCGAGGAACAGATGGCCGCGCGGCGGCTGCAGCCGGTCGGGCGCCTGCGCGTGGACGCCGCCACGCCGTTCATGCTGCACGTGATCGTGCCGCTGCTTGAGGGGTTCCGTGAGCGCTACCCGCAGGTGGAGCTGGAGCTGAATTCCAATGAAGGCATCACCGACCTGATCGAGAAGCGCACCGACGTGGCGTTCCGCATTGGCGTGCTGCGCGACTCGACCCTGCATGCGCGGCCGATCGGCCACAGCCGCATCCGGGTGGTGGCCAGCCCCGAATACCTGCGCCGCCACGGCACGCCCACGCGCGTGGAGCAGCTGCGCGAGCACGACCTGCTGGGCTTCACCCAGCCCAGTTCGTTGAACGAATGGCCGCTGCAGGATGCCGATGGTGGGCCTTTCGTGATCGAGCCGGCCATCGCTTCATCCAGTGGCGAGACACTGCGGCAGATGGCGGTAGCCGGGCTGGGCATCGCCTGCCTGTCTGATTTCCTGACCCGCCAGGACCGGCGTGATGGCCGCCTGGTGCAGCTGTTCGCCAGGCAGACGCAGGAAGTGCGGCAGCCGATCAACGCGGTGTACTACCGCAACACCGCGCTGGCCGCCCGCATCACCTGTTTCGTCGACCACGTGACGCAGACGCTGGGACAGCGTCCGTTTGACGAATAGAGATCGGTAGAGCCGGCCGCTGGCCGGCTTTTCCCCTCCTGCCGGATCACAGCAGCTGCCGGCCAGCGGCCGGCACTACAAATGCGTATCACCTGATGCGTGGCCCATGTACGGATGGGTAGAGCCGGCCGCTGGCCGGCTGCCGGGTCCCCGGGGCTGCCGACCCGCGGCCGGTGTCAGCGGGTGCGCAGCGCGCGCCGGTTGCCGATGTGCGCCGCGGCCAGTAGCACGCCACCACTGGCTGTCGCCACGCCATGCCAGAGCAGCGATTCCTTCAGCGGCAGGTACAGCGAGGCCGACAGTAGCAGGATGGCGCCGATGCAGGCCAGCCGCACCGGGCGCCAGCGCCCGTGCCGGTGCACCCCGGCCGAGGTACTCGCCAAGGCCAGCGACGAGGCCAGCAGCGCGAACAGCCATTCCCAGCGCGACATCATCAACAGCAATGTCATCGCGCCATGGCCGGGATGCTGGAACGAGCGCAGCGCCATCATCGCGGCCGGCACGAAGGCCAGCAGCAGGGGCAGGGCGATGCAATGGGCGGCGCAGGCCAGGGACAGCCAGGCACCGGCAAGATCGAAGCGCGGGTGCCAGCGTGCCGAAGTTGGCGGCTGGGCCAGGGCCCTTGCGGGCGTCATGGGGATGTGGTCCATAATGTTACATAGTAACAATTGGAGTGTCCCCCATGAAGCGTTCTGCTGCTCTTTTCCTGCTGCTGGCTGCCAGCGCCGCGCAGGCCCATGACATCCGCCAGCACGCACCGCACGTGCACGGCCAGGCCACCGTCGATCTTGCGCTTGACCGGCAGACGCTGGAATTCGCCCTGCAGGCACCCGGCATCGGCATCCTTGATTACGAGCGACCGCCGGCCAATGCAGTCGAGCAGGCCGCGCTGACACGGGCTACGACAGTGCTGAAGGGCGGCAGCTGGGTCACCTTGCCCACCGCCGCAGGCTGCCGCCTTTCAGGCAACGATGCCAAGGCCGAGGGATTCGATGCGACGGCTGCAGCACCGCCATCAGGTGAGCACCGGCACGCAGGTTTCAGCGCAACGCTGCAGTACCACTGTGCGAAACCTGCCGCGCTGCGCGCCATCGTCGTGCGCCTGCCCGTACTTTTCCCCGGCCTGCACGAAGTCATCGTCAACAGCGCAACCGCCAATGGCCAGAACCGCAGCGTGCTGACGCCCGACAACCTGCGCGTGGTGCTGGCACCGTGAGCGCGGCACCGGTGATCTCGCTGGAAGACGTGCAGTTCGGCTACGGCATGCAGCGGGTGCTGGACATCCCGCGGTTGTGGGTCGAGCAGGGCAGCAGCGTGTTGCTGCGCGGAATCAGCGGTGGCGGCAAAAGCACCCTGCTGGGCCTGCTGGCAGGCGTGCTGCTGCCCGGCAAGGGCCGCATCGAAGTCGCCGGCCACGCGCTGCAGGCGATGCGCGGTGCCGCGCGGGATCGCTTCCGCGCCGACCACCTGGGCGTGATCTTCCAGCAGTTCAACCTGCTGCCGTTCCTCAGCGTGCGCGACAACATCGCGCTGGGCCTGCGCTTTTCGCGCCTGCGCAGCGCGCGCATCAGTGGGCCGCTGGATGCCGAGATCGCCCGCCTGCTGCAGGCCCTGCAGCTCAACCCTGAGCTTATGCAGCGGCCCGCGGGTACGCTCAGTGTCGGCCAGCAACAACGCGTGGCGGCGGCACGCGCCCTGATCGGTCGTCCGGCATTGCTGCTGGCCGATGAGCCGACCTCGGCGCTCGACCGCGACGCGGCGACCGCGTTCCTGAAGCTGATGTCGGCGCAGTGCCAGGCGGCCGGCACCACGGTGCTGGTGGTCAGCCATGACGACAGCCTGCAGCCCTTGTTCGACCGCACCATTTCACTGTCCGAGATCAACCAGGCAGGTGCCGGCCATGCTTGAGCTTGCCTGGGCCAGCCTGCGCAGCCGTGCGTTGAGCGTGGGCCTGACCGTGCTGGTCATCACCCTCAGCGTGGTGCTGCTGCTGGGTGTCGAACGCGTGCGCACGCAGGCGCACGAAGGCTTCGCCAGCACCGTATCGGGCACCGACCTGATCGTCGGTGCGCGTTCGGGACCGGTGAACCTGCTGCTGTACTCGGTGTTCCATATCGGCGACCCGACCAACAACGTGTCCTGGCAGTCCTACCAGGAGCTGTCTGCATTGCCGCAGGTGAAGTGGGCGGTGCCGTTGTCGCTGGGCGATTCGTGGCGCGGCTACCGCGTGGTCGGCACCAGCGCTGGCTATTTCGAGCACTACCGCTACGGCGCCGGGCACGCGCTTGCGTTCGCGGACGGACGGCCGTTCGATGATCTGTACGACGCGGTAATCGGCGCGGAGGTGGCACGCGCGCAGAAGGTCGGCCTCGGCGATGAGATCGTACTGGCGCACGGCACCGGCGCGGTCACGCTGGCCACGCATGCCGACAAGCCATTCCGTGTTGCCGGCATCCTGCAGCGCACCGGCACGCCGGTGGATTCGTCGCTGCTGGTTTCGCTGCCGGCGATCGAAGCGATCCATGTTGACTGGCGATCGGGCGTGCAGCTGCGCAGCCAGCGCGTCAGCGCCGAGCAGGCGCGCCACCAGGACCTGACCCCGACCAGCATCACCGCCTTCATGCTCGGCCTGAATTCGCGCATCGTCACGTTCTCGGTACAGCGCAGGATCAACGAGTATCCGGACGAGGCGATGCTGGCGATCCTGCCCGGCGTGACCCTGCAGCAGCTGTGGCAGTCACTGGGCACCGCCGAGCGGGCGTTGCAGCTGATCAGTGCGATGGTGGTACTGCTGGGCATGGTCTCGCTGGTGGCGCTGCTGGTCTCGACCCTGCAGGAGCGGCGGCGTGAGATGGCCATCCTGCGTGCCACCGGCGCGCGACCGGGTTACATCGCGGGCCTGCTGGTGGTGGAGGCGGTGGCGACCAGTGCGGTGGCCTGCGTGCTGGCCCTGTCGCTGCTGGTGGTCGCCAGCATGGCCGGGCGCGGCTGGGTACTGGCCACCTTCGGCCTGTCGATCACCCATGTCTGGCCGGACGGCCGCGAGCTGGCCTGGGTGGCAGGCGTGCTGGCGATCAGTGCGGTGGCTGGGCTGGTCCCGGCGTTGCTCGCTTACCGGCGCACCTTGGCCGATGGCCTTTCACCGGGAGGCTGAGCATGCGCTGGATGCTGTCGCTGCCGATGGTACTGGCCCTGGTTGCCTGCGAGCGGCCGGTGGATACCGGTGTGCAGGCCCTGCCACCCGCGCCGGTTGTTGACCGCTATGACCCTGCAGACGTTGCAGAGCAGGAACTGGACTGGCTGCAGATGATGCCCAAGGACGAGCTGGCCGCGTTGGAACGCGGCGAGGGCCCGGAAGTCGAGCACAACGGCAACCGGCGCATGCCGCAGTTCGGCACCTTCCGCACCGTGGACACGGTACTGCAGCGGCCGGTGCGCCTGCCGGGCTACGTGGTACCACTGGCCAACGCTCAGGACGGGCGGTTGACCGAATTCCTGTTCGTGCCGTACTACGGCGCCTGCATCCACGTGCCACCACCACCGCCGAACCAGATCGTGCACGTGGTGCTGCCGCGCCCGATCGAGATGCCGGACATGTATTCGCCGTTCTTCCTGGCCGGCACCCTGCGGGCCGAACGCTTGGACGACGATCTGGCCGGTTCGGCCTACACCATGCGTGACGCACAGTTGAGGCCCTATGAACCGTAGTTGCCTGCTGCTGGTGCTGGGGTGCGTCGGGTTGGCAGCCTGTACCGCGCCGGGCGGCGATGCCGTGGTGGTCACGCCGCAGGACAAACCGGCGCCCTCCGCCACGGCCGAAGCTCCCATCGACCGTTGGGATGCGTTGCGGCCCGACGAGGTCACCTATCAGCGCCCGCCGCCGCAGATCGGCCTGTCACGCGGTGGCATGGATGATGTGGGCGGGCTGATCGACGACACCGGCTCGGGCACGCCACC
Source organism: Stenotrophomonas sp. YJH_SMC_19 (assembly GCF_059367915.1). NCBI lineage: Bacteria > Pseudomonadati > Pseudomonadota > Gammaproteobacteria > Lysobacterales > Lysobacteraceae > Stenotrophomonas > Stenotrophomonas sp. YJH_SMC_19. The sequence continues at coordinate 122,149 of NZ_JCAFRI010000002.1, forward strand.
GGGGCTGGAGATCGACCATTCCAGCCCGGATCGCGCCAAGCAGTTCGGCTCTTCGCGGGTGGTCGATGCTGTCGATGGTCGCACGGTGGATCTGGATGGCTACGTGGTACCGCTCGGCACCAACGATGCAGGATTGGTGGATGAACTGCTGTTCGTGCCGTTCTACGGCGCGTGCATCCACGTGCCGCCACCACCACCGAACCAGATCATCCACGTGACCCTGGCGACACCGATCGCGCTGGGCGATCTGTGGGATCCGTACCGGCTTGCCGGCCACCTGCAGGTGAAGCGTTTCGACGCGGACATCGCCAGCGCGTCCTACGATGCCGCGGCAGCCACGCTGACGGCGATCCGCAACTGATGCGCAGGCGATGGATCATGGCTGCCGGGCTGATCGTGGGCGCGATGGTGCTGCTGGTGTGGTGGCAGCGGCAGCGCGCACCCACCGCGCCGCCGGCAGTTGCGTTTCCAGCACCGGCGTCCGATGCCAGCCAGCGCATCGAACAGCGCCTGGGTGACGACCACGCGTTCCGCAACGACGTATTGTTCCTGCTCGCGGCAACATTGCGCGACCGCTGCCAGCCCGCGCAGGCGGGCCTGCTGGCGCGCATGGCCAATCGTGCATCGCTGCCGGTGCTGGCGGCGGTGAGTGCGGTGACCCAGCAGGATCCATCGCTGGACCGGCCGATCTACCAGTACATCCAGCATCGCGCCGACGCGACGCCGTGCGGGCAGACGCTGCAGATGCCGTTGGCCGGTGGACGCCGCATGGCCGTGGACATCGAACAGTACGCGCGCACGTTCCCGGACAGCTACTTCGACCCGCAACGCAGCAGCGAACCGCGGGATTTCGGTGGACTGCCGCTGCAGCAGCGCGCCGGCAACGCCTGCAACAGCGTGGTGTACTCGGTGCTGCCGCTGGGTGGCACCGACTGGCGGTGCAGCAGCCTGCGCGCGAATGCCCGTGTGCGCGTGCGCGGCCTGTGCGAGGACGAACTGCGGCGCCAGCATGGTGACATTGGTGGCGAGCTGGACGCCGCCGTAGGGCAGGGGATGCAGGCGGCGGTGGTATCGGCCATCGCCGCGCTGCCGGAAGACTGCCGGTGAGCGTCTAGCAGTAGAGCCAGGCCACGCCTGGCTGGCGGTTCCGACGAGCAGGCTCGCCTCTACAAAAGCTGAATCGGCTGGCTCTCAAGGTCAGAACTATACAGGACATCCTGTATAGTTATGCTCGTAATCCACCCCCACCAGGTTCTCCCATGGCTTTGTCCCAGCCCTTGGCCGGTGCTCCGGCCCTGTCGCGTGCCCGCCGCTGGGCACTGTTGTTTACCGTCGCCGCTGGCCTGCTGCTGGTTACGCTCGACAACTCCGTGCTCTACACCGCACTGCCGACGCTGACCGAGGAACTCTCGGCCAGTGCCGGACAGGCGCTGTGGATCATCAACGCCTATCCGCTGGTGATGGCCGGCCTGCTGCTGGGTTCGGGCACGCTGGGCGACCGCATCGGCCATCGCCGCATGTTCCTGATCGGCCTGGTGGTGTTCGGCGTCGCCTCGCTGGCAGCGGCGTTCGCCGACACCGCAGCGCAACTGATTGCCGCACGTGCCTTCCTGGCGGTCGGTGCCGCAGCGATGATGCCGGCCACGTTGGCGCTGATCGGCCTGAGCTTCCACGAAGAGCGCGAACGCAACATCGCCATCGCGATCTGGGGTTCGGTGGCCATCGTCGGTGCGGCGCTCGGCCCGATCATTGGCGGTTGGTTGCTGCAGCACTTCTGGTGGGGCTCGGTGTTCCTGATCAACGTGCCGGTGGTGTTGGTCGCGTTCGTGGCCACGCTGCTGTTGGCGCCGGAAGGCCAGCGCGACACCTCGCGGCCATGGGACCTTGTGTCCTCGGTGCTGGCATTGGCGGCACTGTCCGGCCTGGTGCTGGCGATCAAGTCGCTGATCGCTACGCCGCCGTCGTATGCGCTGGGCGCGGGCGCGCTGCTGTTGGCCGTCATCAGCGGCGCGGCGTTCGCGCGCCGCCAGCAACAGCTGCCGTACCCGCTGCTGGACTTCGCGATCTTCCGCAACCCGGCGTTCCTGGCCGGCACGCTGTCGGCGGTGTTCACCCTGTTCGCGATGGCCGGCCTGCAGCTGGTCACCACCCAGCGCTTCCAGCTGGTGGCAGGCTTCACGCCGCTGCAGGCGGGCCTGCTGGTCTCGGTGGCGGCACTGGGCAGCCTTCCGAGCGCGCTGCTGGGCGGCAGCATCCTGCACCGGGTGGGCCTGCGCCCGCTGATCTGTGGTGGCCTGGCTGCGGGTGCGCTGGGTGTGGGCGTGGTGGCCTTCGGCTTCCCGCACGGCCTCGGTTGGGTGGTCGCGGGCATGGCGATCACCGGCTTCGGCATGGGCGCGGCCATCTCGGTAGCGTCCACCGCCATCCTCAACAATGTGCCGGCACACCGCGCGGGCATGGCCTCTTCGGTGGAAGAGGTGTCCTATGAGTTCGGCGGCCTGCTGGCGGTGGCGATGCTGGGCAGCCTGAGCGCCGCGATGTACAGCGCGTTCCTGCCGGTCTCGGCAGACATGCCGGCACTGGCCCGTGAAGGCTTCACCCAGGCGCTGCATGCCGCGCGCGAGAGCGGGCAGGGTGAGTGGTTCTCACTGGCTGCGGCCGCGTATGACCGTGGCTACCAGATCGTGCTGCTGGTGATCACGGCGGTGCTGGCGATGGGCGCGACGATCCTGGCGCGCCTGCTGCGCGGCCGCGTCGGAAGCCGCGAGGGCGCGGCCGATCGCGTAAAATGAGGCAATGAGAACCAGCAAGCGCGACCGCATCCTCGACGCCGCCGTCAACGTGATCAATCGTGACGGCGTGCGTGCGGTGACCTTCGAGTCGGTGGCGGCCGAGGCCAAGCTGACCCGCGGCGGCCTGCTGTACCACTTCCCGTCGCGCGAGGCACTGCTGCGCGGCATCGACGAGCACCTGGTGCAGGCCTGGGAAACGTCGATGGAAACGCTGCTGGGCAAGCGCGCGGATGAAGCGACGGCACTGGAGCGTTACCAGACCTTCGTGCGTGTCTCGGCGCAGAGTGCCACCCGTGCCGAACTGATGTTCATGCTCGAATCGGCGGACCCGGACGCCGATGAGCGTCCGTGGGGACCGGCGGTGCGGCGCTGGGCACCATCCGCGCCGGAGGCCGGGAATGTCGATCCGACGACGCTCGACAATTTCGTGGCGCGACTGGCCGCCGATGGCCTGTGGATCTACGAGGCGATGTACGAAGGCCAGCTGGACGAAGGCGTGCGCGCCCGTGTTGCCGAGCGCATCGCCGGGTTGTTGGCGAAGTCTGACGGAACGTCCAGTTGAGCGGCCAGCCGGCGCGCAGACATCGCCCGTGGTAGAGCCGACCGCTGGTCGGCTGCCCTTCGGTCAGGCCACGAAAATGCCGCTTCGGTAGAGTCGACTGTCAGTCGACTGCTCTTCAATCAGACAACGAAAATCCCGCGCTTCGCGCGATAGTCGACTGACAGTCGACTCTACCCCTCGCGCGTCTGCCCAGCCTGGCCCCCAGCCGCTTGCGGAACGCCTTCGACAGCGAGAATGACGGAACCGTCCAGTTGAGCGGCCAGCCGGCGCGCAGACATCGCCCGTGGTAGAGTCGACTGTCAGTCGACTGCCCTTCGGTCAGACAACGAAAATCCCGCGCTTCGCGCGACAGTCGACTGACAGTCGACTCTACCCCTCGCGCGTCTGCCCAGCCTGGCCCCCAGCCGCTTGCGGAACGCCTTCGACAGCGAGAATGACGGAACGTCCAGTTGAGCGGCCAGCCGGCGCGCAGACATCGCCCGTGGTAGAGCCGACCGCTGGTCGGCTGCCCTTCGGTCAGGCCCCGAAAATGCGCTTCGGTAGAGTCGACTGTCAGTCGACTGCTCTTCGGTCAGACAACGAAAACCCCGCGCTTCGCGCGACAGTCGACTGACAGTCGACTCTACCCCTCGCGCGTCTACCCAGCCTGCGCGGCGCTCGCGACCAGCCACGCCCTCGGCGACGCTCCCAGCCGCTTGCGGAACGCCTTCGACAGGGAGGCGGTATCGGCAAACCCCACCTCGATCGCCACCTGCTTGACCGCCACGCCGGCCCGCAGCTGCGCGCAGGCCAGGCTCAGCCGCCAGTCCAGCAGATAAGCGGCCGGCGTCGCCTGCATCACCTCCTTGAACACGGCCGCGAACGCGCTGCGCGACATGCCGGCAGTCGCAGCCATCCGGGGCAGCGTCCATTCGTCCTGCGGCGCCTGGTGCATCGCCACCAGCGTACGGGCCAGCCGCGCATCGGACAGCCCGCGCATCAGCCCATGGCTGACGCCCGCCGCATCCGGGTGGTCCACCACCCAGCGCAGGATCTGGATCAGCGCCACCTCGAACAGGCGGTTGGTCAGCAGCCGGGAACCGCAGCGCTGGCGATCGGCCTCGGCGAACAGCAGGTGCAGGGTGTCATCCAGTTCGCCGATCGCCGCCAGCGGCACCACCATCACCGGTGGCAGCGACTGCACGATCGGATTGCGCGCGCCGCCATCGAAGTCCAGCGTGGCGCAGGTGAAATCCGGGCCATCCAGCGGTGCGTTGAAGAACACATGGTGCAGCGGCTGCGGATACAGCAGAAGGCTGGGTGTGTCGATCTTCAACCGGGGCAGCGCGATATCGCCCCCGGGATGACGGACCTCCATTTCACCCTGGCGCAGGATGTGCAGGAAGGCACGACCGGGCTGCGGCTCGAAGACGTGGCGCCCGCACAGCGGACCACTGTGGAACAGCGCGGCCTGCACCCGGAAGCGTTCCAGCAGGGAGGAGAGGCGGTCGGGTGCGGAAGTGTCGGCGGACACGTTCATGGATGAATGGACAACATTTGTGGTTTATTGCGCCTGATTCGTCCGGGGAGTCTACCTAGGATGAGCGGGTCGTCCAATTCCGGGCGCTTTCCCAAGGAGATCCACCATGTCCCGTGTCCCCCTGATCGATGCCGCCAATACCACCGGCGACCGTCAGGCCCTGCTGGGCCAGGTCCACGCCGCCTTCGGTGCCACCCCGGCCATGTTCCGTGCCGTGGCCAACTCGCCAGCCGCCCTGCAGAGCATGTGGGGTTCGTTCGGCGCGCTGGGCGGCGGTCGTCTGTCGCCGCTGCTGGGTGAGCAGATCGCCGTCGCCATCGCCAACCGCAACGCCTGCGAGTACTGCCTGGCCGCGCACACCGCGCTGGGCCGCAAGGCCGGTGCCAGCAGCGAGCAGATGGCCGCCGCGCAGATCGGCCAGTCCAGCGATCCGGCCACCTCGGCGGCATTGGACTTCGCGCTGAAGGTGGTCGAGCAGCGTGCGCAGATTGCCGATGGCGATGTGCAGGCGCTGCGTGAGGCTGGCTTCGATGATGAGCAGATCGTTGAGATCCTCGCCCACGTCGCGCTCAACCTGTTCACCAACTACGTCAACGTAGCATTCGACGTGCCGGTGGACTTCCCGAAGGTCGCGCTGCGCTGAGATCTGGCCTGGCCCGGGTGGCAGCGGGCCGCCCGGGCCGGTCTGAATGGAGCCGACCGGGTAGAGTCGACTGTCAGTCGACTATCGCGCGCAGCGCGGGGTTTTCGGGGGGTCTGAACGAAGAGCAGTCGACTGACAGTCGACTCTACAACGTAGCGTTCGACGTCCCGGTGGACTTCCCGAAGGTCGCGTTGCGCTGAGACCTGGCCTGGCCCGGGTGGCAGTGGTCGCCCGGGCCGGTCTGAATGGAGCCGACCGGGTAGAGTCGACTGTCAGTCGACTATCGCGCGCAGCGCGGGGTTTCGGGGGTCTGAACGAAGAGCAGTCGACTGACAGTCGACTCTACAACGCAGCGTTTGACGTGCCGGTGGACTTCCCGAAGGTCGCGCTGCGCTGAGACCTGGCCTGGCCCGGGTGGCAGCGGTCGCCCGGGCCGGTCTGAATGAAGCCGACCGGGTAGAGTCGACTGTCAGTCGACTATCGCGCGCAGCGCGGGGTTTTCGGGGGGTCTGAACGAAGAGCAGTCGACTCTACAACGCAGCGTTTGACGTGCCGGTGGACTTCCCAAACGTGGCGTTGCGCTGAGATCTGGCCTGGCCCGGGTGGCAGTGGTCGCCCGGGCCGGTCTGGATGGAGCCGACCGGGTAGAGTCGACTGTCAGTCGACTATCGCGCGCATCGCGGGGTTTTCGGGGGTCTGAACGAAGAGCAGTCGACTGACAGTCGACTCTACCCAGTCGACGACTACCCAGTCGATGCTACTTGTCGTCTGCCTGCAGCCGCTCGGGATGGGTATACACATTGAACCCGCTCTCCCGTGCGAACCCGACCAGGCACAGGCCGGCGCTGCGGGCCAGGTCGATCGCCAGCGCGGTCGGCGCCGAAACCGCCGCCAGCACGCTGGCTCCCGCACGCGCTGCCTTGCTCACCATTTCGTAGCTGGCGCGGCTGGAAATCACCAGCAACCCACCGTCGATGGCGTGCTCGTTGTGATGCAGGGCGCCGATCAGCTTGTCCAGTGCATTGTGGCGACCCACGTCCTCGCGTACCCAACCGATGCGCCCACTGGCGTCGGCCCAGGCCGCGGCGTGGATCGAACCGCTTGCCGCATTCATCGGCTGGTGCTGCGCCAAGGTCGCCACCGCCCGCTGCAGGGCGGTGGCGGAATAGCTGCGGCGTTCGCGGATCTGCGGCAGCGGTCGCAGCACTTCCTCCAGCTGGCGCGTGCCGCACAGGCCGCAGCCACCACGGCCGGGCAGCAGGCGCCCATTGGCGGGGTCCAGGCCGGCACCGGGTGCCTCCTCGGCCACGGTCATCTGCAGTTCGATGCCTTCCAGCTGTGGGCGGATGTCGATCGACAGCAGCTGCGAGGGCGTAGCAATCAGTCCCTCGCTGAGCGAGAACCCAAGCGCAAAGTCCTCCAGGTCGCAGGGCGTGGCCATCATCACCGCGAAGGCGGCGTCGTTGTAACGCAGCGCCACCGGCACTTCCTCGGCCACCACGTCGACCAGGGGCTGTCGCCCCTCGCTGCGCCAGCGCTGCAACGGGCGCTGGGCCGTGCCGGCAGGCGGGGCGTGCGGTGGGGTCGAATCAGGCATGCAGCGCGTCCGGACAAGGGAGATACGCAGGTGGTGGACCACCCACGCCATCGAGAATAGCGCAGTGGCCATGCGCTGACGCAGGTGTAACCGTTGTCATGGCAGGCTGCGCTGAAAACAGCGCGCACCCACTGGCGAAGCCGTGCAGGCCGTGTTTGACTGTGGGGCTGGCTGTGCGTCCGAAAGCGCCGCCGGACCGCGTTGTGCCCATTGTTGCCGCGTTCCTCCCGTCAGGTTCCCGAACATGTCCGAGCAGAAGCCGCCGCGTTACAAGGCCTACAACCAGCCCGCCGGTGGTTGGGGTGCCGCCGGAGCCACCGCCAAGGTGCTGCTGCAGCAGAGTGTGATCGGCAAGGGGTCGAAGGCGTTGCTGGCGATGAACCAGCCCGGTGGCTTCAAGTGCCCCAGCTGCGCCTTCCCCGATGCCGACGAACGCAAGAAGCTGGAGTTCTGCGAGAACGGCGCGAAGGCACTGGCCTGGGAAGCCACCCAGTTCCGTGCCGGTCGTGAGCTGTTCGCCCGGCATACCGTTACCGAGCTGATGGCGCAGACCGACTACTGGCTGGAGATGCAGGGCCGGTTGACCGAGCCGATGCGCTACGACGCGGCCACCGATCACTACGTGCCGTGCAGCTGGGACGATGCCTTCGCACTGATCGGCCGCCACCTGCAGGCGCTGGACAGCCCGCACCAGGCCGAGTTCTATACCTCCGGACGCACGCCCAACGAAGCGGCGTTCCTGTATTCGATCTTCGTGCGCGAGTTCGGCACCAATAATTTTCCGGACTGCTCGAACATGTGCCACGAGCCGACCAGCCGCGGCCTGCCGCCGGCCATCGGGGTGGGCAAGGGCACCATCGTGCTGCAGGATTTCGAGCACGCCGAGGCGATCTTCGTGATCGGCCAGAACACCGGCACCAATTCACCGCGGATGATGAGCAACCTGGTCGAGGCGCGCAAACGCGGCATTCCGATCGTGGCGGTCAACCCGATGCCCGAGCGCGCGCTGATCCGCTTCGCCGAGCCGCAGGACATGGTGCAGATGGCCACGTTCGGTTCGACCGAGATCACCAGCGAGTTCGTGCACATCCGCATCGGCGGCGACCTGGCCCTGATCAAGGGCATGATGAAGGTGATGTTCGAGCGCGAGGCGCAGGGTGAGCGTGTGCTCGACCATGCATTCCTCGCCGAACACACGGTGGGCCTCGAGGCGCTGCGCGAAGAAGTGATGGCGCAGGACTGGGACGAGATCGTGCAGGTGTCCGGCATTTCGCAGGCGCAGATCCGTCGCTGTGCGGAGATCTACATCCGCTCCAATGCCACCGTGATCTGCTACGGCATGGGGCTGACCCAGCACCAGTACGGCTCGCGCCTGCTGCAGCAGGTCGCCAACCTGCTGTTGCTGCGTGGCAACTTCGGCAAGCCCGGTGCTGGCATCGGGCCGATCCGGGGCCATTCCAATGTGCAGGGCGACCGCACCGTCGGCATCGACGAGAAGCCCAAGCCGGCCTATCTCGACCGCGTGCAGCAGGTGTTCGGCTTCGACCCGCCGCGTGAGCATGGCCACCATGTGGTCGAATCCATCGAGGCGATGCTGGACGGCAGCGCCAGGGTGTTCATCGGCCTGGGTGGCAACTTCATTCATGCCGTGCCCGATACGCCGCGCGCGTACGAGGCAATGCGTGGGCTGGACCTGACCGTGGGCATCGCCACCAAGCTCAACCGTGGGCACCTGGTTCATGGCCGCGATGCGCTGATCCTGCCGGTGGTGGCGCGCTCGGAGCGCATCGTCACGCCGGCCGGCGAGCAGTTCGTCACCATCGAAGACGCGATGTCCAATGTGACCGCCTCGCGCGGCGTGCTCGAACCGGTCAGCGCCGATGTGTTGCCCGAGGTCGAAATCGTCTGCCGCATGGCGCTGGCCACACTGCCCGACAGCAGGGTTGACTGGGCCGGCTGCATGCACGACTACGCACCCATCCGCGAGCTGATTGCTGCGGTGTATCCGGAGATCTACACCGGCTTCAACGAGCGCATCCGGCAGCCACACGGTTTCCATCTGGACATTCCGCCGCGCCGCCGGGTGTGGCCCACGCCGAATGGCAAGGCCAACATCCTGGTAATGCCCGGCCTGGACGTGGACGACCCCGTACATGACCCGGACATGCTGCGGTTGGCCACGGTGCGCTCGCACGATCAGTACAACACCACCATCTACAGCTACAACGACCGCTACCGCGGCGTGTACAACGATCGCATGGTGCTGTTCATGAACATCGAGGACCGGCTGGCGCGCGGGCTGGACAAGGAAGCGCGGGTCAGCCTGGAGACGATCAGCGCTGATGGCGTGCAGCGGCGCGTCGAGGGCCTGACCGTGCTGGACTACCCGATGCCGCGCGGCGCGCTGGCCGGCTACTACCCCGAACTGAACCCGTTGTTGCCGCTGGACTACTACGACCGCCTCAGCGGCACGCCGGCGGCCAAGTCGATCCCGGTGCGGATGCGGGCGATGGCGGCGGTCGCCTAGCAGTGGATGAATCCAGTCCTATGGGCCTTCGGCATGTGGGTTGGGTTCATCCAGAGCAAAGGAGCAACGGAAATAGTTGGCCGTATCCCGCCAAGCGCCAACGATCGGTTCCTGGATCTGCGCCAGCAGTTCACGGGCCTTGACGGGATCATTGGCCTGGCAGGCGAAGTACGCGAATGATTGCAGGTTCCATGGCGAGGGATAACGTGACAGCACGTCTTCGAAGCCGCGTTTCATGGTCGGCCAGTTCACTTTCGAATCGGTGAACAAACGGTCCTCGTACTCCCGCTGCGAGGCGACCCAGTAGATGCGGGCGTACAGCATGTATTGGTCCTGCGGTGGGGCCGCGGCCATGACCCTGCGAGCATAGGCTTCCAGGCCAGCCGGATCGCCGCCCCACTTCGGAGCGAAATAGCGCACGGCAGCAAAGTAGAGCGGGAAGTAGCCCGGATAGCGCGCGATGCCTTCGTCATGCAATGCGAAGAAGCGGTCTGCATCCCAACTCTGTTCGATCGCCCGGTGTTCCATCGACTCGTACCAGTACGGGTCCGTGCTGGCGATGTCCTTGTATTTCAGCAGGTAGTCAACGGCCTGCTGCTGCAGCGCCTTGAACGGTGCCCAGTCCTCTTCCTTCACCGTATTTGCATAGCCGGGGCCGCGGATGCTCCAGCCTTGGCGGCTGAGCATCTCAGCCATGGCCAGGCGCGCCGACGGCGACCTGGGGTAGCGCGAGATCCACGCCTGCACGAGCTTCTCGCGACCCTGCCAGTAGGCCGGGTCACGGTTGCTCATGCTGAAGGCATAGCCGATGCCTACGTAGTACGCCGAAAGCTTCCAGACACCACTGCTGAAGTAGCGATCCGTATCCCGGTAACGACTGGCGAGTTGCTCCAGTCTGGCGAAATCCTGCTTCTCCAGCAGTTGCTGTGCCTGCCGGGAGACTTCAGCGCGTTCGCTTGCTTCATCTTCGCTTGGTTCTTCGGCGTGGGTGATGGTCGCGCACGACAACAGCAGCACCACAAGCAGTGTTCGCATGAATCCATTCATGAGGGAAACTCCGTGTCGGGGACAGGGGCAGGGGCGTGGCAATGCAGGGTGGCACGATTGCCATCTCGCCATAGCAAGGGGCGTCGCGCAAGTCGACCGCGTGGTTGTCAAGCTGTCAGGGTCGTTGCCAGCCCACTGAGGGCGCCTGCATCGGCTATCATCGGCGGGTGAACCTGCCTGGCCTGCTGCTGCGTTGGATGCTGCTTGTCGCCCTGGTGCTGAATGCACCGGCGCTGGCGCTTGCCTCGTCTTCGTACGGCGGATCGGCCAATCAGGATCACTGCGCTGCACCGCACGCGGCCGCGATGGCGGCAGCCGGCTGCTGCGATGATACGGCCCCGGCGGCCTGCCAGAGCGGTGAGTGTGAATGCCCGCCGGCCTGTCTTGGCATGCTGGCCACGTTGAGCGGAACGCTAGCCTCGCCGTGGCGCGAGGCGCCTGTAGCCGCCCGTTCCCAGCAACGCGCATCGCCGCCGATGCCGGACCCGTTGCGTCCCCCCATCGTGTGATTTCCTGCAGGCGCTCAAGCGCCTGCCATGGCTGCTCGACTTTTTCTCGACTCTGCCCGCGCCTTCGATGCGCGGGCGGCGGGCTACGTTGCCCGCCTCTGCAAAGGAATCACTCAATGAACCGTACTCTCTCCCTCGGCCTGCTGCTGGGCACCGTGCTGGCCACGACCGCCTGCGCTCGTGCCGCCGAAGAATCCTCCGCGGCACCGGTCGCCAGCGAAGCACCGGCACCGGCCCAGGCCAGCCCGTCCAAGATCGATCCAGCCTTGCCGGTCGCCATCGTGCACAAGACCGCCAGCTGCGGTTGCTGCGGCATCTGGGTCGACCACCTGAAGGCCGCCGGCTTCCAGGTCGATGTGCGCGACGCCGACGACATGAACCCGATCAAGGTCCGCCTGGGTGTGCCGGTCGGCAAGGCGTCCTGCCATACCGCCGAGATCGGCGGTTACGTGGTCGAGGGTCACATCCCGGCCGAGGACATCAAGCGCCTGCTGGCCGAACGCCCGGCCGCGCGCGGGCTGGTGCTGCCCGGGATGCCGGCCGGTTCGCCGGGCATGGAAATGCCGGACGGCTACGTGCAGCCGTACACCGTCGAGCTGGTGCGCAACGATGGCATCACCGAACCGTTTGCCCAGCACCGGCAAGGTGGCTGACAGCCAGTGGTGGTGCCGGTCGGTCTGACCGGCACCTTTCCTCGCGGCCGACTTGCTCTTTGCAGAGTCGAGCCGTGCTCGACTGCTCTGCGGCTCCGTCGAGCAAGCTCGACGCTTCGGAATCAGCGGGTCCCGGCCGTTTCCCTGGCCAACTGCGCGTCGAACTTCTTCTCGGCCGCATCCGCGTAGGCGTTGCAGGTCAGTGCCTCGGCGCTGGCCTTGCTGCCGGCGGCATAGTTCCAGTTGCTGGCGCCCGGATGCGGGGTGAGCAGCAGATCGCAGGGCAGCGCCCGTACCGTTGCGAAGCTGCGCTTGTAGTCCTCGATCAAGCGCGGATAACGGGGATTGCCCTTCAGCTGGTAACCCGGTGCACTCAGGCTGTCGGCGTAGGCGATGCGCACCGGCTTCCCATCGCGGGTGTCGGTCCAAGTCCAGGCGGTGCTGCCCGGGGTGTGCCCCGGCATGAAGTGCGCGGTGAATGCGATGCCGCCCACCGTGACCACTTCGCCATCCATGATGATGCGGTCGGCGCTGGCCGGCGGATAGGTGATGCCGTCGCCAAAGTGCAGGTCGTTGCTGCCGCCGCGCGCCAGCAGCACCGCCGTTTCTGCATTGGCCGCCACATGCGCGCCGGTGCGACGCTTGAGCTCGGCGACCGGGCCGGCGTGGTCGGCATGCGCATGGCTGAGCAGGATCAATCGCAGGTCCTGCGGGGCCACGCCGCGCAGCTTCATGTTGTCCAGCAGGTGACCGGCCATCTGTGGCATGCCGCCATCCAGCAGTACTGCGCCCTCGGCGGTCTGCACCAGCAGCGCGGTCAGGTCCTCGGTGCCGATCTGCCAGGTGTGGTCGGCAACCTGCAGCGGCGCCATCGGCTGCAGCCAGGACGCATCCACGGTATAGGCCCGCAGTTGTGGCAGCGGTGCCTCGGCGGCGCTGGCGTGGACGGCCGGAAGAGCGACGGCCAGGGCGAAGGCGAGCAGGGTAAAACGCATGATCCACGTCCGCTTGAAGGAGGCCCAGAAACTAGCATGGGCCTCCTTCATCGCGTCTCGCATAGATTTCATGGCTCCCATAAGGACGCCATGGATCAGTACCGGTACTGCCATCCCAGCGTCAGCACCCGGCCGCGGCCGGAGAAATAGCTCGGGTTCGACGGCGTGGTCTGCGAGTAGTAGCTGATGTACTGCCTGTCCGCCAGGTTCTGCACGCCCAGCGTGAAGGCATGCTTGTCCAGCGTATAGCGCGCGACCAGATCCACGGTGGTGTAACCCTTGAACTCGGCCACCTGCGCGCCACGCAGGTCGAAGTCGCGGTCGAAGGCGTGACTGGCCTGCAGGCGGGTGCTCAGCTGCGGCGTCCAGCTCTGTTCCCAGAACGCAGTCAGCCGGTTCGGCGCGATGTTCACACCAGCCAGGTCGCTGTCGAGGCGACCGTCAACGTCGGCGTCGTAGCGGCCGTTGGCGCGTGCATAGCCCAGTCCGAGGCGGCTATTGCCCAACCGCAGGCGAAGGTTGCTTTCAAAGCCTTCCACGCGGGTGGCCTGGCGCTGCACCGCATAGGCATCGATGCCCGGATCGTAGATCAGCACCGAGCCCAGCTTGGATTCGGAGGTGTAGTAGGCAATGTCACCGCTGAAGCGGCCATCGTCGTACTCCAGGCCGATCTCGCGGTTGTCCGACACCACCGGTGACAGGTCGACGAGGCTGTCCACGCGTTGTCCGTCGCGGTTGATCGCGCGCAGCACGCGGCCGACGTCGGCCACGGTGTAGCCTTCCGAATACGAGGCGTAGGCGTTGAGGCGATCGTTGATGTACCAGACCGCGCCGAAGTTGGGCAGGGTCTCGCTCATGGTCGGCTTGCCGCCGGCCACCTTGCGTGCGCCGTAGCGGGGCAGGGTGGTGTAGTCACCCACTTCCAGCTCGCCCTTTTCGTAACGCAGGCCGCCGGACAGCATCAGGTGATCGGTCGGCCACCAGTGCAGCTGCAGCAGCGGTGACAGGCTCTGGTAGGTGGTCTGCGGCACCCAGTTCATGCCACTGGCCAGCAGCACCTGGTGGGTGCGGTCGCGCAGGCCGTCCAGGCCCAGGGTCACGTCCAGCGTGGTGTCGGCGATGCGGCTCCAGCTCTGGGTCAGCTTGAAGCCGCGCTTGTCCGATTCGTTCTGGGTCTGGTCCCAGGCGGCATTGGCGCCGGTGTTGCCCCAAGGATCCCATTGGCTGGCACCGTAGCGGCCTTCGAAATCGACCGCGAAGGCCTGCGCCTGGAAACGGCCGCCGAGCAGGTCGGCGGCGCTGTAGTCCACCGTCAGCGAACGCGAGCGGTTCATCGGCGGATCGAGCGGCGTATCGCCGGGAACCGAAATGGTCGGGCGACCGGTCCGGTAGTCACCGTTGATGGCCAGGTAGTTGTCCAGCCCGCGCAGTTCATAGCGGTTGGCCATGACCTGCAGGCGGTGGCCGTCGGCAATGTTCCAGCCCAGCTTGGCGAATACGTTCGATGAGGTCGAGTCCATCAGCTCGCCCTGCGCGTTGGTGCCGATCGATCGGCCCTCGCCGTCGTGGTACAGGCCCTGCTTCTCATAGGCCAGGCCGGCGACCAGGTCGAACTGCTCGCCGCGCACGCCCACCAGGGCCGAGCCGCGCTGGCCATTGTCGTCGTGGCGGCTGGGCAGGGCAGCGCTGTAGCTGACATTGGTGTCGAGCAGGAACGCACCCGGCTCACTGGGCGCACTGCGGGTGATGATGTTGACGATGCCGCCGGTACCGCCGATGCCCTGCAGCGCGTTGGCACCGTGGATGACCTCGATGCGTTCGATCATCGCCGGGTCGATGGTGTGCGAATCACGCGAGCCATCGCGCAGCGGCGTGGACTGCGGCACGCCGTCGACCATGTACAGGATGCCGCGGCCGCGCATGGTTTCGCCGTAGTTGGACATCTTCTCGCGCGCCGGGGCAAACGCCGGGATCTGCGACGACAGCACCCGCGACACATCCGAGCCCAATGCCAGCTGCTGGGCGATGTCCTCGCGGGTCAGCACCGTGATGGTATTGGGCATGGCGGTCTCGCCCTGCGGCATGCGCGCGGTCGAGGCCGAGACCGTGACGCGGGCCAGCGACGTCGTCGAGGCGGATGACGGCGCCGATGATGCGGCCTGGGCCGGGATGCGCGGCTTCGCCGGCGCTGGCGCGGCACTCACCACGAACACCCCTGGCGAACGTTCCTGCATCGCCAGGCCTTGGCCTGCCAGCAGCCGCTGCAGGGCCTCACGCGGGGTGTAGCGGCCATCAACAGCCGGGGCGCTGCGGCCGCTCACGCTGTCGGCGGCGAACAGCAGCTGGATGCCACTCTGCCGCGCCAGCGCAGTGAGCGAGGCCTGCAACGGGCCGGCCGGCAGGTGCAGCTCGACGGGCGCGGATGCAGCGGTCTGCGCAGTGGCGGGCAGGGCCGCACAGAGGCAGGCAGCGAGCAGGGTAGGGGCCAGCCGGCGCAGGGCGGCAGGCGGAACAGGGCGGGTCATGCGGGGGTCCTTCGGAAGGGTTCAAGCACTTGCCGGATGGGACGACGCGCAACCCACCCTCGGTGTGGCATTCAATCGCGGGCGCGCAGATGCAGGCTGCCATCGGAAGCGGTGTGCACCTGTACCGGCAGGATCTCGGGCAGCAGCGCGAGTACGGTTTCGGCGCGGTCGGCATCGAAGACGCCTGACACCTGCAGCGGCCCCAGTACCGGGTCGTCCAGCACGATGGGACGGTCGTGATAGCGCTGCAGGATGCGCAGCACCTCGGCCAACGGCATGCGGTCGAACTGCAACCGCCCACGGGTCCAGTCGGCTCGATCCGGGTCCACCGCTTCCGGCGGAGACAACGATCCTGGCTGGGCCAGCACACGCTGCCCCGGCTTCAGGCGCTGCTCGGCGCCCCCGCCGTCCACACGCACGCCCACCTCGCCGCGCCACAGGGTTACCTCGCTGAGGCTACCCTGCCGGTCAACGTCGAACACCGTGCCGTAGTTGCGCACATGCACCGCCCCGGCCTCGACCTCGAACGGGCGCCAGGTCGAGTGCCGCACCTGGAAACGGGCCTGGCCCTGCACCAGCACCACCTGCCGCGAGCGGATGTGCCTGCGAACCTGCAGATGGGTACCGGCGTCGAGCAGCAGATGGCTGCCATCGGGCAGGCGGATGCCGCGGCGTTCGCCCACCGCGCTCCGATAGTCGTGCACCTGCCATGCCGGGTCGGCAATGAACACGCCCGTGGCCGTGATCAGCAGCAGCGGCAGGACGATCTTCGCCGCACGTCCACCGCGACGACGCTGCAGCGCATCCGCGCTGGGCATGGGGAAGCGTTCCTTCAGGGCATCGCGATGCTGGTCCAGCACCTGGTCGGTGGTTGCGGGTTGGACCGGCGGTTGCGGTGTGGACGGCGGCGGTTGTGGGCTCATCGCAGGCCAGCCGACCGTTGGCAATCGACCATGGCCAGGCGCAGGTGGCGCTCCACCGCCTTCTGGCCGATACCCATGCGGCGGGCAACCTCAGCCTGTGGCAGTTCGTGGATCTTGTGCAGGATGAAGACCTGCTGGCGGCGGCAGGGCATGCGTTCGATGGTGGCGCCCAATCGTTGCAGTGCCTGTTGTCCCTGCGCCTGCTGCTCAGGCCCGGGGCGCGGGCAGGCGTCATCGGGCAGCTCGGCACGCGCCTCCACCCAGTGCCGGCGCAGATCCTCGGCGCGGCAGCGATCCACCGCCGTATCGTGCGCGATCCGCCGCAGCAGCGCGATGGGTTGCCGTGCATCGTAGGCGGCCGGGCGTTCCAGCAGGCGCACGCAGACATCGTGCACCACCTCACGAGCCAAACCCGGCGAGCGGAAACGGCGGCGCAGGTACTCCACCAGTTCCTCGTAATGGCGCACCAGCGAGGACACCAGCGGCAGCGCGGGAGGGGGTAGGGAAGGCAGCTGGGACATCCGGACCGGAAGCAAGGGCAAGGGGCGCGCGCGGGGGAGGGCATCCCTGCGCGATGACGCAATACTAATGGGAACCGTTCGCGTTTGTCATGTGGGCGCGGGTCGGGGATTGTTCGTCGGAACTGGAAAGTGAAACCACGATCATCGTCTGGAGCGCAGAATCGGCCGCGGCTAGCCTGCAAGCAGGCTCAAGGAGATGGACCATGCACGTGCTTCTGGTGATGGTGGGTGGGGTGTTGTTGTTGGGGGTATTCCTGCTCTTCGGGCGGCTGTGGAGCGTAGGCCAGTCACAGTTGCCCACGGCCCTGCTCGCGTTCATCGCCACCTGGCTGCTGGTGACGCTGGCCAACATGTGGGTGGGCGTGAGCAAGGCGGACTACGCCGTGCGGGAAGAACTGCCGATCCTGCTGCTGGTGTTCGCGGTGCCGGCCCTGCTGGCTGGACTGCTGTACTGGCGACTGGCGCGCTGAAGGACGGCCATGAGCACACGACTGAGACCGCCTGCCCTGCGCCAGCGCGATGGCCACCACGCCCGCGTGACCTACGAAGAGCTGTTCTTTGATCTGGTCTACGTCTTTGCGGTTACCCAGCTCAGCCACCATCTGCTGCATCACCTGGACCTGATCGGGGTGATGCAGACGCTGGTGCTGTGGTTCGCGGTCTGGCTGGGCTGGCAGTACGCCTGCTGGGTCAGCAACTGGTTCGATCCCGAGGCGCCACGCATCCGCAGCCTGCTGTTCGTCACCATGTTGCTGGCGCTGTTGATGTCCTCGTCCATTCCCGAGGCCTTCGCTGAACGCGCCTGGGTCTTCGCGGGGGCGTACGCCACCATGCAGGTCGGGCGCACGGCGTTCGTGCTGCTGGAGGTCGGTCGCAGCCATCCGTTGGCGCCCAATTTCCGACGCATGCTGGCGTGGGTGAGCGTGTCGGCCTGCTTCTGGCTGGCGGGCGCCGCCGCCGAGGGCAATCTGCGCCTGGCGTTGTGGGCGGTGGCGGTGGCCTGCGAATACATCTCGCCGATGTTCGGTTTCGCGTTTCCGGGCCTGGGCCGGTCGCACACCCGCGAGTGGACCATCGAAGGCGGGCACCTGGCCGAGCGTTGCCAGCTGTTCGTCATCGTCGCACTCGGCGAGACGCTGCTGGCTACCGGTGGCGTGCTCAGCGAGGTCGAGCAGTGGAGTGCTGCGGTGGTGTCTGCGGTGCTCGCCACCTTCGCCGGCACCATCGCCATGTGGTGGCTGTATTTCGGCATCTCCAGCCGCGACGCCACCGCGGCGATCACCCATTCCGAGGACCCCGGGCGGATGGGCGCCAATTTCCACTACGTGCATGCGCTGCTGATCGCCGGCATCATCGCCACCGCGGTGGGCAACGACCTGGTGATGGATCACCCGGAAGCGGCGGTGACCCCGGTCTACGCCACGGTGCTGGTAGCGGGGCCGTTGATCTATCTGCTGGGCAGCGCCTTGTACAAGCGCATTGTGTACGGGCGCGCCCCGTATTCGCATCTGATCGGTGCCGTGGCGCTGGTCGTGTTGGGCGTGGTCTTGCCGCACACCCATCTGCTGGCCGCTGGCTGGTTGACCAGTGCGGTGCTGCTGGCCGTGGGGTTGATGGATACGCGGTTGAAGCGTCGCCTGAAGCGGGCGTGATCCGCACGCGTCGCTGCCGTGCTTGCGCGGGCGGGCAATGGGAGTAGCGTGGGCAGTGGGTGCTCTGGGAACCGGGAGTGGCGCAGCATGCAGAACGTTCCGCAGTGGCTGGTCTGGGCCGGCCTGTCAGCCTGTTTCGCCGCGCTGACCGCGCTGTTCGCCAAGGTGGGCGTCAAGGGCGTCGACTCGGATCTGGCCATGGCCATCCGCACCCTGGTGGTGGCGGCGGTGATCCTGCCGCTGGTGGTGGTCACCGGCAAGTGGTCCAATCCGTTGCTGCTGCCCGGGCGCACGCAGCTGTTCCTGGTGCTGTCGGCGCTGGCCACGGGTGCGTCGTGGCTGTTCTACTTCCGCGCGCTGCAGAGTGGTGAGCTGGCCAAGGTGGCAGTGGTCGACAAATTCAGCGTGGGGCTGGTGATCGTGCTCGCCTATCTGTTGCTGGGTGAACGTCCGACCCTGCGGGAATGGAGCGGCATCGGCCTGGTGCTGGCCGGGGTGATCGTACTGGCGACGAAGAAGTAGCAGCGTTCAAACCCATCGACGAGGGAGAGCAGGATGCAGGGCGAAGCGCGCGGTACCTTTGAAGTGAACCTGCTGCCGATCAGTGGCAACGACGGCCCGATCGGGGTGATGTCGATCGACAAGGTCTTCCATGGTGACCTGCAGGGCAGCAGTGTCGGCCAGATGCTGGCCTTCCGCAGCCCGGTGCAGGGCTCGGCCGGCTACGTGGCGATGGAGCGGGTGACGGCCACGCTGGCCGGGCGCCACGGTGGGTTCACCCTGCAGCACAACGGCTTGATGACCCGTGGCACGCCGCAGCTGAGCGTGGTGGTGGTACCCGATTCCGGCAGCGACGGGCTGCTCGGCCTGGCCGGCACGCTGGAGATCACCATCAGCGAGGGCCGCCATGACTACCGGTTGCTCTACAGCCTTCCGGAAGAACCCTAGCGGAGTTCCGCTGCCATCGTCGCGAGCCGGGCGACGGTGTTGAGGTTGCGCGCCGTGCCCTGTGCCGCGCCGGGAATGCGCAGGCGCGAGTCGGCCATGCCGGCGCCGTAGTGGATGAAGATCTCGCGCGTGCCGAGTGCGAGCTGTTCGTCGCGCCGGCCGGTCAAGCCGTCCAGCGGGTCGGCGGGCAGGCTGCCGTCGAGGAACAGGGCGACCACACGGTTGCCGGCCGCCTGCGCAAACGGATTGCGTGCCACCACGCCGGCAATCTCGTTGGCCGAGCGCACCAGCACGCCCACCGGCTTGCCGGCATAGGCCTGGAGCCGCTGGCCGAGGGCCTGGCGCACGCCTGTTTCGTCGAGCGAGCTGCGC
Source organism: Stenotrophomonas sp. YJH_SMC_19 (assembly GCF_059367915.1). Lineage (NCBI taxonomy): Bacteria > Pseudomonadati > Pseudomonadota > Gammaproteobacteria > Lysobacterales > Lysobacteraceae > Stenotrophomonas > Stenotrophomonas sp. YJH_SMC_19. The sequence continues at coordinate 141,934 of NZ_JCAFRI010000002.1, forward strand.
AACACCACGTTGCCGCTGGCGATGTACGTGCGGACATCGGCGAAGCCTGCGTCCTCACACATCGCCACCAGTTCGCGCATCGGCAGCTTGCCGGTGCCGCCGACGTTGACCGCGCGCAGCAAGGCGACGTGGACGTTCATGGCGTCCCCGCCTGCAGGCGGTCATACATGCGTACCAGGTCAACCAGGGTGCGCGCGCCCATCTTGCGCATCACCTGCGCGCGGCGCACCTTCACCGTGATCTCGCTCACCCCGAGGTCGCCGGCGATCTGCTTGTTGAGCCGGCCGCGTACCACGCCATCGACCACCTCGCGCTCGCCGGCGTTGAGGGTGTCCCAGCGCAGTTGCAGCGCGCCGAGTGCCTCGCCGTCGCGGCGGCGCTGGCGGTCGATCTCGATGCCCTTGTGGATGGCATCGAGCAGCTCCTGGTCACGGAAGGGCTTGGTCAGGAACTCGATGGCACCGTCCTTGATCGCGTTGACGCCCATCGCGATGTCGCCGTGGCCGGTGATGAATACCACCGGCAGCTGCAGGCCGAGGCTGCCCATCGTGCGATGGAACTCCAGCCCACTCTGGCCGGGCATGCGCACGTCCAGCACCAGGCACGCTGGCGCGTCTTCCAGGTCGTGTTCGAGGAAGGCCTGGGTGGAGGTGAAGGCCCGCACCTGCAGGCCCATCGAGGCCAGCAGGTCTTCCAGTGCGGCGCGCACCGACGGGTCGTCGTCGACCACGTAGACGATGGGCGCTGGATCGATGGCTGGGGCAGCGGGCTTACGCATGTTGAACGTCCGAGGCAATGGGCAGGTCGAACACGAAGCAGGCACCGCCGCCTGCTGGTCGTTCGGCGCGGATCTGGCCGTCATTGGCTTCGATCATCGAACGGCTCAGGCTGAGGCCCAGGCCGAGCCCATGTGATTTGGTGGTCCAGAATGCATCGAATACTCGCTCGGGATGATCGGCGGGCAGGCCGACACCACGGTCGCGCACGCTGAGACTGACCCGCTGACCGTCACGCCGGGTCAGCAGCGACAGTCGCCGGTCCGCAGCAGGGACTGGCTCCATCGCGTCCACCGCATTGAGGATCAGGTTGCCGATCACCTGCTGCACCTGCACGCGGTCGGCGTGTACCGGCGGCAGGTCGGCGTCCAGCAGCAGCGCCACCGCCACGCCGTGCTGGTCCAGCTCGCTGCGCGACAGCGCCAGCATTTCCTCCACCGCCTGATTCAGGTCGAAGGCGCGTCGTTCCGGTGCCGCGCCCTGGGTCAGGCCGCGGATGCGGGCGATCACGTCACCGGCGCGGTGCGCGTCGGCCAGGATGCGGGCCACGGTCTGCCGGGCCTTGTCCACGTTCGGAGGGTCCTGTGCCAGCCAGCGCTGGCAGGCTTCGGCGCTGCTGGCGATGGCGGCCAGTGGCTGGTTGACTTCATGGGCGATGGAGGTGGTGAGCTCGCCTACGGTGGAGGCGCGTGCCACCCTGAGCAGGCGGCCCTGCGCTTCCTGCACGGCGGCCTTGGCCGCTTCCATGTTCAGGGCGAGATAGGTGGTGATGCCGATCACCAGCATGCCGATCACCGAGTTGACCAGGCCGATGCGGTAGGTGCCGAAGCGGGTCAGGAAGAAGCTGAGGGCGGTCAGCGCGATGCAGGCGATGGCCAGGGTGATCAGCCCGCGCGCGCTCAGCACGCGCGACGCCGCGAGGATGACCGCTGCGTAGAAGCAGGCCGCAGCGACGGCGTAATCGGTGACGGTGTCGATCAGGAAGATCGCCGCCATCACGACGATCAGGGCCAGCAGCACCAGCGGGCGGCGGGGCGACAGCGATGGCATCGGGACGGCTCCCTGACGTGGGGTGAAAGGATAGCAAAGCCGCCATCGGCAGATGCCGATCTTGGTCGGCAGGCTCTTGTGCTGTGGGTGCCGACCGTTGGTCGGCACAAGCCAGAACGATGCCTGGTAGTGCCGGCCGCTGGCCGGCAACTGCACGGTGTTGCCGGAGCTCATGAGGTTGCCGGCCAGCGGCCGGACTACCGCAGGGATGGACACGGTCTCTGAAGGTTCTGTGCCGACCAACGGTCGGCACCCACCAAAGCGATGCACGGTGCGTCCGGGGATCATGGGGTTGCCGGCCAGCGGCCGGCACTACTCCTCCAGGCTGGCGTTCCAGAACCCCTGCAGCACGCCGGGCGTGGTCGCCAGCGTCGCCAGTACCGCATCCAGTTCGCCGGCATCCACCGTGGTGGCATACAGCACCGCTTCGATCTCCACGTCGCGCTCGCCGAACGGGCGCTGGTCCACCGCGCGCACCGGGTACTGTGCCTGCTCAAGCAGCAGCAACAGCTGGTCCAGCACCTCGGCCTGCTGCTCGCGCTGGCAGACCACGTTGATCGCATAGGTCGCCTCGCTGAACGCTTCCGGCAGTGGCTGCCGCTGGATGCGGTTCACCACCGGCCGCAGCAGGGTGTTGGCGGCCAGCACGAAGACGGCGGCTAGGACCGCTTCCGGCAGCAGCTTGATACCTGCACATGCTCCCACCGCTGCCGATCCCCACAGGGTGGCGGCGGTGTTCAGGCCGGACACCTGCGCGCCGTCCTTCATGATCGCGCCGGCGCCGAGGAAGCCGACGCCGGAGATCACATAGGCCACCACATGCAGCGGCGAGGGTGGTCCGCCATACAGGTCATGGAAGCGCACGGCCAGGTCGACGAACACCGCCGCGCCCACCGCCACCAGCGTATTGGTACGCAGGCCGGCGGTGCGTTGGCGCAGCTGCCGTTCCAGGCCGATGGCCGTGCCCAGCACGAACGCCACCGACAGGCTGATCAGCGAACTCAGGGTTGCGCCGGCGTTGAACGCCGGCAGGTTCGGATTGATGTCCATTGTGATTCTCCCTGGACAAGGCGGCGGGCGCTTACTGCCAGCCGTAACGACGGATGTAGAACCGCTTCAGCGCAGTGGTCAGCACCGCATAGCCGAACAGGATCGCCACCAGGAACGGCCAGTAGCCGGCCGGCAGCGCCTGCAGCTTGAAGTAGCCGGCCAGCGGGCTCATCGGCAGGGCCACGCCAATGGCCATGATCAGGCCGGTCATCAGCAGCAGTGGAGGCGCGGCGATGCTCTGCAGGAACGGCAGCTTCGGCGTACGGATCATGTGCACGATCAGGGTCTGGGTGAGCAGGCCGACCACGAACCAGCCGGACTGGAACAGGCCCTGGTCGGCCGGCGTGCGCGCATCGAACACGTACCACATCAGCGCGAAACAGGTCAGGTCGAAGATCGAGCTGATCGGCCCGAAGAACACCATGAAGCGGCCGATGTCCGCCGGGTTCCACTTCAGTGGCTTGCGCACCAGCTCCTCGTCCACGTTGTCGAACGGGATGGCGATCTGCGAGATGTCGTACAGCAGATTCTGCACCAGCAGCTGCAGCGGCAGCATCGGCAGGAACGGCAGGAAGGCCGAGGCCACCAGCACCGAGAACACATTGCCGAAGTTGGAACTGGCGGTCATGCGGATGTATTTCAGCATGTTGTTGAACGTGCGCCGGCCCTGGATGACGCCTTCTTCCAGCACCATCAGGTTCTTTTCCAGCAGGATGATGTCGGCCGCCTCCTTGGCGATGTCCACCGCGCTGTCCACGCTGATGCCGATGTCGGCTGCGCGCAGCGCCGGTGCATCGTTGATGCCGTCGCCGAGGAAGCCGACCACCTTGCCCTGCGCGCGCAGCTCGCGTACCAGCCGCTCCTTGTGCAGCGGCGTCAGCCGGGCAAACACGCGATGGTGGTGCAGCGCCCGCGACAGCGCGCCGTCGTCCATGCGCTCGATCTGCGGGCCGGTCAGGATGGTGTCCGCGTCCAGCCCCACCTGTGCGCAGACACGGGCGGTCACCAGTTCGTTGTCGCCAGTGAAGACCTTGACCTCGACACCGTGTGCGGTCAGCGCCTGCAGCGCCTGCGCAGCGGACTCCTTCGGCGGGTCCAGGAAGGCCACGTAGCCGACCAGGGTCAGCCCGCACTCGTCCGCTTGCGAGTAGGCGCTCTGACTGGCCGCGGTCTCCTTCATCGCCACCGCCACCACGCGCAGGCCCTGCTCGTTCAGTTCCTCGGTGGTCTGCCGCACGCGGGCCAGGCGGTGCTCGTCCAGTGGCATGTCCTGGCCGTTCTCGCGAACGGTGCTGCACACCGCCAGCATCTCTTCCACCGCGCCCTTGCAGATCAGCTCATGGTGGTCCTCGCGCTCGGACACCACCACCGACATGCGGCGGCGCTCGAAATCGAACGGGATCTCATCCACCTTGTGGTAGTCCTGCGACAGCCGCAGCGAACTCTGCAGCTCCACGTGCTCCAGCACCGCGCGATCCAGGAGGTTGATCAGCCCGGTCTGGAAGTGGCTGTTGAGGTAAGCGAACTTCAGCACGTCTTCCGAATCGTGGCCGAACACATCGGTGTGACGCTCCAGTGCGATCCTATCCTGGGTGAGGGTGCCGGTCTTGTCGGTGCACAGCACTTCCATGGCGCCGAAGTTCTGGATCGCATCCAGGCGCTTGACGATCACCTTGCGCCGCGACAGCAGCACCGCACCCTTGGCCAGGGTGGAGGTGACGATCATCGGCAGCATCTCCGGGGTCAGGCCCACCGCCACCGACAGCGCGAACAGAAACGCCTCGGTCCAGTCACCCTTGGTCCAGCCGTTGATCAGCAGCACGAACGGCACCATCACCAGCGCGAAGCGGATCAGCAGCCAGCTGACACTGTTGACGCCGGCCTGGAATGCGGTCGGCGCACGGTCGGTGGCGGCGCTGCGCTGGGCCAACGTGCCGAAGTAGGTGCGGTTGCCGGTGGCCAGCACCACGGCGGTGGCCGTTCCGGACACCACATTGGTGCCCATGAACAGCAGGTTGTGCTGTTCCAGCAGGCCGGCCAGGCCGTCGCCCGGGTGCGCGAACTTCTCTACCGGCAGCGATTCGCCGGTCATCGCGGCCTGGGCGACGAACAGGTCCTTGGCGGTCAGCACGCGGCAATCGGCCGGAATCATGTCGCCTGCCGACAGCACGATGTGGTCGCCGGGCACCAGCTCACGGATCGGCAGGTCCAGCAGGCGCGCCGGACGGCGGCTGTGCAGGTGCGCACCGAAGTACTGGTCAGCCACATCGGCGGCTTCGGTACCCGGATTGCGGCGCAGCACGCGTGCGGTATTACCGACCAGTGCCTTCAGTCGTTCGGCGGCACGGTTCGAACGCCCCTCCTGCACGAAGCGGATCAGCGTGGACAGCAGCACCATCGCACCGATCACCACGGTGGCCTTGATGTCCTCGGTCAGCCAGGACACCGCCGCCAGCACGGTCAGCAGCAGATTGAACGGATTGCGGTAGCACTGCCACAGGTGCCGCCACCACGGCAGCGGCTTTTCGTGATCCACCTCGTTGGGGCCAAGCGTGGCCAGCCGTTCCTCGGCCTCATGCGGGCTGAGGCCGTCGGCGTGCGATTCCAGCGTGGCCAGCAGCTCGGCTTCCTCCTGCTGGGCGAGGGTGACCAGGCCGGTGGTAAGCGCGAACGGCGCAGCTTCGGCGCTGCCCGGGCCGAATCCAGCTTCGGGCATCGCACGGCGGCGGAACAGGTTGCCTGCGCGACGGCTGCGCAGGAAGGCATTGAACCAGGCGTTGAGCAGGCTCATGGGACTCTCCTCGAATGTCAGAGCCGGCCGCGGCCGGAACACGAACGGAACGGTTGGAACAGGTCAGGCGTGGCGCATCGCCAGCACCGCCGGCGACCACGGCTGCATGTGCAGGCGCTGGCTGCCGCCGATGCACAGCGGCTTCATGGCATCGCGCAGGGGGTAGGGCAGATGACGCAGCACGGTGATGCGCTCGCTGATCGGCAGCAGCGACAGCGCATCGGCCACCACGCGCGGCGAACCGAGCGACAGCGAACGGGCGAACATCACGGGGCCGTGTTGCAACAGTTGGCTGCGCAGGCCGGCAACATCGCGCTCGCCGATCAGGCGGCGCAGGGTGATGTAGAGGATCTTGTAGGACATGGGGGCGATCTCCAGGCAAGCGGCGCCTGGCGGTCCCCCGTCACTCAGGCAGGCAGGGACCGGCGGGCAGGCGCCAGGAACAGGCGGATTGCGGGCATCGGGGGCGCGGTGCGCCCGGCAGGGTCGGGGTCCATCTGCGTCTCCAGGAGGGGAGGGTGCCGGCCAGGATTGCCCTGGCCAATGGCGCTATTGTCCGCCCCTGAATGGGGCTGGCCTAGAGGCTCGTGGGTTAGCTGGGCTATACCTTGGTATTGCCGGGTGGTGTGACTGGCACCTGATACCCGGCCCCGTAGAGTCGACTGTGAATCGACTATCGCGCGCAGCGCGGGCCTCGAAGCAGTGTCGCCAACTGCAGTCGACTCACAGTCGACGCTACTACCTCGCACGGTGGGATGCCGGCCAGCGGCCGGCACTACCCACCTGTTCAGAAGCGGTCGGCAAAGGCATCTGTCGCGCGCACGAGCGCATCGACCGTGGCCGGCTCGTTGGCGCTGTGGCCGGAGGTCACCATCTCCAGGCGCGCTTCCGGCCACGCCTTGGCCAGGTCCCACGCGCTGCGCGGCGGACAGATGATGTCGTAGCGTCCCTGCACGATCACGCCGGGCAGGTGGCGGATGCGATCAATGTTGCGCAGCAGCTGGTCCGGTTCCAGGAAGATGCCGTTGCGGAAGTAGTGCGCTTCGATGCGGGCCTTGGCCAGCGTATCCAGCGGATCATCGGTGGATTGCGCATCCACGTCGTGCTGCAGGGTGGCGGCGTTGTCTTCCCAGCCCAGCCAGGCCTGCGCGGCTTCGACGCGGGTTGCCTCATCCGGGCCATCCATGCGCGTCCAGTAGGCCGCAATCATGTCGCCACGTTCGGCGTGCGGAATATAGGCCTGATAGCGGTCCCAGCGCTCCGGGAAGATCCAGCGCGCACCCCCATCGGCCTCGGCGAACCAGCGGTTCTCCATTTCGCGGCCGAGGAACACGCCACGCACGATCAGGCCGGTGGCGCGCTCGGGATGCGCCTGCGCGTAGGCCAGTGACAGGGTCGAACCCCAGGAGCCGCCATAGACCAGCCAGCGTTCGATGCCCAGATGCTCACGCACCTTCTCGATATCGGCCACCAGGTCCTGCGTAGTGTTGTCGCGCAGCTCGCCGAACGGCGTGGAACGGCCGCTGCCGCGCTGGTCGATCAACACGATGCGGTAGCGCGTCGGGTCGAAGAAGCGGCGATGGGTCGGCGAGATACCGGCGCCCGGGCCGCCGTGCAGGTACACCACCGGAATGCCCTCGGGCGTGCCGCACTCTTCTACATGTAGCGTGTGCAGATCGCTCACCTTCAGGGTGAACTCGCGGTAGGGTTCGATGGCGGGGTACAGGGTGCGCATGGCGGGCATCTCACAAGCAGGGTGGCCAGCATAGCGCCGCCACCTGCGGCTTGCAGCGGTGGCCTCCTGCGCGGCGCTGGAAATGCGCTGGCCGATGCGCATAAGCTTCCGCGATGCAAGCGACCACGACCGGGACGTCCACGTTCAACCTCACCCTCGGCAGCGGCGCGCGCGAGCTGCTGAAGTGGATCGCGCTGCTGGCCATGACCGGCGACCACGTGGCCAAGGTGGTCTTCGGGGGCTACGTGCCGGTGGTCAGCGAACTGGGGCGTATCGCCTTCCCGCTGTTCGCGCTGGTGATGGCCTGCAACCTGGCCCAGCCGGGCGCCGACCTGCGCAAATCGATCCGCCGGCTGGCGCTATGGGGGCTGATTGCGCAGCCATTGCACGCACTGGCGTTCGGTTCCTGGCTGCCGCTCAACATCCTGCTCACCTTCACCTTGGCAGTGGTGGCCGTGCATGCGTTTGCGAACAATCGGCCTGTGCTGCTGTTGCTGGCTGCCGGCGTGCTGCCGATGTTCGTGGACTACCAGTGGGCCGGTGTTGGCGCTGTGCTGCTGGCCTGGATCGCGTTCCGGCATCGGGCGTGGTGGCTGTTGCTGGTTGGGCTTGCAGCGGTGTGCGGGGTCAACCACAACGGCTGGGCACTGCTGGCTGTTCCGGTGGTCGTGCTGGCGACGCGGGTGCCGTGGCGACTGCCGCGCTGGCGCTGGGTGTTCTATGGGTACTACGTGGGGCATCTGGCGGTGCTGGCGGTGGTGGCGCGCGTGCTTTCGTGATCAGTGCGTGCGTGGTCGTGCCTTGTGTCGGTAGATCCACGCCAGGCGTGGATGCGTTTGGCGGATCACCATGGAACCCAGCCAGGCATGGCCTGGCTCTACAGTTTCCGGCAGATCCACGCCATGCGTGGATCCCGTTGACAGTTTGTCGCCCGGCTCAGAAGTCCATCGTCGCAGAGAGCAACACCGTCCTCGGTGCACCCAGCGCCAGGCTTGAAAGCAACGGCATGCCCCAGTACGCCTTGTTGGTCACGTTGTTCACGCTGGCGCGCAGCGCAAGCGGTCGACCCGCCACGGTGGTGCTGTAGCGCGCCCCGACATCGAACAACGTACGCCCCGGCACCGACAGACTATTGTCGGCACTGATGTACTGCTTCGACATCGCCGTGGCATTGCCGGTCAAGGTGAGGCCCTGCAAGGTCGGCACATCCCATTCCATGCCCAGCTTGGCCTGCCGCTGCGCCACGGCGGTGGCTATGCGTCCTTCATTCACGCCGCCGGCCGTGCGGGTCAGCTTCGGCTGCACATAGGCCACGCCACCGAGCAGGCGCACGCCGTCCATCGGTGCGCCGAAGAAGCCCCATTCCACCCCGCGGTTACGTTGTTCGCTACCAAGCGAGAAGATGTTCGTGATCGGATCGGTGTAGCTGCTCGGTCGCTTGATCTCGTACACGCTGAAGGTGTGCGCGAAGCTGCCCAGGTCCAGCTTCAGGCCCAGCTCCTTCTGCTTGGTGCGGAACGGTGCGAACACATCGCCGGCGTTGGCTGCGGTCATCGGCGCGGTAGCACCCTGGCTGAGGCCTTCGACGTAGTTGGTGTAGAGGGAGAGCGTGTCGGTGGCCTTCACCAGCAATGCAGCCGCAGGGGTGGTCGCGCTCTTGTCGTAGCGCGAGGTGCGCGCACTGGTAGCGACGCTGAAGGTCTCGCTGACCACCTGCTGGCGACGCACACCCAGCGTCAACTGCACGCGGTCATCGGAGAAGGACAGGGTGTTGGCGAAGCCGAGGCTGTCCAGCGTCAGCTCGGTATGCGAGATGTGCGGTGCCATGAACGGCGCGGCCGGTCCCCACACCGGGTTGTACAGATTGGTGGTCCAGTCCCAGCCGGGTACGCTGCGCCGGCCGTAGTCGTTCTGGGTGTGCTGGTAGTGGGTCACGTTGGCGGCCCACTGGTGGCCGACGCTGCCGGTGTGGAAGGAACCGCGCAGGCCGGCATCTCCGGACTGCTTCTTGATGTCGAAGGCGAGCTGGCCGATCACCGTGGTGAAGTCGCCAGCCGGATTGAGGATCTGCGCGCTGATCGAACCGTTGTAGCGGTAGTCGGTCTTGCTGGTGCCGTAGGCCAGATAGGCCATCAGGCTATCGTTGATATCCAGTTCGCCGCGCAGCATTGCGCCCTTGTCCTGGCTGTCCACGTAGGCCCAGTCCGGGTTGATCAGCGTATCGCCACGCGGCGGCCGCGGAATGGCCACGCCCGGTGCCAGGCCGACGCCACGTGCCGGGCCGTCCACGCGATCGTCGGCGCTGTACAGATCGGCCGACAGCCGCGCACGTTCGCCGCGCCAGTCCAGTGCCAGCGAACCGAGCTGTACCTTCTTGCGCTGCTTGCCGACGGCGCCGTCACCATCACGGTAGGCAAAGTTGAAGCGGATGCCGAACTGCTTGTCGGCACCGAGGCGGCGACCCATATCCACATGGGTGCCGAACTGCGCGTCGGAGGCGAAGTTGGCACTGACCCGCAGCAATGGCAGCTCACCCGCACGCTTGGGCACCAGGTTGACGCTGCCACCGACCGAGCCGCCCGGCGGCATGCCGTTGAGCAGCGCAGACGGTCCCTTCAGCACCTCGATGCGCTCGAACATTTCCGGCGAGGTGCGGTAGTAGGGCGCCATGCCGCTGAGGCCATTGAACGTGGTGTCGCTGGTGTTGGAGGCAAAGCCTCGGATCGCGTAGTTCTCGCTCCACGCACCGGTGACGCCGTTGCTGAACACCGTAGGGTCGGTGGCGGCGATGACGTCGGTCAGGTCCTTGGCCTGGCGATCACGGATGAAGGACTCGGTGTAGCTGACCGTACTGAACGGCGTGTCCATGAAGTCCTTGTCGCCGAGCAGGCCGACGCGGCTGCCGGCGGCCACTTGCCCGCCCGCATAGTCCGCAGTGACCCGGCGCTGTTCCTGCACCTGCACCGAGGGCAGGGTGGACGGTGCAGTGTCGGCCAGGGCGGCAAACGAGGCCAGCAGCCCTAACGCCAAGGCGGACACCCGATAACGCAGGTGCATGCCCGGCGGATGCATCAGGCCTGAGAATGCGGCAGCACGATGCTGTGCAGAAGTGAAGTTGTAAACGGTCATGCCAGAGTCCTGTGAATCGCAGGCGCGAGCGCGCCTGGCGCGCTGCCGACGGCAAGCACGGGGAGAGGGCGCAGCGCAGGGTTGTTGGCTGGGTGGGGACCTGGCGGGAGGTGAGCCATGGGCTCGATCACGGGCAGCGTGCTGGACGCCTTCCGAATTAGTTGAGTAAGTTAAACTAAATCAATCGAAGCGGACAAGAGGGTCCCTTTACTGGCACCCTCAGCAGGGTATGGACGCGCACCGTAAGAGCAGGCACCGTATGAGCACGCACCCCGATCCAACGGCGCCGAGCCGTGGCCGCCCGCCCACCATCACCCCGGAGCGCCTGGCCGACATCGGCATCCGTCTGGGCCTGCCCAACCTGACCATGGCCAACGTGGCCGCCGAACTGGCGGTGACCCAGGCAGCGCTGTACAAGCGCGTAGCCAACTTGGAGGCGTTGAAGCGCCTGGTGGCGGAGGCGGTGTTCCAGCGCTGGCAGATTCCTCGCGCGTCGGTCGACGCACCGGGTGGGCTGGAGGCCTACCTGATGGGGTTCGTGCAGTCACTGTGCGAAGTGGTGAAGGCGCATCCCGGGCTACCGCCCTACCTGCTGCGGCGCACGGTGGCGACCGCGCCGATGCTGGAAAAGATCGCATCGCACCAGGCGCACGTGGCCGAGGTGTTCGGCCTGCCGGTGGACAAGGCGCGCTGGCTGCTGGCCACGATCGCGTTCTACTGCATCGCCGGCGCCGACACGATCTACGCGATTGCGGACGACGAGGAGGGGCAGGTGATCACCGAGTTCAAGCAGGGCATGCGGGCGTTGGTGATCGGTTCGCTGGAGGTATCGCGGCTTCGGTAGATCCACGCCATGAGTGGATGATCGTGGCCGTTCACCATGACGCCAGCCAGGCATGGCCTGGCTCTACTGGACGGATCGCGTAGTGTCGAGAATACAATGCGGCTATGCCTGCCACGCCCACTCTCGATGATCTTCGCCGCTACGCGGTGGCGCGCACCCTGTTCAAGCCGACCACGCTGCTGACCGCGATCCGGCGGCTGGGCTTCGTGCAGGCCGACCCGATCCGGGCACCCGCTCGCGCGCAGGACCTGACCCTGCGCCACCGGGTGAAGGACTACCGCGCGGGCGATCTTGAGCGCCGCTACACGCGTCTGCCGGTGGAAGAGGATTGCCTGGTGAACTACGGCTTCCTGCCGCGCGAGCATCTGGCGCTGATGCACCCACGGGTTTCCAAGCGCGAGTGGGATGCCGAGACCCATCGCCGTGCGGCCGATGTGCTGGCCTTTGTGCGCGAGCGTGGCAGCGTGCACCCACGCGAGGTCGACCAGGCGTTCGCGCATGGGCGGGTGACCAACTACTGGGGCGGCACCAGCAATGCCAGTACCCATCTGCTGGACGGCATGCACTACCGCGGCCTGCTGCGCGTGCAACGGCGCGACAGCGGTACGCGCATCTACGCGGTGGCCGATCATGCCGAGCCCGATTCCAGCGAACAGGCGCAGATCGAACGTGCTGCCGCCCTGATCGATCTGGTGGTGCGCAAGTACGCACCGCTGCCTTCGGCCGGCCTGACCTATCTGGTGCGCCTGCTGGGCCATGGCGCTCCGCACCTGGCCGAGCAGACCCGCAAGGCATTGGCACTGGCCAAGCAGCAGCTGGCCAGCTGCACGTTGGAGGGCACCACCTGGTACTGGCCGGCGGACGAAAATCCGCGCTCGCGCCGCCATGCGCCGGACGAACAGGTGCGCCTGCTGGCGCCGTTCGATCCGGTGGTGTGGGACCGCCGCCGTTTCGAGTTGCTGTGGGATTGGGTGTACAAGTTCGAGGCGTACACGCCTGCACCGAAGCGCCAGTATGGCTACTACGCACTGCCGGTGTTGTGGCACGACCAGGTGGTGGGCTGGGCCAACCTGAGCATGCGCGAAGGTGAGTTGGTGTCGAACGTGGGCTATGCCGGCAAGTCGCTGGCCCGCGACAAGGTATTTCGTGGCGCGCTGGACGACGAGCTGCAGCGCATGGCGGAGTTCCTGTAGCGCCGAGCGGCGCATGGGTAGCCATCGCGCCCGGTAGTCGCCAACCTTGGTTGGCGCTGGCTTCCATCGGTGCCCACCAAGGTGGGCATCTACCGGTCAAGCGGCGTCCTTGTGGTCCGCATCGTCCATGCCGGGGCTGACTCGCCGGCCGATGTCCTTCAGCCGCGCGAGCTGATCCACCATCGACGGTGCATCGTCCAGGCTGCCGGCGAAAGTCCACAGATAGGTCATCACCGCATAGACGTGACCGGGGGTAACGCCATCGGTGGTGGCAAGGCGGCCGATGGTCAGTGCGAACAGGGCCGCTGCCGTCGCGCCGACGGCCAGCACGGCGCCGGCTTCGCGATCGGAGAGCAGGATGCGCAGGCGTGACAGCGTGGTGTAGTGACGGCGCAAAACCGAGGGACTGACCCGGTCCACCAGTCGGATTTCCTGTTCCAGGCGGTTGTTGAGGCGCCCATGCAACTGCTCGTTGCGACGCGCGAACGACGGCAGCAGCAGGAGAGCACCGAACAGCGCGAGGAGAGCGGCTCCACCGACCAGCGGTTCAATTGCGAGCAGCATGACCGCAGCGCCAAACATGGATACCAGTGCGGTGGCGATGATCGGCACGTGCTTTTCGAAGAAGTCGACGAACTCGCGGGCCAGAACGACGCGGGCCGCCGAAGTGGAGGTGGCCTGGCCCAAACGGCGCTGCGCCTGCACCACGTTCACTGCCAGATCGGCATAGATGCGGGTAAACGTCCGGGTATCGACCGCACGGCGGGCGGCACCGACCAACCAGAACAGCAGCACTACGCCGGCGTAGGAGATGGCATGGCCGATGTTGCCGCGGATGATGGCATCCACCGCGAAGCCGGCGAACAGCGGATAGGCCAGCAGCAGCGCGTTTTCCAGTGCCACCAGCGAGAACGTGCCGGTGAGCTGCCAGGGGTAGGTGCGCAGGATGGCCTTCAGGGTGGCGGCCGCATTCTGCTGGCCGATGCTGCCGGCGGCGGCCGCTGGATCGTGGGGGTGTTTCATGGAATGCCTGGGTGGGTCGGGGGTAGAGTCGACTGTTGGTCGACTGCTCTTTGCGAACTGCTGGAAGAACCCGCGCTTGCGCGCGCAAGTCGCCTGACAGTCGACTCTACCCAGGCAGTTCCGGCATTTCGGGCTTTCCAGGGCAGCGATGGCCCTCAACGACGCGCGTGCACCGGCCAGCGGATCTCGAACGCGCTACCACCGCGTTCGGTCGCCCTGCATCGCGCCGTTCCGTGACGGGCCACGGCAATCGCGCGCACCACCGCCAGGCCAAGCCCGGAGCCACCGCTCTGCCGTGAGCGCGACACATCGGTGCGCTGGAAGGCTTCGAAAATGCTGTCGCGCAGGTCGTCCGGCACACCGGGGCCACCATCCTCAACGGTCACGGTGCAATGGCCTTCGGCCAGCGTGACGCGAACCCGGAGGGGGCAGGGGATGGCATGGCGTCGTGCATTCTCCAGCAGCGCCAGCACCGCCTGGCGGATGCGTGCCGGATCGCAGTCGGCAAGCGACGGCCGTGCATCCAATGTCACCGAGAATCCACTCTCGGTCAGCGCCTCGGACATCGCTTCGACCACCGCCGCCACCTGCACGCTGACATCGCTGCGCTGCAGGCGCAGATCCAGGTGACCGCTTTCGGCAAGGCTCACCACGCGCAGGTCTTCGATGATGCGGGTCAGGCCCTCCAGCTGGGTGAGCATGCTGTTGAACTGCTCCGGCCCGGGCTCGAACACGCCTTCGGCGATGCCCTGCAGGCGGCCGCGCAGGATGGTCATCGGCGTGCGCAGTTCGTGCGCGATCGCTGCATTCCAGAACACGCGGTTCTCGGACATCCGGCTGAGCCGCTCGGCCATGGAGTTGAAGTCGCTGACCAGTGTGGCGGCCTCGGCCATCGAGGTGTCGCCGCCGCGCGCACGCGCCTCAAGATCACCGCTGGCGACGCGACGCAGGCTTTCGGCCACCGAGTTCAGCGGGGTGATGATGCGCCGGGTCAGGCGCGAGGCGATCAACGTGGCCAGTGCCACCACCACGGTGGCGGTCAGGCCGATCCACAGCCACTCCAGCCCTGACGGCATGATGGTTTCCGGCTCGTCATACCAGCGTGGATAGAACACCTCCATGAGGTAATAGAACAGGTAGAAACCGCTGATCGACAGTACGGTCGAGCACAGCGATGCGACCGTGATGGATAGCGTGATCTGGCGCCCGATGCTCTTGCCTTTGCGGTTCATCGGTTCAGTCCAGGAAGCGGTAGCCGACACCGCGGATGGTGGCGGGAATGCCGATGATGCCGACGTCCTCGAGCTTGCGGCGCAGCTTGCTGACGTGGCTGTCCACGGTGCGCTCCTGCGCATCGCCTTCCGGCAGGCAGGTCTGGAGAAGATCCAGCCGGCTGTGCACCATGCGCGGTGCGCGCGCCATGTGCACCAGCAGACGGAACTCGGTGAGTGTGAAATTCAAAGCATGCACGTGGTCATCGGTGCGCACGGTGACCTCATGGCTGCGCAGGTCGATCTCGAATGGCCCCTGCCGGATCAGCCCGTTGGGTTCTTCTGCCATGGGCTTCGCGCTACGGCGCAGCACCGCCTGGATGCGGGCGACGATCTCGGCCGGATTGAACGGCTTGGCCACATAGTCGTCGGCGCCGACGCGCAGGCCAGTGAGCTTGTCCACGTCCTGGTCCAGTGCGGTGAGCATGATCACCGGGGTGTTGCCGCGCCGGCGCAGCTCACTCAGGACCTGCCAGCCATCCAACTTCGGCATCTGCACGTCGAGCAGGACCAGGTCGGGGCGCAGCTGGCGGTGGCTGGCGAGGGCGGCTTCGCCATCGGCGGCGCGGGCGCTGCGCAACCCGGAGCGGGCCAGGTAGGCGCCGAGAATGTCAGCAATTTCGCCTTCATCCTCGGCAATCAGCACCAGGGGCGCCTGGTGCGTGCGTGCATCGGTCTTCATTGAACGCTGCAGTTTCCAGTGCGAGATGGGGAGTGCCGGCGGCGGTGTCATCGTGGCCGTTCCAGGGTCTGTGCTTCTTCGTGGGCGGCCCAGGCGAGGGTGGCCAGCACCAGCGTGTGCTGCAGGGCGGGCGCCAGCGTTGCGGTCCCGCGCAGGTGCTGTGCGAGCAGGGCCGATACGGCTGCAGGCAGCTTGCTCCACCGTGATTGCATGCCCGTTGCGTCCACCCGGTCCTGCAAGCGGCGGGCCATGCGGACCAGGGCCCACAGGCGCAGGGCAAGCAACGTCGCCACCAGGACCGCTGCTATCCCTGCAGGCATGAGACTCAGGCCAGCGCTGGAGGCGGACCAGGCCGCGAAGCCGATCAGCACCAGCGACGCCAGGGTGCCCGTGCGCGCCGAATGGGCGGGGCCTTCGCTGCGGAAGCACACAAGCGCGGCGGCACCGGCGCCCGCGAGCAGGGGCGGCGCCGGGTTCGCGCTGGCAAGCATCCAGGCGCTGGTCGACGCCATTACCAGTGCAAGCAGCCACGGCGAAGGCGCGCACCAGGCGAGGTAGGCGCGGCGGACATCGATGGGAGGCAGGTCAGGAAACGGGAGGGACACGGCGGGAACGCAGTCGGCGAGGCCGACAAGGCTAGGGGCCGTTGATGGAGACTTGGTCGAGATTGTGTCGAGATTTCATGGACGCGATCCGTGCCGTTCAGGAGCGGACGCCGTGCCTGAACGGATGTGCGGCCTCCATGCAATCTCCACAGTGGCTCCAAGAAACATCCACCACCACCTCCCAGACTGCGGCTTCTGCGGTCACATCCGGTGGCTGCGTGCATGCGAGCCTTCCGATGAACAACCGCAGGACCTGGATCATTGCCGCAATCGTTGCGCTTCTTGCAGGCGGCACCGGCTGGTGGCTGTTCGCCGAAAGTGATGATGCCGCGCTGATCACGGCCCCGGCAAGGGTGGCGGACCTGGAAAGGACCGTGCAGGCCGTTGGCCGGGTCAACCCCAAGGAACTGGTGGCGGTGGGTGCGCAGGTATCGGGCCAGGTCAAGCGCCTGCATGTGGTGTTGGGCCAGCGTGTGCACGCTGGTGATCTGATTGCCGAAGTGGATTCGCAGCCGCAGCGCATCGCCCTGCGCAGCGCCGAAGCGGCTGCCAATGCGCTGCGTGCCCAGCATGCCGCCAGCCTGGCGCGCTACGCCCAGGCCATCCGCGTGCATGAGCGCCAGTCGCAGCTGGTGGCGTCTCGGCTGGTCTCGCAGGAAGGTTTCGAGTCCGCGCGGGTGGCGCGCGAAGCGGCGCGCTCTGACGTCGCAGCGCTGCAGGCCCAGATCGAGCAGGCGCTGACCCAGGTGGAAACGGCGCGGATCAACCTGGGCTACACCCGCATCGTCTCACCTTCCGATGGCTACATCGTGGCCATCGTCACCAAGGCCGGGCAGACGCTGAACTCGATGCAGACCACGCCGACCATCGTAATGCTGGCACAGATGGACACGATGACGGTTCGCACCGAGATCGCGGAGGCCGACGTGGAGCTGATCGCGCCTGGCCAACCCCTGTGGTTCTCTACGCTGGGGCCGGGCGGACGCCGCTACGAATCGCATCTGCAGCAGCTTGAACCTGCGCCATCGTCGATTGCCGATGTGGCCACCGGCAACACGGGTGGATCGGCGCAGACGCCGAAGGCGGTGTACTACGCCGGGCTGTTTGACGTACCCAATCCAGGCCTGAAACTGAAGCCGTCGATGACGGTGAAGGTGACGATCCAGCTGGCGCGCGCCGCCAACGCGCTGCAGGTGCCGTTGACAGCAGTGTCCGAGAGCGATGACAAGGCGGGCAACCGCGCGACTGTACAGGTGATCGACGCCAAGGGCCGTGCCCGCGAGCGCGCGGTGACGACCGGCCTGCGCACAGCTACTGCGGTGCAGATCCTGTCCGGCCTCAAGGCAGGCGAGAACGTGGTGGTCGGGCAGGCGCCCAGTGGCGCGGAAGCCGAGCCCACCAGCCTGCTGGGGATGTGAGCATGGCCGACGCGCTGCTGGAACTGCATGGCGTATCGCGCGCCTACCGCTCGGCCGCCGGCGAGGTGGTGGTGTTGAAGGACGTGTCGCTGCGCATCGCGGCGGGCGAGTTCATCGCCATCATCGGCCCGTCCGGTTCGGGAAAATCCACGCTGATGAACATCCTGGGCTGCCTGGACCGGCCAACCGAAGGCAGCTACCGCGTGCACGGCGCCGCAACCGAGCAGATGTCGCCCGATGAACTGGCGCACCTGCGTCGCGATCATTTCGGCTTCATCTTCCAGCGCTACAACCTGATGGAGAACCTGAGCGCCACCGAGAACGTGGCCTTGCCCGCCGTCTATGCCGGGGTGGAGGCCGATGCGCGCACCACGCGTGCCCGCCTGCTGCTGGAAACGCTTGGCCTGGGCGAGCGCACCACGAACCGGCCCAGCCAGCTGTCCGGCGGCCAGCAGCAGCGCGTTTCCATTGCGCGTTCGCTGATGAACGGCGGCGCCATCGTGCTGGCCGACGAGCCGACCGGCGCGCTGGATCATGCCAGCGGCAGTCAGGTGATGGTCGAACTCAAGCGCCTGCATGGGCAGGGCCATACCGTGATCCTGGTGACCCATGATGCGGCGATTGCCGCGCACGCTTCACGCGTGATCGAGATCGCGGACGGCCGGGTCGTATCCGACCGTGGTACGGGTGATCCTGCGGTTGCACGCAAGGCCGTCGCGCCCGAGCGCAGCACGGAACCGGGCGCCGAGCGCCGCGCGCGCCTGGATGCGACCAGGGAAGCGGCACGGATGGCGGTACGTTCGATGCTGGCCCATCGCCTGCGCACCTTGCTGACCATGCTGGGCATCATCATCGGCGTGGCTGCGGTGGTGACCGTGGTCGCGTTGGGCAAGGGCGCACAGGCGCAGGTCGAGTCACAGATCAACGAACTGGGTGCCAGTACGCTGGAGATCTTCCCGGGTGCGGATTTCGGCGACCCGCGCTCGGCCGAGATCGAAACGCTGGTCGTGGACGATGCCGATCACCTGGCCGCATTGAGTTACGTAGACAGCGTAAGCCCCAACCTGAGCAGCTCGGTGGCCGCTCTGCAGGGCAACCGGCGCGCCAACACACAGGTGCTTGGCGTGGGCGCTGATCTACCCCGTGTGCGCGGGCTGCGCCTGAAGGCGGGCCGGTTCTTCACCGATGCCGAGGTGGAGGCGCATCGCGCGGTGGCCGTGCTCGACCAGAAGGCGGCCAAGGCACTGTTCAACGGCAATCCGATCGGCGGCACGGTACTGCTGGGCGGCATGCCGGTGGACGTGATCGGGGTGGTGGGTGCCAGTGCATTCGCAGGCGGCGCGACGCCCACGGTCTACGTGCCTTACACCTCGGCGGCCTCGCGCCTGCTTGGCAGCCAGCGGCTGGAGAGCATCACCGTACGCGTGCGCGATGACGTACCAACCCGTGCAGCTGAAGCCTCGCTGGGCGCAGAGCTGCAGCGGCTGCATGGGCGCCGCGATTTCTTCATCTACAACTCGGACCAGATCCGCAAGGCGGTGATGAAGTCCAGCCAGACCATGGCGGCGCTGGTCTCGGCGATTGCGGCGGTGGCGCTGGTGGTCGGTGGCGTGGGCGTGATGAACATCATGCTGGTGTCGGTGAAGGAGCGCGTGCGCGAGATCGGTGTGCGGCTGGCAGTGGGGGCCCGGCAGGGCGACATCCTGCGTCAGTTCCTGATCGAGGCCGTATTGATCTGCCTGTTCGGTGGGGTGCTGGGCGTGTTGTCCGCGTTGGGTGTGGGAGCCTTGTCCAGTCTGCTGTCACTGGGCGTGCCGTTCCAGTTCACGCCTGGGCCGGTGCTCGCCGCGCTGGCATGTTCGTCGGCAATCGGGCTCGGTTTCGGCTACTTCCCGGCCCGCAATGCCGCGCAGCTGGACCCGATCCAGGCATTGGCGGCGGAGTAGCGTCGTCCGCGGTGGCATCGTAGAGCCGGGCCCGCGCTCGGCTGCTCTCCATTCAGACCGCGATGCGCCCTGCGCCGCGCGCAGCGAGCCGAGCATGGGCTCGGCGCTACAGCGACTCAGCGCGCCTTGCCTTTGATCGGCACGCTTCCTGGCAGCTGCGCATAGCCGCTGTCACCCCAGTGGCGGGTAATGCGCTGGAAGAACAACGAGTTGGGCACGCGCAGCAGGCAACCGCGCGCGCCTTCGCCACGATCACTCAGCGTGGTGTAGATCAGGTTGATGTCCACCACCTGACCACACAGGCCCGGTTTGTCCACGCTTTCCAGCACTTCGATGGTGTCATTGATGCGGAATGGGCGCGTGGCGACGATCAGGAACGAACAGAACAGGTTGGACAACACGCTCCACGCGGCAAAGAACGCCACCGCGCCGACGGCCATGAACCCGGTCAGCGCGGTCCACAGCACCGAGCGCGAAACGCCCAACCGCTCCAGTATCAGCAGCGCGGCCGCCAGATACAGCAGCAAGGCACCGCCGCGACGCAGGCCGACATGAAGCTCTGGAGCCAGCCTGCCGCGCTGCCGGGCCTGCACCAGCAGCCACGCCAGCGCACGCACCATCACCCACGCGACGCCGAGGATGGCCAGCACCTCGGCCACCGGCACAACCACGGTCAGCCAGTCCTCGATCCAGGCAGGCAATCCGGTCATGGAGGCTACAGCGTCGCCGCGCCGCCAGAAATGGTCAGCAGTGCACCAGAGGTATAACTGGCGCTGTCCGAAGCCAGCATCACATAGGCCGATGCCAGTTCGGCTGGCTGGCCGGGGCGGCCGAACGGCGTCTGCGAGCCGAACTGCTCGACCTCCTCGGCGGCCATGCCTGCCGGAATGAACGGCGTCCAGATCGGGCCGGGCAGCACCGCATTGACGCGGATCTGGTGCTCGGCCAGCAGGCCCGCCAGCCCCAGCGTCAGGTTGGCCACCGCGCCCTTGGTTGCGGAGTACGGAAGGATGTTCGGGGTCGGTCGCTTGGAATTGACCGATGCGGTGTTGATGATCGCGCCGCCACCGCGCAGGTGCGGGACGCACAACCGGGTCAGATTGAACACGGCATGGACATTGGTATCGAACGTCCGCTTCCAGTCATCCAGGGTGATGTCGTCGAAGTGCTCGTAGTAGCGCTGGTAGGCCGCGTTGTTGACCAGGATGTCGAGACCGTCCAGCTCGCTGGCCACGCGGTCGACCAGCGAGCGCGCCTGTGCCGGGTCGCTGATGTCACACGGCACCAGTACGGCTTTGCGCCCGGCCTGTTCGATCTGCTGCTGCACATGGCGGGCATCGTCCTGCTCACCATCGAGGAACGCGATGGCAACGTCGGCGCCTTCGCGCGCAAAGGCGATGGCCACGGCTGCGCCGATGCCGCTGTCACCGCCGGTGATCAGTGCCTTTTTGCCCTGCAACAAGCCATGGCCGCGGTAGCTGTCTTCGCCGTGGTCCGGACGCGGTTGCATCTGCGCGGTCTTGCCGGGGAAGGATTGCTGTTGGGCGGGGAAGGGCGGGCGTGGGTAGTCGGGCAGGGCCATCGTCACTCTCCGGAAGGAAACCGGCGCCAGTCTCCCTCCATACGGGTAAACGGCCGGAGGGCGCGGTGTCGTTGCAGCGTGGACGCCTGCGCGGAGGACTTCACAACGGATGGGCGATCGTGGTCATGATGCTGTTGGCCGGTTGCCGTGAATCCAGCCGCGTGTGCTGCACGATGATCGGCTGGTCGGATTCAACGAGGGTGGCAAAGCCGGTGCCGCGCGGCACCGGCGCCGGATCCTGCAGGTCGTTGAAGCGCAGGTGACAGGTGCGTCGCGCCGGCACGGTGACCCTGTAGGGGCCCACCGGATCACGGTCTTCGAAGTAGAGGGTCAGCGTGACATGCGCGGGCTCGTCGCCGGCATTGAGTACGCAGCAGGTTTCGTGACTCTGCATCTCCGGTGACGGGCCGTTGCTCCAGGCTGGAATGTAGCCCTCGGCGATAGCCCAGCGTCGATGCCCGATGCAGGAAGCGTTCGTTTCCATGACGCGGTTTTAGCTGGAGGGGTGTTGCCATCGTGTCCAGTCCCCGCACGGAATCCGTGATGACCATCGGCTACCACGCATCGCATGAGCAGTTCCCGCCCGCCACCTTGCTGGGCCTGGCGCTGCGCGCCGAACAGGCGGGATTCGAGGCCGTGATGTGCTCGGACCATTTCCACCCATGGACGACTGCGCAAGGGCAGTCCGGCCACAGCTGGGTGTGGGCCGGTGCGCTGGCGGTGCAGAGCGCGTTGACCCTGGGCATGGTGACCTGCCCGATGCTGCGCCAGCACCCGGCATTGGTGGCACAGGCAGCGGCGACGCTGGAGCAGTTGGCGCCGGGCCGGATCTGGCTGGCGCTGGGTACCGGCGAGGCCCTGAACGAGCGCATCACCGGCCAGCCGTGGCCAGCCAAGCGGGAGCGGCAGAAGGCACTGCGCGATGCGGCCGAGGTGATGCGGCGGCTGTGGGGTGGCGAGCACGTCGACCACGACGGTGGCTTCCAGGTGCGCCAGGCACGGCTCTACAGTCGCCCGGCGCTTCCCCTGCCGCTGCTGGGTGCAGCGGTCACGGAGGAGACTGCACGTTGGATGGGGGGCTGGGCCGATGGCCTGATCACCATCAGCCAACCGCTGGCGCAGTTACAGCGTGTGGTGGCAGCGTTCGAGGCAGGCGGTGGCAGGGGCAAGCCGATGTACCTGCAGGCCAAGCTCTCCTACGCGCGCGCCGAACAGGCGGCGCTGGAAGGTGCGATGGAGCAGTGGAGTGCCAACGTGCTGTCGCCGGAACTGGCCGAAGGCCTGGACCAGCCCGAACAGTTCGAAGCACAGGCCCGATCGGTCAGCGCCGAGATGGTGCGCCAGCACGTGCATGTCTCGGCAGACCTGGGCCAGCATCGGGCCTGGCTGCAGGAGCTGCAGGGAATGGGGTTCGATCGCATCTACCTGCACAACGTGAACCGCGAGCAGGAACGCTTCATCGATGACTTCGCCGAACACGTGCTGCCCGCGCTGCGCACTCAGGCACCTTCGGCAGCCAGCCACGTATAGCCGTGGCCCTCCAGGTAACAGCGGCGACCCTGCAGCTTGGCGCCGTGGCCCACCAGCGTGTTCAGCGGACCGCGCAGGGGTACGTCCACCTCGACCGGCTCGTCGCCGAAGTTGATCAGTGCCAGTGCCTGATGGGGTGCCTCACCGTAGCGGAGCATCAGCAGCGCAGGTGAGGGCGGGTCGAGCGTGTGAGGACCCTGCTGCAGCGCGGGATGTGCATTGCGCTGCTGCAGCAGCTCGCGCACCCGCAGCAGCAGTGAACCTGGCGTCGCGCGTTGCGCCTCGACGTTCACCGTGCGGTAACCGTAGGGGCCGTCTGCCGGTGGCGCGCGCCAGGCATGCCGCGGTTCTTCGGTGAACCCAGCCCCTGGGCCGTTATGCCAGTGCATCGGCATGCGCACGGCATTGCGCTCGGGCAGTTCCAGGCAATCACCGAGGCCGATCTCTTCGCCATAGCGGATCACCGGCACCTGGCCCAGCGACAGCAGCGCCGCCCAGGCCATGGCCTGCCATGCGATGTCGCCCTCCAGCATCGGTGCCAGCCGGCGGCGGATGCCACGGCCATAGATGCGCATGCCACGCTCAGGGGCGAAGCGTTCCATCACCGCTTCGCGCTCATCCGGCTCCAACTGCTCAAGGTCCAGTTCATCATTGTTGCGCAGCCAGGCAATGCGTGTGTCCGGCGGCGCGTGCGGGCCGTACTCGGCCATGACCCGCGCCACTTCGCTGGCATCGCCACGTGCCAGTGCGAGGAAGAAATGATTGTTGAGGTGGAAATCCAGCAGGTGCGAAAGCCGCCGCCCGTGGCACAGGAAGTCACCGTAGTGGGACGCGCGGACATCCGCTTCGCCGATCAGTGGCAGCCCTGGTTGCTGCGCGTCTGCCGTGGCGCGCATCGCCTCCAGCAGCCACAGCCCACCGTCGCGCGGGTCGGCGTGGCGGGCGCGCTTGACCATGTACGGAACGGCGTCCACGCGGAAGCCGGCCACGCCGCGCTGCAGCCAGAACGTCATTACCCGCAGCAGTTCCTCGCGTACCGGCGCATGGGCCAGGTCGAGGTCTGGCTCGTGCCGGTAGAACATGTGCCGGTTGAACGCGCCGGCCTCGGCATCCCATGTCCAGACAGCGGTCTCGATCGGCGGGAACATCGGCTGCAGGCCGTCGTCAGGCATGTGGTCGCTCCACAGGTACCAGCGGCGCCAGGCCGGGTCGCCCTGCTGTGCGGCGACGAACCACTGGTGCGCGCTGGCGGTGTGCTGCATCACCAGTTCGACGATGATGCCGATGCCGCGCAGGTCGGCCGCATCGACCAGGCGCTGGAAGGCGGTCTCGTCGCCCAGGCGTGGATCGATGCGGTAGTGATCGGTGACATCGTAGCCGCCATCACGGCCGGCGTTGCAGTAGAACGGCAGCAGCCACACATGGCTGATGCCGAGCCACTGCAGGTAGTCCAGCTTTTCGGTGATGCCATCCAGGGTGCCCCAGCCGCGGCCTTGGCTGTCGCGGAACAGATACGGGTCGACCTGGTAGATCGCGCGCAGCGGACGCACCGCCATGGGGCTTCTCCGGCACTGTTCACGGGTGACCAGCCTGCTGTGCGCCGTGGCAGCGGTTCGTGAACCGAATGGCACCGCATCATGACGTGGCATCCACGGCCCGTGCATGCCCGGGCGCGCAGAGTGAATGCTCGTCCCGCTGCGCCGAGGAACCTTTATCCATGCCCCGCCGCAAAACGCTTCGTATTGCGACGTTCAACGTCAACGGCATCGGCACGCGCCTGCCGCAGCTGCTGGACTGGCTGCACAGGGAATCGCCGGACGTGGTTGCCCTGCAGGAACTGAAGGCGACCGACGCCGCGTTTCCCGCTGCGGCATTGGAACAGGCCGGCTAAGGTGCACTCTGGCAGGGTGAGGCGCGCTGGAACGGCGTGGCGCTGCTGGCCCGGGGCACCATGCCGGTCGAGAGCCGCCGCCGATTGCCGGGCGAACCCAAGGATACGCAGAGTCGCTACCTGGAGGCGGCGGTGCACGGCGTCATCGTGGGTGCCCTCTACCTGCCCAACGGCAACCCGCAGCCCGGACCCAAGTTCGACTACAAGCTGCGCTGGATGGAACGCCTGATCCGGCATGCACGCAGCCTGGTCGAGCTGCCGCACCCGGCGCTGCTGCTGGGTGATTTCAACGTGATTCCCACAGACGCCGATGTCTATGATCCCAAGGCCTGGCGGCGCGATGCGCTGTTCCAGCCCGAGGTTCGCGATGCCTTCGAGCGGCTGCTCGCGCAGGGCTGGACCGATGCGCTGCGGAAGGTGCACGGCGACGCCACGATCTATACCTTCTGGGACTATTTCCGCCAGCATGCCGAGCGCGACCGTGGGCTGCGCATCGATCATCTGCTGTTGAATCCCGTACTGGCGGAACGACTGAAGGATGCGGGCGTCGACCGTTGGGTGCGGCTGCAGGAAAAGGCCAGCGACCACGCACCGGCTTGGGTGACGGTGCGTGCGTGATCAACGCGCGGCAGGGTCTTCGCGTCGCTCCCGACGCACGCGCGCGCGGGTTCGGTACAGGCGGCTGTCCGCCTTCTGGATGGTGTCGGCCACGGGCTCACCGGCCGTGTTGATGGCCGCGCCCATCGAGAACGCGCTGGGCGAAAGCGCGGCGTGGTCCTGGTACCAGTGCTCGAGTTCGCTTAGGCGGCCATTCGCTGGCGCGACCAGCACTACCATGAACTCGTCGCCACCCAGCCGTACCACGGTCTCGTCCTTGCCCAGCGGCGAGCGCAGGAAGGTGGCGAACTCGACCAGCACGGCATCGCCACGGCGGTGGCCCTGGGTGTCGTTGATGTGCTTGAAATGGTCCAGATCGAACATCACGCAGGCCCAGCGCTCGTCAATCAGTTCATCCAGCCGGTGCAGGTAACGCCGGTTGTAGCACTGCGTGAGCGGATCCTTGAAGGACATGTCGCGCAGCTGCTGCTCCTGCATCCTCAGCGCGGTGACGTCCTGTGCATGCCCCAGCACGTAGGGCGGGCTGGCTTCGTTGTCGAGCACGTTGTGGTACGCCCAGTAGTGGCGCGTACCATCGGCGGCAATCAGCTCGATCACGCCAGCGTCGGTGTGGTTTGCCTGGATCCGGGCGAGGTAGGCCCTGAAGCCTTCGCGTTTTTCCGGCGGCATCAAGTCACACAGGCTGCGCCCGATCATCTGGCTTTCCTCGAAGCCCAGTGACTGCACCGCCGCCGGATTCACCGAGGTCAATGTGCCGTCCAGCGTGTGGGTGCAGATCAGGCCCAGGCTGTAGTGGAACAGCCGACGGTAGCGGGTTTCGCTCGCTTCCAGCGCGTCCAGCGCGGCTCGTTCGTCCGTGATGTCCTGGATTGCCCCGACCAGGCGCGGATGGCCGTCGACCTGTTGCCGGCTGCCGACCACCCGGGTCCAGATCGCGCGCCCGTCGGCCGTGGTCATCGGCAGCTGTACTTCCCAGGATGTTCCCTCGTCGATGCAGCGCTGTACCGCCGCCTGGATGATATTGCGGCTGTCCTCGCGATAGAACGAGAGTGCGGTCTCCAACGTGGGCGTGAAGTTGCTGCGTACGCCATGCAACTGCTTGGTTTCCCGTGTCCAGCGCACCTCGTTGGTCAGCAGGTCCATCTCCCAGCCGCCTACCCGTGCGGCACGGTTGGTACGCTCCAGGAAGTCCTCACTGCGTTTCAGCTCGCGATGCAGCGCCTTGGCCTGGCCAACCTGCGCCATGAGGGTGCTGCGCTGTTCCAGCACCTGGGTAGTGACCCGAGCCAGATGCACCATCAGTTCACGCTGGGAGGGTGACAGCACACCGGGCATCGGGTCGAGCAGGCACAGCGTGCCGATGCGTGCGCCGTGCGTCGACCCCAGGGGAATGCCGGCGTAGTGGCGGATGCGCGGCCCACCGGTGACCAGCGGATTGGTGGAAAAGCGTGGGTCCTGGCGCGCATCGGGAATCTCGAACAACTCGTCCTGGCGTATGGCATGGGTGCAGAAGGAGATCTCGCGGGCGGTCTCGCTGACGCCCTCCAGGCCGATGTTGGCCTTGAACCATTGGCGGTCTTCGGCCACCACGGTGATCAGGCCCATGGTCAGGCCGGTCGCGGCGCGGGCCGCGGCAACGATGGCATCGAACACCGGCTCCGGTGGCGTATCCAACAGGTGCAGTCGTTCGATTTCGAGCAGTCGTTCGGCTTCGTCCATGGCGCTTTTCAGGGCTGGGTGGCGAGGGCGGTTGCGGCGGCTGGCTGGCGCTACGCTAGTGTGCGCGCCGTTATGTATCGCCACGGCGGGGTGATGCCGATGTGAGGTGGGCGCGCCGGCTCAGTGCCGTTGGAGCGAGGCCTGCAAGGCGGTGGCCAGTGCAGCGTCTCCGGATACCAGATCCTGCCAGCGCAGTGTGATGCCCTTGCGTCGCCCCTTCTCAACCAGCTTGAGGCCCTCAGGGGCCACGGTGAGAGTGTAGGGTTGGCCGTCGATGTGCAGTTCGCGGCGCAGTGGCTTGTCGAGCGGGGTCATCATCGTTTCCTCGCTGGGGCGGAAGCGCGACGTGGCTGGATCGATACGTGACGATGATGACGGATGTGCCAACGCCAGGGGAAATCAACAGCGCGGGTGATGCCGATGCGGGGCCCGACCACTGGATCCTCCGGCGGCGACACGCCGTCGCTGGCGATGACAATGCCGTGGTTGCCGGTCACCAGATCAGCGCCGTCGAAGCTGCGGTCCAGCCCGAAGGCCTGCGAGAGCTTGCCGGGCCCGCTGGCCAGATCGTGGTCGCGGCGCGCGGCGGGACGCAGTTCGCGCATGCGCTCCAGGCCCACCAGCGGCTCGATGGCCCGCAGCAGCACCGCCACGCCTTCACCCACTTCGCCGCAGACAACGTTGCTGCCCCAGTGCATGCCGTAAGTGAAG
Organism: Stenotrophomonas sp. YJH_SMC_19; assembly: GCF_059367915.1. Classification (NCBI taxonomy): domain Bacteria; kingdom Pseudomonadati; phylum Pseudomonadota; class Gammaproteobacteria; order Lysobacterales; family Lysobacteraceae; genus Stenotrophomonas; species Stenotrophomonas sp. YJH_SMC_19. Next base: position 169,498 of record NZ_JCAFRI010000002.1, read on the forward strand.
TAGACATACAGGTGGCCGGCCTCGCCGAACATGCTGGCCGTGCGCGGCGTCTGCCCGCGATAGGAGTGTGCGGCCGGATCGACACTGCCCGCGTAGGCTTCGACTTCAACGATGCGACCGGCCCGGCCATCGTCACGGACCAGGAGTTTGTTGAGCAGCTCGGGCGCAACCTCGACGGGCGGGCGCCGGTAGAAGCTGCGGGGGAGGATCTGAAGAGAGGCGGGCAACCAATCCGGCACGGTAGAGGCAGGCTCGGGAAAACGGTGATGGCACTGTGGCACCAGACAGGTGAAACGGGCGCAGACGCAGTGTCATTCCTGCGCAGGCGGAACGGCCAGTGCCGCGCGGCGGGAGGCATAGACCTCGGGTGTCTGCGGCTTGATGAACAGTGCCACCAGTTCCGGATACTCGCGCTTCACGGCTGATTCGATGCGGGTGATGCACGCCTCGATCTGCGGTGTCTTCCGGTCATCCTCGAACTCGGCGCTGAGCATGGCCACGACCTGTTCGGGGCCCATCTGCATGGTGGTCACGCCATTTGCGCGGCGCAGGTCGGGATCGGTTTCCGCCACGGCCATGATCCGCTCGGCCACGGCCGGGTGGGCCGGCTCACCCACCAGCAGTCCCTTGGTTTCGCGTGCGAGAAGAAAGGCGGTGGCGGCAAGCACGCCGGCGATGCACAGCGACGCCACACCATCAAGCACCGGCATGTCCAGGGCCTGGGCGGCCACGAGCCCGATCAGTGCGAAACCCAGGCCGAGCAGGGCCGCGCTATCCTCCAGCAGCACGGTGAAGGTGGACGGATCCTTGCTGCGACGGAAGGCTTCGAAGTAGCCCAGTTTGCCCTTGGTACGCCGGAACTCCCGTAGCGCGACCCACCATGAAGCCCCCTCGAACAGGATGGAGATGCCCAGCACGCTGTAGCTCAACGCGTGGTTGGTGGCCGGCTCCGGCCGGCGGATGTGCTGGATGCCCTCGTAGGCCGACACACCGGCGCCGGCGGCGAACACCAGCAGGGCGACGATGAAGCTCCAGAAGTACAGCTCGCGGCCGTAGCCGAACGGATGCACGGGGTCTGGCGCCTTGCCGGCGCGGCGCAGGCCGTACAAGAGCAGGAGTTCATTCAATGTGTCGACCAGCGAATGCACGCCCTCACTGAGCATGGCCGAGCTGCCGGAGATGCCGGCAGCAATGAACTTGGCGATGGCGATGGCCAGGTTGCCCGCGAGGGCGGCGTAGATGACCAGACGGGAACCGGTGGGAGCGGACATTTCGGCGGCGGGGTGAGGCGGATCCCTGATCTTCCTGATCAGCGCGTGCCTACTGTGTGCACGGTGCGATCAGCGCCCCTTGGGATTGAGGTACAAACGCGCCCCATCCGATTCACGGTAGCCCGTCCAGCGCCCACCGCCTGACGCGCGGAAGCGCCCGAACACGGTGTTGCTGGTGTCGGTGAGCAGCAGCTGATTGCCCGACAGTACCCAACGGTTGGCCGAGAAGAAGCCATCCGGGCAGCCGGCGGGCACGTAGGCACTGTAGCCGCCGAACCACTCGATGTTCTTCAGCTCGATGGAGCAGGTGTTGCCGTTCTCCTGGCCCAGCGTCCAGCTGCCGAACAGATCGCTGTCGCGCACATCGCGGCCGCCACGGTGGCGGTCGTGGCCCGAGTCGTCGTTGTCGTCGTGGAAACCGAAGCCCACGTCGATCTCTTTGCTTTCGCTGCGTGACTCGGACTGCGAGCTGCCGCTGGTGGTGGTCTGGGTGGTCACCGCGCCACTGCTCTGGGTCTGGGTGCTGCTGGATTGCGTGGTCTGGTCGGTGTGGGTGGTCTGTTCGCCGAAGCCGAACGAGGCGTCCTGGGCAAGGGCGGGCAGGGCCAGGAAGTACAACGCCGGCAGGCAGCTACGGGCAAGCAGGGCAGCCATCGCAGGATCCTCGGAAGGGTGGATCGCGCGAGTATCGAACCGGTGGGGTGGGAGACGGTGTGAGGGCGCGCCCTGAGGCAAGCCAGCCAGGAACAGGTGCTGTCCGCTGAAGGGTAGTGCCGGCCGCTGGCCGGCTCCCCTTTTGACGCCCAGAGACCGAAGGAATGCCGGCCAGCGGCCGGGCACTTCCCGCAGCCAGGCATGGCCTGGCGCTACGGGTCGGGCTTCACCCTCACCACCCGTTTCCGGTACTCGTACACGTTGTCACCGCGGATGCGCTTTTCCTCGGTGCCGGTGACCCGGCCCACCTGCTGGTCCGAACCGGTCACGGGCTGTGCCTCGATTTCGGTCTCGTGCTCGAAGGAATGCGATTTGTCGGTGTTGCGGTAATAGCGGTACAGCGCCCAGTACAGCGCGGTTGCGCCGGCTGGACCTGCCGCCAACAGCCAGAGGCCACTGTCGTCGCTCATGTCGATGCCACCAGGAAGGCAATTGCGAGGGCTTCAATGACGGTGCCAGTGGCCAGTGCCGCCAGCAGCATCTTCCATTGCTGCACGGGCACACTGCCCATGGTTTCGCCTGTACGGCCATTGACTGCGATGTAGTGCAGCATGCCGCCGTTCTTTCCGGGCTGGTGGTAGGAGTACAACCAGACCGGCAGGTACATCGACACCCAGCGGGTGCCATGCACCTCCAGCTGTTCCTGCTCCCAGCGCACGCCACGGTTGTAGCGCTTCACCGAACCTTCCACCTGTGCGCGGGCAATCGACAGCAGCTGGTCTTCCAGCCGCGGCCGCAGCTTTTCCACATCCAGGTTGCGCTTCTCCGAAGTGAAGCCGGCCAGGTACGAGGCGTTCCACTTCACCGCGTTCTTGGTATCGAACGGCAGGATGGTGTTGATGATGTTGTTGGTGTTGGCGCGGATATCAAGATTCCCGCGCTCGGCCGAGGATTCCAGCGGCAGGTCATCAACGGTGAAATCGACCTGGCGTTCGACCTGGTAGACATCGGCGTCGTAGAGGGTGCGCTTGTTCTTCTCGCTGCCCACCGTGTACTCGCGCGTCTTGATCTCGCCCTTGCCGGCCACGGCCGCGCTGACATTGCTGTCGACGATCATGTAGGGGAGGAACACGCCCACCACGTTTTCCGGGGTGAACTGGTCCTTGAACGCTTTCAGCGCGAACATGCGGCGCTTGTCGACGAACTGGCGGATGCGCGCGACCGCGTCGTCCTTCTTGATATGGAAGGGCAGCACTGCATCAGGTACCGCGCCATTGCTGATCTGTTCGTTGACGCCGAATACGTGGCGGCACCAGTGGCAGCGCGCCGTCATCGTGCTTTCGGTATTGACCGTGACTTCGGCGCCGCAGCCGGTGCACTTGAAAGTCATCAACGCCGAGGTGTCGGCATCGATGTCGCGTGCGCCGGACGCGATGACGGTGCCGCGCAGCTGGTCGATGGCTTCGCCCAGCCCGAATTCCTCCTCGACCCGCGCGCCATGCCATTCGTGACGGCAGTACAGGCAGACGAGGATGTCGGTGCCGGCCTTGGGCCGGATGTCGGTGGCGCCGCACTTCGGGCAGCGGTTGAGGCCGTCCTTCAGCTCGCTGGCCGAGGTATCGATGGCCACGGGATCGGGCGCTTCCACTTCATCGCGGATGGCCTGCGGCAGCTTCGAGGTGTCCAGCGGGAAGCTGCCGGGCAGGGGAGGGACGTCCTGCGGCGAACCGGGCCCATCCAACGACGCCGCCGGCAGGGGCGGCGGCGTCGCGGGCGCGGATCCGGGCAGCGGCGGTGGGCCGTTTCGGGGATCGGACATGTCGGTTGTGCGTCCTGCTGTTACAGGCCCAGTGCCTTGGCCTTGAGCGCGTCGTAATCGCTCTGGGTGATCAAGCCCAGGTCCAGCATTTCCTTGGCCTTCTTCAGCTTGGCGACCGGATCGTCGGCAGCCGGGGTGGCCGGCTGCTGCATGCCGCCGACACCGAACATGCCCGAGGCCATGCCGACACCGACCAGGCCCGCCGCACCGCCGTTCTCGCCGGCCGACTGGATGCCCTGGGCGACGCTGGCCTGCAGGTTGGAATTGCCGCGCGAACCGGACAGCGCATCGGCGCGCTGCACGGTCTTCAGCAGTTCGCGGGTGTTGGCGTCGTACTCGATCGAGACGATGGCGGTCTTGACGATGGCCAGGCCGCGGTCGGACTTCCACTGGTAACCCTGCTCGACGGCGGCCGACAGGCTCTGCGCGAAGCCCAGCGAGTCCTGCTGCAGCTTGGTGATGCGGTTGCCCTTGCCCGGATCGTTGGTATACAGGCTGAAGGCCGGGGCCAGCGAACCGACCACTTCATTGAACAGCTGGCTGGCAGCGGCGTTGTCCAGATCGGTGAAGTCGAACACCTGGCCCGGCCGCAGGTAGCTGGCCGGTACGAAATTCTTCACGAACAGGATCGGGTCGACGATCTTCAGCGTGTACGAGCCGCGGGTGATCGCACCGACCTGGGTATTGAGGAAACCGTCGTCCCAGTAGATTTCCGACTGGGTGCCGAAGCGGTTGTCCGGCAGTTCCTTCAGCGAGACGAAGTAGGCCGCCTGCTGCGCGCCCGGCTGGCCGCCGAACTTGAAGCGTTCCCAGCTCTGCTTGATGAAGGTGCTGACCAGGCCGTCGCCGGCGAAGATCGACTGCGAGTTCAGGTCGTCCGAACGCCATTCGTAGCCACCCGGTTCGGCGACGAATGCGGTGATCGCGCCGTCCTGGAACAGCAGCAGGCCGTAGCCTTCCGGCACGATGATCTTCGAGCCGTTGGTGATGATGTTGGACGAGCCGCTGGTGTTGGAGCCGCGGCCGGCATTGGTGCCCTGCGGCACCGCCGCGAACAGGGCGGCCGTGGACGGCAGGCCCGCCGGCACGGTGTAGAAGTCCTGCCACTGGTCGGCCAGCACACCGCCAACCGCACCCTTCACCGCCTGTACCAGACCCATGTCCAACTCCCTGTGATTCGAGGGCAGGCACCATGCCTGCCGAGCTGGACTGAATATAGCAGCGGGCAGGGACCGCTGTGGTGCCGGAAGATGAATGGGCGCCACGGGGCCCCGGTAATAGTCCGGACGTTGATTCCGCCGCCGACTCCGGGCCTAATCGGAGGAGGGGCAATGACGTCCCAGCCGACGCTGTGTCGGGCCTGGCCAAGGAGGGTGCAGAGCATGCCGCGCTACAAATCCGAGGAACGCAGTGCACAGTACTACGCACTCTTCGAGCCGACTGACATTCTGGAAAATGGGCGCTGGAACCTTGACGCTCCGGTTCTGATTGATGCGATGCCCGTCGCATCGGCCGAGTCATTTGCCACGATGGACGAGGCGCCGGATAACGTCGACTTTCTTCTGCTGAGCGTCGACGCGCGTGAGGTTGAAGACTACGAGCTGAGCGATGAAGAGTATGCGCGTGGCGAAGACGCTTGGTGCCTAATCACTCTTTCCAACCGCAACTTCGACGGCGCCATCTCTGTGCGGACACTTCCAATTGGTGATGGCTCTGGTGAGGGAAGTAGGCCTGAAAGACTCTACATGTCCGTGCAGAAGGACGAGACAGGACGCGCGGCGACCTCGAGCAATAACCTGCGCTCCTTTCTGAGTGAGGCTGCCGAGACGTCGCAGGTCGAGGCAGCGCTTCGTAGCGTCGATGTGTCGCTGCATGGCGTTGCGGTCTACGACGTCGGGCAGGCCAACTTCAATGCCCTTGTGGATCAATACGAACATCCTCGTCTTTTCTTTGATTTTGGCCGGCCCATATACATAAAAGGCTTCAGCTCTCCAGCATTGGATAACTTCAATCCTCTGGTCTTCAGCAAGTCGTGGAAATCCAACGAGCCAGTGGTCCTGTCTCATTTGGATCAGGATCATTGGCACTTCGCATTCAAGTCTGGTGTGGCTCGCTGGGACAAGAGCAAGGGTGCCTGGATAGTGAATCCTGTATACCGTCGTACGGCTCGGGAAAGGCCATGGGTTGTCCGCTTGCCGCCATCGACGGTGGCCCTGGGTGCAAGTCACCTCCACCTTCTTTTGTCTCTCAAAAGCAGGAAACTGGCTGGAGGGGCGAGTGCGCTTCACATCTGGAACAGTAATTGGCCGGATATCAGTGTTGGCTCTGTGGTGATCCATCGATGCAATCCGGGCCCGAATACGCCCAACACGCCTGCATATCTGAAGAACAACACTTCCCTGGCGCTAAGAGTGGAATCCGATCATGCGCGCGTTCTGCTGACCGGTGACGCTGACTATCCATCCATTCCGTCATCTGCCAAGCAGGATCTCACCGGAATGGTAGCTCCTCACCACGGCGGTGAGGTTACTGCGAACAGCACGCCAGCAGGGGTCGGCCCAGGTCGAATGGTATTTTCAACATTCAATGGTGCGTATCCCGGCAATCCATCCTCCCAATCATCGTCAGAAGCTCAATTGGCTGGCTGGATCGTGACACAGACCAATTGGCGCTCCTATTGCAGCAGATGCCAGAAGCAGCACGGGCATAAGTACATACCTCTGCTCGCAGCTCCACCTCGATGCGGCTGTACCCACGTGGAACATGCGCAGATATGCCTGCCCACAGGTCCGTGACACTTCAAGTGCGCCCTTACAACATGTACGGAATCTTGAACGCCAACGTGAAGTCCGGCGCATCCGGGGTCAGCCCGATGCCCAGCAGCGTCACCAGCGTGGTGTGCTGGTTCAACGCATAAGTCACGCCCAGGTTCAGGGATGCCGCATTGGCATCACTGCCGATCACCTTCATCCACTTGCCGCCCTGGAAGCGGGTGGAGGCGCGGGCGCTGATGCGGTCACTGAAGGACAGGCTCAGGCTGGTCCGCTCGTTGAACGCAAAGGCCACGCCTGCGCCGAAGTACACCGAGCCACCCAGCTTCACGTCGCCCGGATTGACCGTGTCCGGATTACTGTCGATGTCGTTGAATCCGCGCGGAATGGAGTGCACATAGCCGATGTTGGCGAACAGGATGGCCGGGTCGGCGGTCTTCACCATCGACAGGCCGAGGTTGGCCTGCCATACGCCGTTGCCGGTGGGCTGCTCGCGCGGCACGGCGAAGCGGATGTAGTCATCGTCATCGCGCTCGATCACCTTCCAGTCCAGTCCGTAGGGCGCGCGCCCGGTGGGGGCGGTGACGCCGGCCGTGAGCACGGTTTCCGGGCGCCAGCCGCGTTCGCCGAACAGCCGGTAGTTCGCGCTCAGGCCAATGTCGCCCAGGCCGTTGCCGTTGGTCTGCTCCTGCGCGATGGCGGCTGCTGCACCGCCGGCGCCGCCTTTCTGGTACACGGTGCGCCGCGCCAGGTAGGGCACATCCAGGTTGAGCGTCAGGTTCGGGCTGACGCCCCAGCGGGCCGCCACGTTGTAGGTCAGTGAGTCGGACTCCACGTTCTCGATGGCGATATTGCCGAGGAAGATGGCGTCCAACGCGAGGAAGCCGTTGAGGGTGAGCTGCTTGCGGTCGTAGCGTGCGTAGGTGAGGCTGTTCTCGATGGTGAAGCGGCGCGAGAACAGGGCCGATTGCTGCTGCTTCACATCGTCCACGCTGCGCCGCGACTCCTGCCTGGCCTGTTGTGCTTCTGCGGCGGTACTGGCGTAACCCTCGCTGCTCGGTGGAGCCGCGGCGGCCGCTGCCTGCGCCAATGGCGCGGCCGGTGGGGTCGAGGCTGGGCCAACCCGCCCGCCCAGGCGCGCCTGCATGGCCTGCACCTGCATGTCCAGCTCGCGCAACCGCCGCACTTCCTGTGCGTAGTTGGCCTTCAGCTGTTCCAGCTGGTTGGCCAGGGCCTGCACGTCGGCGCCATCATCCGGCGTCGTCGGTGCGGCAAGGGCGGTGCCCGCCAGCGCCGCCAGCGCCAACGGGGTGATCCTCATCAGGGTGTGCATGATCGTGTCCTGCGTTGTGGAGCGTTTCCCCCAATGCCAGGCCCTGCTACTGGCCCGGCCCCATGCCGCGGTTCAACGCAATCGCCCGGGCCACGTTCTGGCTCAACGGCAGGTTGCCGCCCGCGGTGTTCCTCACCAGTTCCAGCCGCAGCTGGTTGCTGGCCGCCTGGCCGTCACCGGCCAGGGCAATACCCTGGCCGACACTGCCATTGCGTATCCATTGCTGCACCAGTCCCTGGCCGTCCACCTGCAGCATCAGGCGTGCCTGGTTGCCGTCCAGCACAGCACTGGCACTGATACCGGCCTGCTGTGCGCTGGCCGAGTGAGCGCCGTCGGATGTGGGGGCACGGCACCGCCGCGCACCACCAGCGTGGTGACGTTGCGCGCGACATTGCCATCGCCGGCCACCTGCACGCTCTGCACCAGGCCGCTGGCGTTGGCCAGGCCGCTGCTGTCGATGCTGCGTCCGTGGGTATCGGGCAGCGGCGCATCGGCTGCCGTGACATGCACGCTGGGCTGAAAGCTGAGTTTCGGCGCGCCACCGCCACGGAAGTCCATGCCCAGGGTCAGGCTGCCCTGCAGGGTCGTGCCGTTGCTGGCCTGCCACTGCGACACCATGGTGACCCCGAACCAGACGACGTTGTTGCCGCCCACGGTGTAGCGCCCCCGCATCAGGCTCAGCTCCGGATCGGGGATTTCCGTGAGGCCACGCCCGGTCCTGCCGTCGGCGGCCTGCAGAGGCAGGGCAGGGGCCATCAGCAGCAGAGCCATCCATACGTGTTGGCGGAACATGGTCATACCTCCTCAGAACAGGTCGGCGTGGCTGAAGCCGAAGTCGACCAGTTCGGCATCGGTGATCGGCCCTTGCCGCGCGTAGAGCGCGCGGGCACTTGGCCGTTCGCTGGGTTGCAGAAGAACGGTGTTGCGATCGAAGTCGCTGCCGATCACCACGAAGACCGCGCGCGATGGCCAGGCGGCCAGGAACTCCGGCAGCGCCAGGCTGCGGTTGCCGAGGATCGGGTCAGCCACTTCCACGATGCCGTTGCGCACCTGCTTGAGCACCACGAAATGGCGGAAACCGCGCACGTCCATCAGCACCAGTCCCGGCACGCGAAGGGTGCGCAGTCGTGTTTCATCGATGCGGTAGCCCCGGCCACGCATGCCCAGCGATTCCACGTAGCGCTTGATGTCGAGCAGGGAGAAGCCGCGTTCGGCCACCAGCGCTGGATCGGACACCCCCATCATCCCTTCAATCACCGTCGCCTCGTCGGTCTGCAGGTGGTAGGCGTGGCGAAGGATGGTCGCCAGCGCCGCAGCCCCGCAGCTGTAGTCGGTGTGCTGGCGTACCACGTTGCGGTAGCGCCGCTCCTGCATGCTCTCCACCTTCTGCTGCAGCAGAGCGCCATTGGGCAGTACGCCACTGAAGCGCACGTCGCCTGCCCACGCAGGAACAGTGGCCAGCAGCAACAGGCAGGCCAGCAGGCACATCGAAAGACGGCAACGGATCATCACAGTCTCCGGCAGCAGGGGGGAGCCCCTGCCCCAAGGGGGAGGAGGGACAGGGGCTCCCGGGAACCCGGCCATTGGCGGACGGCCGGGGTGTTGCGCTTACTCGCCGTTGCCACCGCCGCCGCCGGTGCTGGGCTGGGCGACTGCCAGGGCCAGGCTGTTGGCCTGCAGGTTGCCGGTGCCTGCAGCCACGTTCACGCCGATGTTGCCGGAGGCGCCGGAGAAGGCGCTGCCGGACAATGCCGAGGTGTTGGTGGCGTTGACGTTCACCCAGCGCGTGGTGCTGACCGTGCCGCTGAGGCTGGCATACAGGTCGGCCACGCCCAGTTCGACGAACTGGCTGGTGCCACTCTCACGCGTATCGAAGCCCAGGCCGCCCACCCCCGGCCGGTTGGGGTTCATCGTGGCGTTCTGGATCTGGTTGTCCAGGTCGATGTGGCCGGTGCTGTTGCCACCCGGGTGTGGCAGCTCGCCACTCCACGTATCCAGGTAGTCGTTGGCCATCTGGTAGGCGTTGCCGGTACCGCGGTAGGTGCCCGCGCCATAGGCCAGGGTCAGGCCACTGACGCCGCCACGCATGCCGACCTGCACGGTATCGGTGTAGGACTGCACGAAGCCGGCGTTGCTGACCGTGTTGCCGGTGGAGACCTGGTTGGAGCTGATGCTCGACTGGGCCACCGCGGTGGTCGCGACCGAGGCCGCGAGCGCGTTCTTCTGCTCGTTGTTGTTGCCCGAGGCGATGTTCACGCCGATGTTGCCGGACGCGCCGCCGAAAGCGTTGCCACCAAGACCTGCGGCGTTGGTGACGCCGGAGTTCATGGTCGCGTTGCCGAAGCCGGCCTGGTTGACGAACACCTCGGCGTCAGCCATGCCGAAGCTGAAGGACGCATCGGCAGCGGACAACGACGCGGCATTGTCCTGGGCATTGTTGTCGCCGGAGACCACGTTGAAGCCGAGATTGCCCGATGCGCCGGCACCCACGCTGTCACCGATGGACGCACTGTTGGTGACCAGGCTGTTGCTGGTGGCGTTGTTGCTGATCGACTGGCGGTTGTCGATCACGGCAATGGCCGCCGAGTCGAGGTCGATGTCGCCGGTGATGTTCGGATCGCCGGAGAAATTGATGTCGGTGCTCAGCCGCAGGTCCTTCTCCAGGTTCACGTCGACGCCGTGGTTGTTCTTCTCCTTGCGTTCGTCGGCCTGGATGTTGCTGTGCTTCTGCACATTGACGTTGACGGTGCGGTTGCGCACGTCGTTGTCGGTGTGGTTGTGCGTATCGTTGCGGGTTTCGCTGACGGTGTGGTTGTGGTTGATGTTCGCGTTGGCGTTCTGGTTGTCCCAGCCATTGGCCGCAGCGGCGGTCGAGGCAGTGGCAATCGCCATGGCGAGCATGGTCTGTTTGACGGTCGCTTTCATGGTGCCCTCTCTCTCATCAGGTGGTGCATCGGTTGGGTGGTTGTCACGGGCGGTCCTGCACGACCAGGCCCAGCACGTTGGCCGTATCGTTGCCGTTGCCCGCGATCTGATTGAGTTGCAGGACCCCGTCGAATCCCCGCAGCGCGGTGCTGGCTACACCGGCGCTGCGGGTGCCCGTCGCGACGCCGCGACCGGTGTCGTCCCGCCCCCCTGCCAAAGCGGAACCCTCGGCGGCCAAGGCCGTATCGTCGGTTTCGCGTATGCCCTGTCTGGCCAGCGTCGCGCTGACGACGTTGAGCGTCGTGTTGGCGATGCCGCTGGCCTGGTTGATGGACGCGATGCCACTGGCACCGGCCAGTGCATCACCGCCGATGTATGCAGTGGCCCGCAGCGGCCCGGACAGCACGCGGTTGCCCTGCTGCAGTTGCCGCGCATTGATCGCCACGTCGGCGCGATCGCCCTTGGCGATACCCCGCAGGTTGGCCTGTACGTTGAGGTCGCCGGCGGCCTGGTTCACGGCGATGGCGCCATTCGCCCCGGCCAGCGCGCGGCCGTCGATCCGGGCCACGTCGAGATAGGCGAGCATGCCGCTGTAGTCATCGGCCCGGGTCGCCGAGGGCGCGGCAGCGAGCAGCAGAAGCACGCCGTGCACGGGCTTCATTTTCCACCTGCCGGGGCCGTGCCCTGCAGCGGGAACTGGGCCAGTGCGCCGCGCACGGTATCGGCGATACCGCGGGTGCTGCTGCCGACCGCACCGAGCGGCCCACTCATGGCGCCCCCCAGGCTGCTGCCGACCATGCCGTCGCCACTGCGGCCCAGCGTGCCGCCCAAGGCCTGCTGGGTGACCCGTTCAACGGTGGTTCCGCCCGGCGCCGCGATGGACGCGGTCTGGCCGGCGCCCATGCCGGCATAGTCCTCATCGCTCAACTCGTCCATGCCGGTCGTCGTGCCGCCGACACCCAATGCAGCGGCGATCTCGCGCTGTGGCTTCGGGTCGGCTATCAGCGCCATGCCCGGTGGTGCCATGCGATAGGCCGGCCGCGCGGAGACGTCCCGCAACAGGACGATTTCGCCCGGTTGTGCCTTCACGCCCTGGCGGGCGCCCGATGCGGACGCGTCGGCGCCAACCGACAGCAGGGCTGTTGCCAGTGCTGCGGCCAGGCCGCGAATCAGGGTGGTGCCGTCCATGCCGATCTCCCGCGATGGGTGCGGCGGAACCACGCATCAACCGTGCCAACTTCGAAGTGCCCACCCGCCAACGTCGTGACCGTGCAGCACCTGACCGGGCTGCTGCCATGCTGTTACAGGCACGTCGCGGAATTGTTGGGATTTCGAAGCCCCAGGCACCGCAGGGCAAGGGCGGCGGGCGACTGTCGCATCGGTGTTACAGGTGGCGTCGCCGTCTGCAACGGTGCAGCTTCAGCCTCGAATTTCTTGACGCACTGCTCATTGCGCCGCCGTTTAGGGAAGCGCTAGGATCCGCCCAACAAAGGCCACCTCGGTGGCCGTAGACGTCCCGGCGGAGGGCGGCACGCCGGTGATTGCCTGATAGTCCGCCGACGGTGTCCGGATGCTGGGGGAAGCATGGCAGCGGTCCCGGAGGCTTCTACGTCACGTTGCGTGCTCTGGTTTGGCGAGCCGCTGGCGAACGAGCGCAGTGCGCTGGCGGCAGCGGGCTGGTATGTGCGCAGCATCCATCCCGATCCCGCCATGGCAATTGGCCTGCGTGGGCGCGATCGTTTGCTCGCCGTGCTCGATCTGCGCCATCTCGATGCGGTCGCGCTGCAGCTGCTTGCGCCGTGGATCGAGCAGCACCAGCATCTACCCTGGCTCGCGGTACTGCCACCGGGTGCCGGACCCACATCGCCGGCTTGGCTGCCGTTGCTGCAGCGATGCTGCGCGCGCTTCACGCTGCCGTTCGGCCTGCAGGACCTGGTGTGCGCAATGCGCCAGCAGTTCGACGCGGATGATCCGCCTGTCGACGCAACCTGCGGTGGGCACGGACCGCACGCGCTGATTGGCGAAAGCGCCGCGTTGCATGCAGTGCGCACGGTGCTGCACAAGTTTGCGCCGGTGGAGCTGCCGGTGCTGGTCACCGGTGAAACCGGTACAGGCAAGGAACTGGCCGCACACGCGCTGCATGCGCTGTCGGGGCGTGCCGGCAAGCCTTTCATTGCAGTGAACTGCGGTGCGATTCCGGCCAACCTGGTGCAGTCGGAGCTGTTCGGCCACGAACGTGGCTCGTTCACCGGTGCCGACAAGCGGCAGATCGGCGTGTTCGAATCGGCCCACGGCGGAACGGTGTTTCTTGATGAGGTGGGCGATCTGCCGGCAGAGGCACAGACCAGTCTTCTGCGTGTGTTGCAGGAAGGAACCTTCGAGCGCGTGGGCAGCAGCCAGCCGCTGCGCGCAGACGTGCGTGTGCTTGCCGCGACCCACGTCGAACTGGAACACGCGGTGGCGCAGGGGCGGTTCCGCAGCGATCTCTACTACCGCCTGAATGTGCTGCGCCTGCTGATGCCGCCGCTGCGCGAGCGCGGTGCCGACGTGCAGCTGCTGGCCGAGCACTTCCTGCGCTGCTTCCGGTTGCGCCACGGCGTGCGTGCACGCGGCTTTGCACCGGCCGCAGTACAGGCCATGCGGCGCTTCGACTGGCCCGGCAACGTACGCGAACTGCTGAACCGTGTGCAGCGTGCAGCGATCATGGCCGAAGGCGAGCTGATCAGTGAGCGTGACCTGGAGCTGGGCGCATCGGCGGCGGTCCTGCCGGCGGCGATGCTGCACGATGCACGGGGGCAGGCCGAGCGCGATGTGCTGCTGCAGACCCTGCGCCAGACCGGCTACAACGTCTCCGAGTGTGCGCGGCAGATGCAGATATCGCGGGTGACGGTGTATCGCCTGTGCCGCAAGCACCGGCTGGAGCTGCCTGCGCAGCGCTGATCAGCCGGCCGCGAGGTGCTTGAACAGGCGAAACGGCTTGCCCGCGACGCGCTCGATCACGCCCTTGGCTTCCAGGTCCAGCTGCACGGCCTTCAACCACCAGCCGGCGGTGGCACCTGCCGGGAACAGGGTGGCGGGCAGATGTGGCAGCAGTGCCTGTTTTGCCTGCGCAACGGTCAGGCCGGGCGGTTGCGCAGGCAGGGCCCGCAGCAAGGCATGGCGCATGGCGAGATACTTGGCGCGATCCACGCGCTGGATGTGCCCGGGCGTGGTGATGCTCTCGATCTCGATCCGCTCGGGCTCAGACATGGGTATCTCCCGCGACTTCGATGCGCGGGCTGCGGAAGCCCATGGCGATCCACGCCTTCATCAGGCGGGCGTAGAACCGCAGCGAGTGGGTCTTCAGGTTCGGCACATCGTCTGGAAGGACAGACGGGTCAGGAAGATCACTGACCATCGTCCGCATCTCCACGGCGGGTCTTGCCGACGCCGGCCACAACAGGCCATACAGGCTCAGCCAATGGCCACCGCTGAACTCCAGGAAGAGCGGTGTATTGCAGCATCCCGCCACGACGCGGCGGCTGCCGCCCTTGCTGGACAACCGCAACGCGCGCAGCATGGCATGTCCGGCATCGATGCTGACGCGATCCTTGCGGTGCATTACGAAGAGCGTCTGGCCGTGCGGGCCCAGGACGTCCGGTGCTCGGGGCATCGACTGCAGCATGGCGCCGGCCTTGCGGCAGCTATCGCAGCAGCATTCGAGGGTGGCAATGGGTTGGCCCGTGGCGGTCAGGCGCACCTGGCCGCAGGCGCAGGCAAGGGACTGGTGTGAGGCCATCTGCGTTTTCTCCTGGGGTTTCATCCTCTCGACGAACCGGGGCGCCGAAAATCGACAACATCTACCTTCAAGGGTGCATCATCCGATAGCGGATGCGATACAGGTCCAACCCTGCACCGTCCGCGCGCCGCGCCGAATAGGTCAAGGTGTCGGGTTGCGAGCCATCCAGCATCGCGCCGTAGCTGTCGCCGGAGGCCTCGTTCAAGGGGGAGGGCAATGCAAGGCCCGCGTCATAACGGTCTCCACGCGCGTAGGCGATGAACTGGCGTACCGGTGCACTGCCGAAGTCCAGGGCGCGGGCAAACACCAGCGTCCGGCCGTCGCCCAGGAAGGTGGCATCGAACTCCTGCGCTGCGGTATTGAGGTCTCCCGGCAGCGGCCGTGCCGGCTGCGCCATGCCACGGACCATCGCTGCGACGTAGAGGTCATGGCCACCCGCACCGCCTGCGCGATCGCTGGAGAACAGCAGCGTGGCTGCGTCGGGCGAGAGCATCGGCGCGAATTCATCGGCCGCGCTGTTCACTGCCGGGCCAAGATTGACCGGCTCCCCGAATCGACCGTCGCTCCCCATGCTGACCCGGTACAGATCGTCGCCGCCCTGGCCGCCTGCGCGATCCGAACAGAAATACACCACGCGGCCATCGGCGGAAAAGGCGGGATCGAAGTCGCGCCCCGGCGAGTTGAACGGCACCGGCATCGCCGGCCGCCAGCGCTGACCATCGTTGCGGGAGACCCAGATGTCATACCCGCCTGGACCGCCGGGCCGGTTGCGGCTGAACCACAGTGCGGTTCTACCATCCGGGCTCAAGGTCAGTCGAATCTCGTCGTATTGCGTGGATGCAACGCCCGGGGCGAAGCGCTCGGCGGGGCCGACGATCCGCAGCACCCTGGATGGAGACGCGGGAGGCGACGCAGCAACCAGCAGCATCACGGCCAGCAGCACCTTCATGCCTGTCGCTCGAAGTCGCTGACCCAGTTGGTTTCCCAACTGTGTCCACCATCGGTCGAGGCCGCCTGTTCCCAGCGCGCCGAACGCGGGGTGATGCGTGACCAGATCACCCGTGTCCGGATTGTTCGACCGTCGTGTTGGTCTTCGCCGAAAAAGCGGCCGACACCAGCCTGGAAACCACCGCGCAGTGGCGCGCCGATCCGGGTCGGCTCCCGGCCATCCAGCCACCAGCTCAGCCAGTGCCGCTCCGCCGCATTCCAGGCGCGGATGCCCATGCCGCGCAGCGGCGCTCCAGGCATGTCCATCAGGTTGTCACCCACGTTGCCGAATCCTCCCAGGACCGGCCAGTTGTGCAGGGTGCCGTTGAACGCGTCCCATGCATCGCTGCCTGCCAGCCGAGCGCGCAGGCGACGATGGCGCACGTTCCAATGGCCCACCAGGAAATCAAAATCGCCCGGTGCATCCGGCAGCTTCGGAAGCGGAGAGGGGACCGCAGCAGTGCGGCGGAACCAGTTGCGCCAGTTCACTTCCCAGTGCGCACCGGCATCGTCGGAGAACGCCTGTTCCCACCACGGCTCCTCGCCGTGGATGTCGTGCCAACGGAACCAGACCTCGATGGGGCGCCCGTCGATCCGGTCGGTGCCGCGGAAGCTGCCGGCATCGCCCTTGAAAGCGCCGCGCACAGGGGCTTCGATATGGGCAGGGTTGCGGCCATCGATCCACCAGATCGACCACGTGGAAGACACCGGATCGAATGCACGCACGCCCAGGCCCCTGTAGGGGCCCGAAGGCAGCGCCATGACGTTGTCATCGATGGTGCCGAGTCCGCCCAGGGTGAGCCAGACCGCGCTGGAACCGGTGAAGGACTCCCAACGGGTATCGCCGACCAGGCGGTCCTTCAGGCGTCGGTGCCGGACCTGCCAGTTGCCCTGCAACCATTTCCAGTCTTCGCCGTGGCTGGGCAGGGCCCGCCCGGGGGGCAGCGCCGTAGATGCCGCCGCGGCGGCCAGGGTGGCCAGGAACTGCCGTCGATCCATGTGCGTGATCCCCTGTCGAAGGTGCCTCCATCGTTGCGCGTACCAGGGGGATTGACCACGCAGATATCGGGGCTCAGGCTAAGTCACACTTATGGTCACCCAACGCCAGCTGCCATCGCTTGCCGCCATCCGTGCCTTCGAGGCGGCGGCGCGGCTGGGCAGCTTCGCGCGCGCCGCCGAAGAGCTTGACACCAGTGCGGCGTCGGTGAGCTACCACGTGCGGCGGCTGGAGGCCCAGACCGGCATCTGCCTGTTCCTGCGCCACGCACAGCACGTGGAACTGACGGCGGCGGGTGCCAGCGTCGCCCAGGAGGCGACCCGGGCATTCGATGCACTGCGCGCCAGCTTCATGCGCGCCGCTGACAGGGATGCGGCGCGACTGCGCCTGTCCGTGCTGCCGACGCTGGGCACCAGTTGGCTGACGCCGCGGCTGGGCACGTTCCGCGCCCGCCACCGGCATTTCGTGCTGGAACTGGACCTGTCGGCAGCGCCGCAGGATCTGGCTGCCGGTCACTTCGATGCCGCCATCCGCAATGGCCAGGGCGAATGGCCGGGTCTTCAGGCAACTCCCTTGTTTCCCAGCGTGTTCACACCGTTGTGTGCGCCGGCGCTGCTGCACGAGGCGCGTGGGCTGGGCAGCAGCGCGCTGGAGATTCCCCTGCTCGGGCGGCCGGACTGGTGGGCCCTGTGGTTTGCCGCGCACGGACACATTCCACCGCCGCCACCGGAGAGTTTCGTCGCGCCCTTTGCCGTCGAACATCTGGATGTCGGCGCCGCGATCGCCGGGCAAGGCATCGCCATTGGTTCGCCGATCCTTTTCCAGGCCGAGCTGGACAGCGGGCGGCTGGTGCAGGCGCATCCGGGTGTCGCCAGCGACGGTCGCAGCTTCTGGTTCGTGGCACCCACGGCGCGAAATGGCAGTGCCAAGGTCATTGCATTGCGTGACTGGCTGGTCGAGCAGGCCGCTGAGGCGCGGCACGCGGCACGCCACTACCTGGCCCAGGCGGTGGTGCCATGAACCAGAGCCCCGAACTGCTGCGGCGCCTGCTGCGTGCCAAGGACCGGATGGACCGCGCCAGCCATGAGGAATGGCCGGTCGCGCGCCTGGCCGAGGTCAGTGCGGTGTCGCCGGCGCACTTCGCCCGCTCGTTCAAGCAGGCCTTCGGGCTGCCACCGCACCGCTATCTCCTCAGCCGGCGCATCGAACGGGCCGTGGCGATGTTGCGTGACACCGAGTTGCCGGTCACCGAAATCGCCGCGCAGACCGGGTGGAACAGTCTGGGTACCTTCGGCCGCATCTTCCGTGACATCACCGGTGACAGCCCGGGCAATGTGCGTGAGCGTGAGCGTGCGGGCCAGGCGGCGTCGGCCAGCGTGCCGGAATGCCATGCACGCGCCGCGCAGCGCCCGGACCTGAAGATCGCAGTTTTGGAGAAGCGCCGCCGCGAGGCGGTTGCTAACGTGGACCCTACCTGAGGGAGGTCCCATGACGAACACTGTGAACACGGTCGGCCTGTATGTGCGCGACCAGGATGAGGCGCTGGCGTTCTACGTCGGCAAGCTCGGCTTCGAAGTGCATACCGACGTACGCAATGGCAGCTACCGATGGCTGACGGTACGCAGCCCGGGCCAGGACGGTTTCCAGCTGGGCCTGTTCGTGCCAGGCCCGCCCACCCACGACGCCGCTACCACGCTTGCGCTGCAGCAGCTGGTGGCCAAGGGCGCAATGCCGCCGCTGGTGCTGGCCGTGGATGACTGCCAGGCGCGCTACACGCAATGGCTGGCACAGGGTGTGGAATTCACCCAGGAGCCGATCGAGCGCTATGGCGCCGTCGACGCCGGATTCCGTGACCCATCAGGCAATGGTTGGAAGATGATCGAAGCCCGTTCCGAAGCGAGGCGCCGGCAATGAGCCGCAGTGGCTGGGCACGGCCCGTGCATCGTTGGACCTCGATCGTGTTCACCCTGGCAGTGATCGCCAACTTCGCCGTTCGCGGGCTGGGGCAGGGCGAACCTGCAGCGTGGATCACCTATTCGCCGCTGCCGCCGCTGTTCCTGCAACTGTTCACCGGCCTGTACCTGTTCGCGCTGCACTACGCCGGAAAGCGCCGCAGCGCCGCACTGGGCACTGCGGGCTGAGCAGGGTCAGGCGACGGCGTCCACCGCGTAGGCTGCAAGCAGGCCCGGCAGCTGGTCCATGCGCTGGAAAATCACCTTTGCACCGACTGCGCGCAGGGCTTCGGGCGTACTGTGGTGCGGGCCACCCTCACTGAAGCCGAACACGGTGGCGCCTGCGGCAACGCCCGCAGTGGCGCCGGTGACGGTGTCCTCGATCACTGCACAGCGCGTCGGGTCGACGCCCAGCGCTGCAGCTGCAGCCAGATACACGTCCGGGTGCGGCTTGGTGCGCGGCATGTCCTGGCCACTGAACACATGGGCACCGAAGGCATCAAGGATGCCGACCTTGCCCAGCTGCAGCTTCACCTTGTGCAGGTCGGCACCGGAAGCGCAGGCGATCCGCCCGCCGGTGGCCGCAGCGATCGCACGCACGGCCTCGGGTGCCCCCTGGATCGCTTCAAGGTCACGTTCCAGTGCCCGGTTGCGCTGCTGGCGGAACTCCTCCAGCCATTCCTCGGTGAACGGCTTGCCGGTGCGCTCTGCGATCAGCCCTGCCAGATGGGCCACGGACTGGCCGAGGAAGACTTCACCCGCCTGCGCAGGGGTCAGCGACCAGCCGCGTGCGGTCAGCATTTCCGAGAGAACGCGGGCGACCAGCGGCTCGGAATCGACGAGTACGCCGTCGCAGTCGAACAGCACGGCATCAAACGGGAAACGGGACATCTACAGCTCCAGGGGGCAATGCAGTGGTGCAATTGCCTGCCATTTTCCCACAGCCATCCCTGTGTGGCACCCGGACTGGGTGCCACCCATTCCCGGTCGGCCGGTCAGCCCAGGTCACAGCCCGCCGGCTGCGGCCAGGTGCTGGGCGGCAGCATGTTCTTCAGCGAGGCCGGTGCGTTGATCGCTACGTAGCTCGCACCCAGCAGCTCCTCCAGATCGGCGATGGTCACCAGATAGCTGTCGAGGCTGCCCAGATTGGCTTCGTTGGGAATGATCCAGCTGATCGCCTTGGCGGTGCCGGTGTTCGGGTCACGGGTGATGATGGTCTTCCAGAAGAACTCCGGCGTCGGGATGCCGTGGCTGGAAAGGAAGTAGTCGTTGGAGGCGTCGCCGTAGACCACGCCACCATAGACATCCACCGGCGCGATGTCGCGGTAGCACTCGGCCACGTTCTCGGCCTTCACCCAGATGCCCTGGTTGAAGCTGGACACCTGCGGAACGATGTTGGTCATGTAGTTGGCGCGGCGGATGTAGGTCGCGTTGTAGTCCATGTGGTTGGACGTCACCAGATGGCCGCGGTCATAGCCGGACGTGATGCTGGCGTAGGAGGCGGTGCTGGTCTGGCCGAGGCAGCCTGCCGGCAGGTCCGGATCCTTGTAGAAGCTGGACGGGCGCGCGGCCGAACCGGTGTCTGCGGTCAGGGTGTATTCGTAGCGGGTGGCGCTGTGGATGCTGCAGTCGTAGGTGAGCACGAAGCCACCCTTGTTGAGGGTGACGACCTGGGCCTGGGCAGCGCCGGCGAAGGCACTGAGGACGAACGCGAAGAAGAAGCTTGCAAGGCGCATTGCGGTTCTCCAGCAGAAGTTCAGGGCGCAGCCGTCCGCCACGACCAGGCCGGGGCGAAGTCATGGGAGGGCGTTGCGGGGACGGGGGCTACGGATTGCGGTGGGACCTGACCGCACGGTGGGGCCATGCAGGCCCTGCGGTGTCGCAAGCGTCACAAGCTGTCGCCTTTCGGTCAATGACGAAAAGACGAAGCTGTGACAGCCCGCAAGCACTGGTGATGTGTCAAATCAGGCGGCGCGTGGGTGACATGCGCGCGTGCTAGGGCGTCGTAGCGCAGGGGGTGTACGACTCGATATCCTGCGCAGCAGGACCGGAAACCGCAGGATCGAGCAAGGCGAATGATCCACAGTGAACTGCTTGCAGGGGGCGCCGCAGCTGCCCTGATCGGGGTTGCAATCGTGGCTGCGCTGCGTCGACAGAGACGCCCGCCCCATCGCAGCTTCAAGTGTGGGCGCTGCGGCAACGCCGCCCTCCATGACGAACGTACCAGTGGCGCCTGGCGCGCTGGGAAGCAGCGCTTCTACTGCAGGGCCTGTCATGCCGCCTGGCTGCGATCGCATCCACAGGCGTCCGCGCCGCACCGCGGGGTGTCCGGATGCCTGGGCGTCGTTGCCACACTTGCATTGATGCCACTTGCGGGCCTGGTGGCGTGGGTGATCCACCGCGCCTGAATGTGATCCTGCATCGACCCACCCGGCCGCCGGCTTCGAAAGCGCCATGCTGCGTCGCAAGGTGCCACCCACCATTCGCATTGGTACGGTCCGATCCATTGCACCACCACCACCGACGGGGAGAGACCACGATGCGCAAGGTAGTGCTGCTGTTGATCCTGCTGACCGGGCTGGCGCCCACCGCCTGGGCGGCCACGGTCAAGACCACCCATCGCACCATTCCCAGCTGGGATGGAACGCCTCTCGGGGCCTTCGTCATCGAACCGCAGGACGCGGGCAGCGGACGGTATCCGCTGCTGGTGATGCCCAGCAGCTGGGCCGTGCCCAGCGTGGAGTACGTGGGCGTGGCGCAGTCGTTGGCCCGTCGCGGCTATGTGGTCATCAGCTACAGCTCGCGTGGTTTCTGGGAGTCCGGCGGCAGCATCGACATCGCCGGGCCGGCCACGGTGGAGGACGTCAGTGCACTGATTGACTGGGCGCTGGACAACACCCGCGCCGACCCGTCACGAATCGGCGTATCGGGCATCTCCTATGGGGCCGGCACCAGCCTGCTGGCGGCCGCACGCGATCCGCGCATCAAGGCAGTGGCTGCACTGAGTGGATGGGCCGACCTGCAGGCCTCGCTGTACAGCAACGACACCCCCAGCGCACAGGGCATCGCGCTGTTGGTTGCCGCAGGCCTGGCCACCGGTCGCCCGGGACCGGAGCTGTCCACCATCAATCGCAATGTGCTGGTCGGCAACTACCAGGGCGCGGTGGACTCGCTGTTGCCGGTGGCGGCGCAGCGCAGCCCCGGGGCCAGCATCGACGAGATCAACGCCAACCAGCCAGCGGTGTTCCTGGCCAACGCCTTCAACGACAGCCTGTTCCCGCCGGGCCAGCTGGTCGATTTCTTCAACCGCCTGAAGGGCCCCAAGCAGCTGCAGTTGCGCCACGGCGATCACGCGCTCAACGAAGCCTTTGGCGCACTGGGTGTTCCCAACGAGGTCTACGATTCGGTGGGCGACTGGTTCGACCATTACCTGAAGGGGGTGGCCAACGGCATCGACCGGCAGCCTGCGGTGCAGCTGAAGTCGCAGAAGGGCAGCTGGAGCCACTATCCGGATTGGCAGGCTACGCGGACGGGCGCGGTGAGCTACGGGCTGACCGCGCCGAGCGGGCTGTTGCAGCCCACCGGTGGACTGGTGGCGAACGGTGGCGGCACCGGCTGGAGCTACCGCATCGGCAGCGGCCTGCTGACGGCCGCCAACTCGGGCGTGGTGATGGCGTCCGGCGCGCTGCAGATGATCAACCTGCCACCGGGCGCCTATGTGCCGTTCGTCGGGCGCAACGCCGCGGGCGTCTGGCAAGGGCCGGTCTACTGGAGTGCACGCCGGCTGGATGGCGCGCCGGAAGTGCGGATGACGGTCACGCCAAGCCGCGCCGACACCACGTTGTATGCCTATCTCTATGCCGAAGACGTGCTGGGCAATGGCCAGCTGATCAGCCACAAGCCCTATACGCTGCGGGGTGCCACGCCGGGGCAAGCGAAGACCATCGACCTGCGGTTGGAAGCCAGCAGCTGGGACGTGCCGGCCGGCAGTCGCCTGACCCTGGTGATGGACACCGTGGACCTGCGCTATGCAGGCATCAGCCAGTTGGGTGGCACGGTGACCTTCAGTTCACCGGCGAACGCGCCGTCGATGCTGAAGCTGCCGCTGCATTGATGGAAGGCCGCGCCCGTTGCGGCGGGTGCGGTACGCCAGGCTGGAAAACTGCGAGACTGGCGTTTGTTCCGGCAAAGGGATGAATCCATGGTCATTGCAGGGCTGCTGCTCGGTGCGGTGCTTGCGGCGCCCACCGCGGAAGGCGCGCCGAGCGATTGGTCGGACACGCTGTTGAAGGATCTGGACGCTGCCGACGCCGCCATGCGCGGCAGCCATCCGGGCGCCGTGGATCTGCGGAATCCGGGTTTCGTTCCGCAGCTGGAGGCCGCCTCGGCGCTTGCCCGCTCGCGCGCGGCCAATGTCGACAGCTTCGCAGGCTACTGGTGGGCGATGAAGGGTTACGCAGCCTCCTTCAATGACGGCCACGTCAGCCTCAACGCGCTTGCCGACGCTCCCGATCTTCCAACGCAGTGGCCGGGGTTCCTGACCGGTTTCGACGGTGATGCGCAGGTGGTCATGACCGTGGACGGTGGTCCGGGCCATCCGCCGCTGGGGGCTCGATTGCTGTCCTGTGACGGCATCGATGCGCAGACACTGGCTGCGCGCCGGGTGGGTGGCTTCAGCGGGCGCTGGAACCTGCAGGCCAGCCGCATCCAGGGTGGCGGCGAAGTGCTGCTGGAGCAGGGCAATCCGTTCGTGCCCACGCTGCGCAGCTGCGTTTTTCAGGTGGATGGACACGAGAAGCCCTACGCGCTGCAGTGGCAGCCACTGCAGGCGGCACAGCGCAAGGCGCGCCTGGCCGATACCCGTCGCAGCTTCCGCCCGGCCAATGGCTGGCACATCATGCCCGATGGCGGCTACTGGATCACCACCAGCAGCTTCAATGCCGACCCTACGGAGCAGAACTTCAAGGAACTGACCGCGCTGCTCGAGCAGCTTGCTCCAAAAGCCGCAGCACTGCAGCAGGCACCGTCGGTCGTGCTGGATGTGCGTGGCAACAGTGGCGGTGCTTCGCAATGGAGCATCGAACTGGCGCGATTGATCTGGGGCCGTGCCGCCGTGGACGCGCTGTCCGATACCAGCTGGGTGGAGTGGCGGACCTCCGAGGCCAACATCGCCCAGTTGCGCGGCTTCCTGCAGAAGCTGGTGCAGGCGCCCGATGCGTCGCCAGAGCTGCGTCGCATGCTGGAATCGGTGACGGCGGGCATGGCACGGGCACGCGGCCGGGGTGAGGCAGTGTGGCGCGAGCCATCCGAGGCCAGGGCAGATACAGCTGCAACCGCAGGCCCGGCCGCTCCGCTGCGCAGGGGCAGGGTGGTGATCGTGGCCGATGCCTCCTGCGGCTCGGCCTGCCTGGATGCACTGGATCTGTGGAAACGGCTGGGCGCGATGCAGGTCGGCGTCGAGACTTCGGCCGACAGCCTCTACATGGATGTCAGGCCGGAGCGGCTGCCGAGCGGCCTGGCCAGGATTTCCGTACCGATGAAGGTTTTCCGAGGCCGGGTGCGCGGTTCCAATGAACCGCATGTTCCGGATCGTCGCTATGACGGCGACATGCGGGACACACGCGCACTGGAAGCGTGGCTGCTGGCGTTGTGAGGACGCGCCTGCCTATGACGCGGGATTCCCACGTGCTGTTGCCGGACGCAACGCTGGGTCAGCGCAGGTCCGGTGGATTGATCGAAGCGTCGCGGACACAGGGATCACCGGCGTCCGGTGTCAGGCGCGCCTCGATGTCCGGCGGAAACCGCGGAATCCTGCTGGTCTGCATCACCACCCAGCGCATGATCGTGTGCAGGTAGTTGAGTGGCAGCATCGTGAGCCACATGAAACCCGGGAGCTGCGCGTCTTCGGCGAAGATGCGCTCCTTGCCGGACGCGAAGCTCTCGCGCTTGCCGTCCAGCGGCATGCAGCAGTGCACCGCGTCCACGACGGCTGCCGGTCCTTCTTCCATGTAGCGCCGCAGGAACTCCCAGTGGGCATGTGCGTTCTCGATGCGAGAGGTCGCGATGCAGAACGCGAAC
Source organism: Stenotrophomonas sp. YJH_SMC_19 (assembly GCF_059367915.1). Lineage (NCBI taxonomy): Bacteria > Pseudomonadati > Pseudomonadota > Gammaproteobacteria > Lysobacterales > Lysobacteraceae > Stenotrophomonas > Stenotrophomonas sp. YJH_SMC_19. The sequence continues at coordinate 194,063 of NZ_JCAFRI010000002.1, forward strand.
GTCTCCCGTATTGTGACGCCATCCGCGTCCAGGATCAGTCCGCGGACATCCCAGTTGTACCATCCGAAGGTTCCCGTTCCGCGGCCAAGCGTGAAATAGACCTGGTCCCAGGGAACGCTGAGGGTGGTGCCATCCAGCCGGAACACGTGTATCTGCCGGTGCTTGCGATCGAGCGCGATCGGATAGTAGGTCCAGCGGAACAGCTCGAGGCAAGCCACCCAGATGCTCGCTGCAGTGAAGGCGGCCAGCATCGCCATGCCGATGAATATCGCCTCCCACAGGCCATTTTCGTTGGGTAGCCTGTTCACGATCAGCAACCAGAGCAGCATCAGCACGCCGCCCAGCCCGAAGGCAATGCCGATCGCGCCCAGCAGGGCTGCAAAGCCACGCGCGGCGAACCAGCGATCCACCGAAACCAGGCCGTTCGAATTCATTTTCACCACGCACAGCTGTGCCAGCGGCACGACATCCAGCCGCTTCTTCTGCAGCAGGCGGTGCTCGCGATCAAACGCATTCAGTGGGCGGTTGTTGGGAAACTTGCGCGTGTATCCGGTGTAATCCATGGGCGATCCCTGCGCGATTCCGGCGCCCGTTGGATTCTAGCGGGATTCTCCCGGGGGGAGATCAGCGACGAACGTCGAACGGGTGGCTCTCCATCAGTGCCCGGACTTCAGCTTCGCGGGCAGGGCTGAAGTCGCCGGGAATGGCGTGCTTCAACGCGCCTGCGGCCAGTCCGAAGCGCACGGTGTGTTCTGCGTCGAGCCCGGACAGCAATCCGTGCAGGATGCCGGCGGCAAACGCATCGCCACCGCCGATGCGATCAACGATGCCGGGCAGCGGCCTCGGAGCGGCCTGCGCGCGGGTTCCATCGCGTCCCAGCAGCAGCGCACCGAGCACGTGATGGTCGGCGCTGATCACCTCGCGCTGGGTGCAGGACAGCCACCGCAGGTGCGGGAACGCGGCAAAGGCAGCGGCCGCAGCGGCCTCGGTTCGGGCGACCGCATCGTCCTGCGCGAAGTGCAGCCCCAGCACCAGTTCGATGTCCCGATGATCGGCAAAGACAATGTCGGCCTCGGCGAAGACCTCGCGCAGGATCGCCGCTGCGTCGCCATCCCAGCGTCGCCACAGTGAGGGACGATAATTGCCGTCGAAGGACACCTGCACTCCGGCCGCGCGAGCCGCACGCACGGCACCCAGCACCGACTCGGCCACGTTGGCGCCCAGCGCCGGACTCACGCCCGAGACATGCAACAGGTGCGCGCCGGACAGCAGGGCGGGCCACGCATGGTCACTGGCATTGCGGTTTGCGAATGCAGAACCGGCCCGGTCATACACCACTTCACTGGCGCGCTGCACCGCCCCGGTCGCCAGGAAGTACAGGCCCATGCGATCACCCTCCACTTCACGCACGGCGGCCACGCCCACGCCATGCCGCCGCAGCTCGGCCACAGCATGCCGGCCCAGCGCGTTACCGGGTACCGTGCTGACCATCTGCACATCGTGGCCCAGGCTGGCCAGCGAGACCGCCACATTGGCCTCGGCACCTCCCACATGAACCTGCAGCTGCGGCGTCTGCAGCAGCAGTTCACGACCGGGTGCGCCCAGGCGCAGCAGCAACTCACCGAAACAAATGACGCGGCTCATCGGTTCTCTCTCACTCGGGGGTGGTGCAGCCCAGCATGCGCAGATCGATGGCATCGGCCATGCGCCGGTAGCCTTCGTCGTTGGGATGCAGATGGTCGCGGGTGATCTCGTTGGGCAACGATTCGGCTGCCTTCGGGTCACGCAGCGCGGCATCGAAATCGATGATGCCGTCGAAGCCGCTGTTGCCGCCGCGTGCCCACTGGTTGATCGTGGTGCGGGTGGCGGCGGACACGGGCTCGTAGCGCTCGGAACCGCCGAACGGGGTCAACGTACCCAGCCAGGCGCGGATGCCGTGCGCATGCAGCCGCGCCGCAACCTGTTGATAGCCCAGCAGCATGTCCGCCGCATTGCGTCCAGGCAGCGGCTGCGCGCCACCGCCGTGGCGGATGTCATTGATGCCTTCGAACAGGATCACCTGATCGGCGTCGGCCACCGCGATCACATCGCGATCCAATCGTGACAGCGCACTGTGGCTGCGGCCATGGTCAAGCAGCTTGTTGCCGCTGATGCCCTGGTTGAGTACCACGAACCGGTTCGGGCAGGCCTGCTGCAGGCGCTGCGCCAATCGCTCCGGCCACTGGTTGAAGGTGCCGCGGCGTGCGGTGGCGCCTTCCGTGATGGAATCGCCCAGCGCCACGATTACCTGGGGACGATCATCACGCTGCACCATCACTGCCGAGAACACGTTCTGCTGGTAGCTCAGCCGCACGCTGTCGGCGACGGCTGTCTGCCTGCCATCTGCGACCCGCAGCTCGGTGCGGCGCACGGCGGGGCGGGTGGGCTGCGGGAAATAGGCACTCACGCTGATCTCCTGCAGCGCCACCACCGGCATCCGCACCGGGTCGCTCAGCAGCGCGGCTCCGACCGGCACCTCGATGACTGCGCGGCCATCCACCGTTACCGGCAGCGGTGCGGCCTTGCCGTCCTTCACTCCCACACGCAGGTCCTCGACCCGCAAGGGCGCCGTGCCGAGCTCGTTGCTGATGCGCAGCCGCAGCGCATCGCCACGGCTGCCGATACGCATGTCCTGGCGCACGGTCTGTGCGGCGAACTGTACGGGCGCATCGGACGTTCCGTCCTTGCGGTCGGGCGCGGGCGCGGCCGTCCAGGCAGTGACCCACACGGGTGCGGCCCACGCAGCGGGCGCCGTCATGGCGGAGCAGAGCGTCAATGAAAACAGAAGTGTCCAGCGCTGCATGGGCAGGAGTCCGGTCAGGTGTCAGGAGAAGTAGGTGCCGCCGTTGACGTCCAGATTCGCGCCGGTGATGAACGCCGCCGCATCCGAGGCCAGGAACACCGCAGCGTCGGCGGCTTCGTCCGGCGCGCCCTGGCGGCGCAACGGGGTGGCGCCGGCAACGGCCGTGCGTACTTCCGGCTTGGTGAATTCATCGTGGAAGCGGGTGGCGATCATGCCGCAGCACAGCGCGTTCACCCGGATACCCTTCGGCCCCAGCTCCTTCGCCATGGCGCGGGTGAAGGTCATCACCGCCGCCTTGGCGGTGGCGTAGATCGATGCGCCCGGGCCGCCGCCATCACGGCCTGCCTGCGAGGCGAAGTTGACGATGGCCGCGCCTTCGCGCATGTGCGGCACCACCGCGTGGGTGGTCAGGTAGGTCGAGGTGAGGTTCAGGTCCATCACGGTGTGGAAGAACACCGGGTCGATGTCGGCAAGCGGCCGGCGCTGCACCATGCCACCGGCCACGTTCACCAGCAGGTCGATGTGCTCGCCGAACGCGGCCTGTGCCGCAGCGACCAGGCCGGCGACGGCCGTGGCGTCGGTGACGTCGGCGCGATGCACGATGGCCTGGCCACCGGCCGCATGGATCTGTGCCAGCGTTTCCTGGGCACTGGCCTCGTCATTGGCGTAGTTGATGCAGACGCGTGCACTGGCGGCAGCCAGCTTGATCGAAACGGCGCGACCGATATCGCGGCCACCGCCGGTGACAATGGCCACCTTGTCCTGGAACGACATGCGGAAAACTCCTTGGTTTGCGGGGGAATTGAAGAGAAATGCAGGCTCAACCGCCGCGGCGGTCGAGCTTGTGGATCGGGCCGGTCCACCACCACAGCGCGGCCAGCGACAGCGGCACCAGGGCGGCAACGAGGATGAAGATCGGGGCATAGGAGTGGCGGGTCAGCACCGGCACCAGCCAAGTGGTGATCAAGGTGCCGGCCACGGCAGCCAGGCCACCCAGGCCTGCCAGCGTGCCCACCGAGCGGCCGTCGAACAGGTCGCCCGGCAGGGTCTGGATGTTGCCGATGGCCACCTGGAAGCCGAACAGCACCGCAGCGATTGCCAGCACCGCCAGCAGCGGCTGGTTGGCCAGCACGGCACCCAGCAGGGCAGGAGCCATGACCACGCAGCCCAGCGTTATGGACAGCTTGCGGGCGCGGTCCACGCTGTGCCCGGCGCGGATCAGGCGCCCGGACAACCAGCCACCACTCAGGCTGCCCAGCATCGCGCCGACAAACGGCACCCAGGCGAACAGGCCGATCTGCTTGATGTCGAAGCCGAAGGTTTCAGCCAGGTAGATCGGCAGCCAGGACACGAACAGCCACCAGATCGGGTCCAGCAGGAAGCGGCAGGCGAGCATGCCCCAGCTCTGCCGGTGGGCCAGCAGCTCACGAACGCTGGCCTTCGGCGCCACCACCGCCTGTTGCCCGGCCTGGTCTTCCTGGATCAGCCGGCGCTCGGCATCGCTCACCCACGGGTGCTTGTCCGGGCCGGCGCGGTAGACAAACAGCCATGGCAGCAGCCACAGGAAACCGATTGCACCGACCAGCACGAAGGTGCCGCGCCAGCCCAGCCACAGGTACAAGCCGGCGATGGCCGGTGCGGACACGATCGCGCCGATCGACGCACCCGCGTTGAACACGCCTTGCGCCAATGCGCGCTCGCGCGCCGGGAACCACTCGGCATTGGCCTTCACCGCGCCCGGCCACGCACCGGCCTCGCTGATGCCCAGCATCGCCCGCACCAGGCTGAAGGACAGCATCGAATGGGTGATCGAGTGCAGGGCGATGGAGATCGACCACACGCTGATCGACAGGGCGAAACCCAGGCGCGTGCCGATCATGTCGAACAGGCGGCCGAACAGGAACTGGCCGGCGGCGTAGAACAGCATGAACACCGTCACCAGCAGGGCGTAGTCATCCTTGGTCGCGCCCACTTCCCTGGCGATTTCCGGCCACATCACCGCCAGTGCGTTGCGGTCGATGTAGTTGATGACCGTGGCCACGGCAATCAGGCCCACGATCAGCCAGCGCACGGCTGAACGCACCGGCACCTTGCGCAGCTTGGCCACCACCGCAGGGCCGTTCATTTGCCGTCACCCTTGCTGCGGTCCAGGCGCGCATGGCTGCCGTTCCAGCGGTAGACGTGGCCGTCGACGGTCACGCTGTGCTCGCTCGTGGTGGCGCTGTTATCGGCGACACCCAGGGCGATGCGCGCGCCACTGGCCAGGCGCAGCTCGATCACCTCGGCATCGCTGCCGCGGGTACGCACGATCTCCCTGATGCGGCTGTCGGCGCCATGCACGTACTCGGCGGTGCCGTTGTACTCGCCATGCGGCTCCAGCACGCTGAAGAAGGTGACGTCCTTCTGGCCGTCCACGCGCTGCAGCAGGGCAGTCTCACGGCGCAGGTTGAATTCCGGATCGTTCGCGCCGCTTTCCACCAGCAGCGCCTGCGCCGGCGCGCTGCTGCCGAAGCGGTAGGTGTAGAAGCGCCCGTCCAGCAGCCACGCCAGCGACCGCGGCTCGCTGCCGGGTTTGCTGCGTGCATCCAGCCACAGGTGCTGGTAGCCGTTGTCCTTGCCCAGCACCGGGCGCTGGCTGGGGAAGTGCTCGGCCTCGAAGCCGGTGGTGACGATGTGGCCGTTGAAGTGCAGCGGCAGGTCGTAGCGCGCGGCCTTGTCGCCGTGCACCTGCAGCAGGTCCAGCGCCACCGGCAGGCCCAGGTCGGGGTGGCGCAGCAGCGCCTGGGTGCGGGTGAACGCCACGCCGGGATAGGCATCGCGCATCGTTGCCGAGGCAATCTGGGTATCGGCGTCGGCCTGGAAGAAGCGCACCTGCGGGGCATGCGCCTCGCCACGCTTCCAGTCGCCGTTGAAGTGGCTCTGCTCGTCCACCACCAGGGTGTTGTGGGCCACGGTCTGCTTGGCCCAACTGCGGTTCTCGGCCAGGTAGATGCCACCGCGCTTGGCTTCCACGTTGAGGAAGCGGGCGGCGCCGTAATCGGTCACCACCGGGTTGCCGTTGTCGTAGAACAGCCAGTTGAGCTTGTCGAAGTGGCCGTGTCCCATGCCCTGCATCGTGTCCTTCTGCACCAGTGCCTGGCCGCGTTCGCCGTTCATGCGCAGGATCGCCAGGCCGCCGCGGTCGCCGTCGGGGCCATCGCGCAGCAGCATCGGGCGGTAGTCGAAGGGCTTGGCCTTGTTGGCGGCCAGTGCCTGCGCCACCTGCAGGCCTTCGGGCGAAAGCAGCAGGCGTTTCTGCTGCTGGGCCACCGACAGCAGGCGGTCATCACCGGTGCGCGCATAGGCGATGCCGATGCCGGCCACCAGCTCTTCGGTGTCGATGCCCTTGTCCAGGATCGCATCGTTGATCGGGAAGAACAGGCCGCCATAGCTGGACTGCACCAGCACATCCACCGCCTTCAGCAGCACGCCATCGCGACGCGCGAAGATCTTCCGCTGCGGCTCATTGCGTTCGATGGCGTTGGCGAACAGCAGGAACGGCGCCAGTGCATAGCGCTGGTAGTAGGGGCCTTCCTCGTAGTAGCCATCGGGCGAGAACAGCAGGTCGATCTGCCGCAGGAAGCCGAACTTGTCGTCCTTCTGGCTGCCGCGCAGGGACTTCTCCACCAGTTCCTGGTCGCGCAGCACGTAGCCGGTCATGCCGGTGGCGGCCACCGCCCACGTGGCGTGGTTATGGATCTGGTCGTAGTTCTTCGGTTCGCTGACGAGGAACTCGGCCATCGGCCGGAACACCTTCGATTCGATGGTGTCGCGGTCCTCGGCGGACAGCGCGTCACGGATCGCGTCATAGCCCTGGATGGCGTTGACCAGCCACACCGAATCGTTGAGCACCTGCCAGAACACGCGGCCGGGAATCTGGCCGCGACCCTCCGGGTGCGGGCCCAGCGTGGGGTAAAGCTGGGCGTACTGCAGCAGCATGTCGCGCGCGTAGTCCACGTAGGCCCTGTCGCCGGTCAACCGGTACAGCGTGCCCGCCGCCAACAGTGCCTGGTAGTTGCGCTTGTGCTGTTCATGGGTGCGCCCGCCGCCCTTGTCCCTGGGCACCGGCACGTCGATGCCGGCCTTCATCATCTTCTTCAGTGTTGCCTCGGTGCGCGCCTGCTCCTTGGCGAACCACGGGTAGCGGCTGCCTTCGCTGGCCATCTGCTGCCAGTGCGCAGCGGTGACCAGCACCGGCGCGGTGTCGGCCTGCCGCGCAGCGGCAGCGGGCGCTGCGAGCAGCGACGCGGTCGGCAGCAGGGCGAAGGGGGCGGCCAGGGCCAGGGAAACGAACAGCGGCTGCAACCTCATCGATCAACTCCATTGCGGGTGCGTGACAGGGCAACTTCGCCCACCTTGGGATACCAGTCGACGCCGGTCGCCTCGCGCGCGGTCATCGCCAGGGCAGGATCGGCGCCCACGTCGGGCAGGGCAGGCGTAGCCACCCACAATCCGCTGGCAGCCTGCTGCAGGCTGACGCCACGGCCCTCTACGCCTCCCGGGAACACGGTGCTGGCTGCCGGCGACTGCACGTTGCCGCTGAAGTCGATGCCGGCCAGCGAACTGGCGGCAGTTGGTGGGTTGCTGCTGTTGCGGTTGACGATCAGGTTGCCGGTGAAGCGGCTGCTGCTGGCGGCGACCACGATGCCTTTGGCTTCATCGTGGCCGACGCCGAAACTGATCTTCGCCACGTCCACGAAGGTGTTGCGATTGATCGTGGCATTCACCACAGGCGCATAGCCGGACAGCGGAGGTCTGGCCTGCGCATCCATCACCGCCAACGCCGAACGGTTGCTGGACCCGGCCAGCCGCTCGAAGTAGTTGTTGCTGACGGTCTGGTCGGCGTTGATGATGCGTACGCCGCCGGTGCCGGCCTTGTCATCGCCGAGGAAGACGTTGTCGATCACCCGGTTGCCGTTGCCATGGCGCAGGGTCAATGCGCCGGCCGAACGGTAGAACACGTTGCCGCGGTAGGTGTTGCCGCCGGACTTGTTGCTGATGATCTCGGTCTCGCCGTCGCAGCCTTCGAACCAGTTGTTCTCCACCGTGCTGTTGGAATCGCTCAGTGAGCTGTCGCTGGTGCCGACGCGGATCGTTTCGCCCCCGTTGACGCCCAGCGCCGGGCGCGGCCCGAACCAGTTGTGGTCGATACGGTGCTGGTTGTCCAGGCCCTGGGTGGCATCGCGCACCACCACCACGGTCGGCCCGGCGTTGGTCTTGCCGCGCAACTGGCTGTGATCCAACCGGTTGTTGCTGCCATACAGCGATACCCAGTAGTCCTGGTCGCTGCCATCCGGGTTGGCGTAGTCATCGATCACCAGGCCGGTGACGCGGCTGTTGCTGGCGACGGCCTTGCTCGACTCGCGGAACGCCACCACCGCATCACCCGGCGCATAGCCGTTGCGGAACACCAGGTTGGACACCTGCAGGTAGCTCCCGGCCAGGCGCAGGTCCGAGCGTCCGCTGAGGACGACCTTGCCGGCGGTCTGCGCGCGCAGCACGATCGGCGCGGCTGCCGTGCCCTGGCCCTTCAGCAGCAGCCGGGCATCGGTCCAGGTGCCGTCAGCCAGCACGATCTCATCGCCAGGCTGCAGCGCCGAGGCGGCGGTAGTGAACTCCGCGATATCGTGGACGAGCCAGCTGGCTGCGCTTGCTGCTGAAGTGGTCAGGCACATTGCCAGGCCAGTGGTCAGGCAAAACAGCCATGGATTATTGGATCGGTGACGCGCCAGCGAGTGAATGCGCATGAAATCCTTCCAGGGACGGCCGGGCCGTCGTTTCAGGGTGGGCCTGCATACCACTTTCGGGTCTGTTGTAAGCCAGCCTTCGCGCAAAGTCATGCTGCATGAGCACATTAAATTGCGATCAACTGGTATGGATAAAAGGCATTTGAACAATCGCATACCAATTGGTTGACATTTTCATGTCGTCGTGCCGAAGCTGCGTCCCACGCCTGGCATGCAGGCGATCCTTTGGGAGGAGGAAACCATGCGGCGACCCGCCGGAGCAGTGCACAGCATCTCGTTGTCCCCCACACCCCTGATCGTGGCGCTGCTCGCCGTGCTGGCGGGCCTGTCCACGGCCCAGGCGCAATCCAGCAAGGACGCGACAGGGCAGGATCCCGCCACGCTGGACCAGGTGCAGGTCACCGGCATCCGCGAATCGATGCAGAGTTCGATCAACAGGAAGCGCGATGACACGGTCATTGCCGACGTGCTCTCGGCCGATGACATCGGCGACCTGCCGGCGCCCTCGCTGGCCGATGCGATCGAGACCCTGACCGGCGCCGCTTCGACCCGCGACAAGACCGGCGCTTCGGAAATCTCCATCCGTGGCCTGGGCGCCTTCCTCAGCAGCACCAACTTCAATGGCCGCGAGATCACCAACGGCAGCGGCGACCGCTCGGTGAACTTCAACATGTTCCCCGCCGAGCTGATCAATACGGTGGCCATCTACAAGACCCAGCGCGCCGACATCATCGAAGGCGGCGTGGCTGGCACCATCGGCCTGGAAACAGTGCGCCCACTGGAGTACGGCAAGCGTGCGGCGCAGCTGGACCTGCGCGGCAGCTGGGCCGAGTATGACAAGAAGTACCGCGACGACGACGGCATCGGCTATCGCGGCACCGCCAGCTACATCGACCAGTTCGAGTTCGGCAACGGGCAGAAGCTGGGCATCTCGCTGGGCTTCCAGCGCCTGGATGGCACCGACCCGGAAGAGAGCATCACCAGCGGTTCCACCTGGTATGCCTGCGATGGCACGCAGAACGTGGGCAATGCCAACTGCAATGAAGTGTCCGCGCAGGCCATCGCCAACGGCGCGCCGTACTACCTGGTGCCAAGCAGCCGCATCTACCGGCTCAAGCAGGAGCGCAACGACCGGCAGAGCGAGTTCGCCGCATTGCAGTGGCGGCCCAATGACGTAGTTGAAGTGAACCTCGACTTCGAACACACCGAGCGCAACTGGTACGAGAACCGCAGCGACCTGAGCCTGTCCAACGCCCGCCGTGGCATCACCCGGCGCGAGGTGGACGAGGACGGCATCGTGCGCCACCTGCATGGGAGCACCTCGATTGATTCCACTTCAAACCGCTACTGGCGTGGCGAGGAGTACACCGGGGGTGGCCTGAACCTGATCCTGCGACCGACCCCGGCCTGGGAACTGTCCACCGATCTTTCGTACTCGCACACCAATCGCCTCGACAGCGAGCGCATGACCCGCCTGCGTGCCAACCAGCGCGACGTCAACAATGCCATCGTGCCGGGCATCAGCAGTGGTGCCACCGGCTACGTGGACTATGACTGGGACTGGCACGGCGAAGTGCCCAGTGTTGCGCTGGCGCCGAACTTCGACCCCAACAACTGGGACGCCTACACCGGCGCGGCGCGCGTCACCTCCAGCGCAACGGAGAACGACCACAGGATCAAGGCCGGCCGCTTCGATGCCAGCTTCATGCCCGAGTCCGGTTTCTTTACCCGCATCAAGGGTGGCGTGCGTGCCAGCCAGGCTGACTACCGTCTGCGCGACAACACCCTGGTAACCGACTACGACCAGCGCGTGGCGGCCGACAAGGCGAAGATCATCGCCGCCAACCGGGCCTGCCGCGCGCCGTTCCCGCAGGATGACTTCATGGATGCCGCCAGCGGCAACACGATCTCCTCGTGGGCGTACTTCGATCCGAACTGCCTGTACCAGTCGTTCCGTGGCAGCCTCGACAGTGGGTTGGATCCGGGTTTCCAGGATCCGAACAATGTCGATATCACCGAGAAGACACGCGCGCTCTATCTGATGGGGGAGTTCAGCAGCAGCCTGTTCGGCTTGCCGGTGACCGGCAACCTCGGCCTGCGCTGGGTCAAGACCGACGTTCGCTCCGAAGGCGTGCGTACCGGGCTGCGTATCGAGGACAATGGTGACGGCACGATACGCCTGCAACCCACCGGTGCGTACAGCACGCAGGTGTTCAAGGCGGGCAACGACAAGCTGCTGCCCAGCCTCAACGCGGCCTTCGAACTGCGCCCGGACGTGTTGCTGCGGGTCGGTGCATACCGCGCGATGTCGCGGCCGGACATCGCCGCGCTGGGTGCCGGGCGCACCATCAACGTGAGCAGTGATGCCACCTACGGCAATCTGGCCGACGCGCTGGATGACATCAGCGCCAGCGGCAACCCCGCCGCGCAGCCGTTGATGTCCTGGAACGGCGACCTGTCACTGGAGTGGTACCCGAACCCGGACACGATGCTGGCCGGCGCGGTGTACTGGAAGCAGTTCAACGGCGGCACCGCCACTGCGCTGGTGCCGGAGACCTACACCATCGACGGCCACAGCGTGACCGTGCCGGTACGCCAGCAGGTAACCACCGACGAGGACAGCACGCTGACCGGCTTCGAGCTGACCGCCACCCATCGACTGTCGTACCTGCCCAAGCCGTTCGACGGACTGGGCTTCAAGGTCAGTTACAACTACGCCGATGCCGACTACCGGACCCAGGACTCGCGACTGGGCGAGCAGCTGGCCAGTGACGGCACGATCATTCCGGCGATCGTGCCGCCGGCGGGCCTCAGCGGCTTCTCGCGGCACGTCCTGTCCGGCTCGATCTACTGGGACGTCGGGCGCTTCAACATCCAGGCCATCGGCAAGTTCCGCTCGCACTACTACCAGGACTTCACCGGCAACACCGCGCAGCAGAACCGCTACTACGATGACAACACCAGCGTGGACCTGCGCCTGCGCTACCGGGTGAACAAGCAGTTGTCGCTGTCGCTGGAGTTGATGAACCTGACCAACGAGCCGCGCGTGGCCTACCAGCCGCTTTATGGGAACTTCCGCGAAGTGGTGACCTACGGGCGGCGTGCGTATTTCGGTGTACGATACAAGTTCTGAACAGGGCGGCGCGGCCAGTGGTCGCGCCGTCGCTCCAACCGGACCCTTGCCGGCCGCGGTGGCAGGGCAGGGACCGGGAAGGAATCGCCAAGGGTCAGCCGCATGTCCGCCAACCGCCTTTACCAGACCATCGCTGCCAAGCTCCGCAAGCTGATCGAGGACGGCGAATTTCCGCCGGGCTCGCGGCTGCCGGGCGAGCGTGAGCTGGCCGAACGGTTCGGTGTCAGCCGGGTCACCATCCGCGAAGCCGAGATCGCACTGGAAGCACAGGGCTGGATCGCCATCCGCATCGGATCGGGCGTGCATGTGAAGCCGCGCCCGACGCAGGCGCCCGGCGGGCTGCCGGATGTCAGCGCCTTCGACCTCACCGCTGCCCGCGCGGTATTCGAGGCCGAGGCCGCCGCTCTGGCGGCAAGCAATCTGGATGATGCCGGCATTGCCGAGCTGCAGGCGCTGGCCGAAGCGCTGTGCCGTCGCGACCTGAGCGACGCGGAAGCCGGCGAGTACGACCGCCGTTTCCACCTGGCCATCGCACGGCTTTCCGGCAACCCGGTGGTGGAGTTCTTCGTGCAGCAGATCTGGCGCATGCGCAGCGAACTGCCGCGGGTAACCGAGGTCTACGCACGGGTCTGCCATGATGATGGCGCCAGCCGTGCCGACGAGCACATGGCGATCTTCGAGGCCCTGCGCGCGCGCGATCCGGTGGCCGCGCGCAATGCGATGCGCCATCACTTCCAGCGCCTGTTCGAGGCCATGCTGCAGGCGACCGAAAGCCAGGCGCTGGAGGAGATCCGCCGCCGCACGCAGCAGGACCGCGAACGGTTCATGGCCACGACGCGTATCTGAGTAACGGCGTTTCCAGGGCCGCCGGGGCGGGTCAGGACGCTGTGACGTGCGGGGAATCATCCTTGCCGGTGCCGACGAGCGCGAAGTAAGCTCTGCTTCGTCGACGAGGGGGACACCATGTACGCAAGGATCGCGGCAGCTGCGCTGCTGTGTATGACGGCCCTGCCTGCGTCGAGCGCCAACCGCGGCTCGACGGTGATGGAGGATTACGCGGCGGCGCTGAATGCCCGCGGGCAGATTCTGCAGTTGGATACCGGTGATATGTTCGGGGAAAGGATCGGGCTGTTTACCGGCTCGGTGGAATTTCTGCAGACCGACGTCGACCTGCCGGGCAACAGTGCGCTGGAGGTGGGCATCAAGCGGCGCTTGGTTGCAGGTGCGCAGGGCCGGCAGGGATTGGGCATGTTCGGGGTGTGGGACCTGGCCCTGCCCAGGGTGCATGGAACGTTCAGCACCCAGGGGGGATGGAAGAATTACGTGGTGGCCGAGCCGCTCAACCGCTGTTCGAAGTTCACCCCGCCTCCAACCGAGATCGTCACGGTGAAGGCACAGACGCCGACAGGGCCGGGGACATTCACCGAGTACTTCAACTCCGACGAGTTCTGGCATGGAACGCAGCTCTACCTGCCAGAGACCGGTGACGAGGATCTACTCGCGCAAAGCAACGAATGGCCGGTGCCGAGTACAGGCCATGCCTACCCGATGCGAACCAAGAGCGGCAATGTCATCCGCTGCGTCGCCATGGACGATGGGGCGGGTGAGGGCTTCGAAGTCACGACGCCTGCCGGCATCACCTATACGCTCAATCATATGGCCAGCCTTGGCAGCGGACCGCCATTGATCAAGAAGGGATACTCGCGGGGAAACTTCGGCTCGGTTACGGAGTTCGAGTTCGTTCTTTTCCGGCAGGAGTTCCATATTCTTCCGACCAGTGCCCGAGACCGGTTTGGAAATTCGGTGACCTACACGTGGGATCCGGCAAATCCACGGCAGTTGCTGCGCATCGCAGCCAACGATGGCCGCACCGTCGATCTCGAATGGACGGCTGGATCGCCCAGCACGCTGCCAAGCGAAGTGAGCGCGGTCCGTGCGGGTGGGAGGACGTGGACCTACGGTACCGTGGTGGGTGGCTACAAGGTCACCTTCCCGGACCAGTCCTACTGGCAGACTACGGGGTTCAACGTAGGCACCATGGGTGCCGGTGCCGTTCCCGCAGAGCGGGGTTTCTGCCGGAATCCGGGTGTGGTGACCTACGGCCATTCCGGTTCGATCCGCCATCCCAGTGGTGCAGTGGCGAAGTATCGCTTCGAGCCGACGCTGCATGGCCGCTCGTGGGCGCGTTATGGCTGCAATATGCCCGACAGCACGGGTAGCGGGTTCCTCGACTCGATCGAATACACGCCCGCCAGGTACTACACGTGGTCGCTGGTTTCCAGGACAGTCACCGGGCCGGGCATCGACCAGCCTTATACGTGGGCCTACAGTTACGGCCCGGCCAACGGGTGCTATGCCGACGGCAGCAAGGAACTGTGCCAGGCGAATTCGCCGGCCACGAAGTGGGTGGACGTCAAGGATGCAGAGGGTGTCACCACCCGGCACACCTTTGGCAATCGATTCAATGTGGACGAAGGCTATCTGCTTTCCTCGGTCCAGCCGGGCCGCGCCACCACCCTCAGCTATCAGCTTGACGCTTCCGGCAGCTATCCGGCATTGGCCGGGCGACCGGCATATCAGCGTGCCAGCGGAATCATCGCAGCCAAGCAGATACCGTTGTTGCAGAAGGTCATCGAGCAGGATGGCGTGCGCTACATCTGGAAGGTCAATACCTTCGACAGCATGGCACGACCTGTGTCCATCACTGAAGCCAGCCAGCCCGTGCAGTAGGCGTACGATGTGGCAGGACAGGGGCCGCAACGCGGGCAGTGGCACGTGCTGGATTGCCCTGCCGTGCCCTGTTCGCCCTGGAAGAGCGAGCAGCAGGGACGAAGGCACTACACCGCCGGAACCGTGATCCTCTGCAGATCCAGTCTGGCCCTCGCCCACCCGCGCTGTCGATGCCTGGCCCGTGACCCCGCGCCGACGCATCCGAGGAATCCCGCATGTCCGACACCCCTCCACCGCTGAACATCCTTGCGTTTGCCGGCAGCCTGCGCAGCAAAAGTTACAACCGGCGCCTGGTCAGGGCTGCAGCAGGCGCCGCGCCTGCGGGCCTGCTGCTGACCGTGCATGACACCATCGCCGATATTCCGCTGTTCGACGAAGACCTGGAAGCCGCCGACCCGGCCGGCCCTGCCGGGGGCAAGCGCCTGCGCGCGGCCATTGCATCCGCTGACGGCGTGCTGATCGCCACGCCGGAGTACAGCCAGTCACTGCCCGGCGTACTCAAGAACACGCTCGATTGGCTGTCCCGCGACGATGCCGAGTACCGCACGGTCCTTTCGGCCAAGCCGGTGGCGATCATCGGCGCTACGCCGGGCCGCTGGGGCACCAAACTGGCACAGTCGCAGCTGCGCCATACACTGACCGCCATGGGCGCATTGACCATGGCCTCGCCACAGCTCTATGTGGCCGAAGCAGCGGCCGCCTACGACGATGACGCGGAAGATTTCGACGCGGCGACGCGCAAGCGCCTGCAGCGCTTCCTGGAGGGATTCCAGAGCTGGGTCCAGCTGCTGCAGGGTGGGGCGTCGCGCGGTTGAGCGGTGCCGGCAGAGGCCGTCATCGCCCGCCGGTGCCAAGGACCGGATCATGCAGCCCGCGCAGCTTCTTCTTGTTGATCTTGCCCACGCTGGTCCGCTCGATTGCATCCACGAAGCTCACGCGCTCCGGGATCGCATAGCGTGAGATGTCTCCGGAACGGCTGCGCGCCGCGACCAGTTCGATGATCTCCGCTTCGGCCACATGGCTTCCCGGCTTCCTGACCACCAGTGGCAATGGCCGCTCGCCCCATTTCGTGTCGGCGATACCGATCACCGCGACCTCGCTGACCGCCGGGTGCAGTGCGATGATGTCTTCCAGCGCGAGCGAGGAGATCCATTCGCCCCCGGTCTTGATCACGTCCTTGATGCGGTCGGTGACACGCAGGTAGCCAGCTTCGTCGATGTTGCCGATGTCGCCGGTGTGCAGGTAGCCGCCCGCCCACAGCGTTGCCGAAGCCTCGGGATCGTGCAGGTAGCCCTGGGTCAGCCAGGGGGCGCGCGCCACCACTTCACCGGTGGCGACGCCATCGTGGACGACATCGCCCATGTCCGGGTCGACGATGCGCAGGTCCACCAGCGGCACCGGAATGCCGGCCTTGGTGCGCAGTGACAGCACCTCGTCGGCATCGGTCACGCTGTCCACGTCGATCTGGGCGATGGTGAGCAGCGGGCAGGTCTCGGACATGCCATAGCCGCCGAAGATGTCGATGCCCCGCGCCAGTGCGCGCTGCGCCAGGGCACGGGGCAGCGCGGCACCGCCGATGATCACCTTCCAGCCCTCCAGGTCGGTCTGCGCGGCGTCCGGGTGCTCCAGCAGCATGTGCAGGATGGTTGGCACGCAGTGCGAGAAGGTCACCTTTTCGCGGGCGATCAACGCCAGCAGTTTCGCAGGCAGGTAGCGCCCCGGATAGACCTGCCTGATGCCCATCGCGGTAGCCACGTAGGGCAGGCCCCACGCGTGCACATGGAACATCGGGGTGATGGGCATGTAGACATCGTCACGATGCAGGCGGCCCTGGCGGGGCGCGCCGCCGAGCGCGGCCATCGCCGCCAGCGAATGCAGCACCAGCTGCCGGTGGCTGAAATAGACCCCCTTGGGCAATCCGGTGGTTCCGGTGGTGTAGAACACCGTGGCACGGGCATTCTCGTCGAAGTCCGGAAAGCGGACGACCGGCGTGGCACCGCGCAACCCCGCTTCGTACTCGGTGGCGAAGCCTGGCGGCGGCGGGCCACCGGCGTCGTCCAGCAGGATGCGCGTGCGCAGGTCCGGCAGCTGCTCGTCGATGGCGTCCAGCAGTGGCAGGAACTCGCGATTGGCCAGGATCACCCGCGCGCCGCTGTGGTTCAGCGTGTACGCGATCTGCTCGGGGGCCAGGCGCACGTTCACCATCATCAGCACCGCACCGATCATCGGAACCGCGAAGTAGGCCTCCAGGTAGCGGTTGCTGTCCCAGTCCATCACCGCCACCGTGTCGCCGTGGCCGACGCCCAGCGAGGTCAACAGGCCGGCCAGCTGGCCGATGCGCGCCTGCAGGGTGCGGTAATCGAATCGGAGCTGGTCGCCATAGACGATTTCCTGTTCAGGACTCACCGCCAGCGGCATCAGCAGCAGCTGCTTGATCAGCAGTGGATAGGCATGGGCATCGGGAGTGGGGGCGGATGACATGGCATTTCCTCGTGGGCGGCGTTGCGGTCGCCGGCCTTCTCCGCACCACACTATCAAACCCTTCCTGCTGTACCAGCGTACCTAGGTACCTGTTCCCGCGCGCAGCCGATTTGATAATCTCGCCAGGACATGCCAACCCTGCTCATCGCCGATGATCACCCCTTGTTCCGTGCGGCACTGCATCGCGCGGCGGAAGAGGCGGTCGCCGATCTGCAGATCAGCGAGGCGGATTCACTGGACAGCGTGCTGGAGGCGATCGAGAACCAGTCGATCGACCTGATGCTGCTGGACCTGCATATGCCGGGCAATCATGGGCTGGCCGGCCTCGCCACCATTCGCGCACTTCAGCCAGGTCTGGCGATCATCATCGTCTCGGCCAATGAAGAGCCGCAGGTGATCCGGCGCGCCATCGACCTCGGCGCCGCGGGCTACCTGCCCAAGAGCTCGGGTTTGAACGAGCTGCAGTCCGCGCTGCAGTCCGTGCTGGAGGGCGAACGCTGGATCCCGGCGCTGCTGCGCGAGCCGGTGGCGCGGGTAGCGCCGTTCAGCAGGGATGCCGACCTCGCCGCGCGCCTGGCCAGCCTGTCCGCACATCAATACAAAGTGCTGGGGCTGGTGGCCGAGGGCCTGCTCAACAAGCAGATTGCCGACCGGCTGGGCGTACAGCTGCGCACGGTCAAGGCGCACATGACACGCATCATGGAGCGGCTGGGCGTACGCAACCGCGCGCAGGCCATCCGCGTGCTGCACGAAATGGGGTTGGCCGATCCGTCCCGGCTGATCGAAGAGCTGCCCGAGCCCTGAACGGTCAGCGCGTGGCAGTGGCCGCCAGCAGGTGGTTGATCGCCCAGCGCAACGCCAACGGCTTGAACGGCTTGTTGAGCAGGGATAGCCCAGCGCCGCGCACCGCCTCGCGTGTATCGCTGCCGGTATCCGCACTGAGGATTACCGTCGGCCGCGGTCCATGCATGTCCGCAAGCCGCTGCCACAGCGCAACACCGGTATCGCCGTCATCCAGGTGATAGTCGAACAGCCACAGCGCCGCCTCGTGCGCTGAGGGCCCGATGGCATCGGCGCTGCCTGCCGCGATGACGTCGCAGCCCCAGGAAAGCAGCAGTTGCCGCATCGCCTCCAGCGCGTCCGGGTCGTTGTCCACTGCCAGTATGCGGATACCCTTGAGGGCGTTGCTGCCACCCGTCGGTGCCGAACTGCGCGGGGTCACTGGCGGTGCTGCGCGTTGCACGCTGATCGAGAAGGCCGAGCCGTGCCCGGGCACGCTGCGCAGGTGCAAGGGTGCATGCAGCAGATCGGCGATGCGGTGGGCGATGGTCAAGCCCAGTCCCAGTCCCTGGCCGTTGCTGCGGTCGACCCGGTGGAACTCCTCGAACACCACCGCCTGCTGCTCCTGAGCAATGCCGGGGCCGGTGTCATGCACGCCGATCATCAGTGCCTGCCCCTGGCGGCGCACACCCAGCAACACACCGCCATGGCGGGTGTAGCGGATGGCATTGGCCAGGAAGTTCTGCAGCACCCGGCGCAGCAGCAGGGGATCGCTATGGACCCAGGCCTGGCTCCGCACATGGCGGAACTGCAGGCCGCGCGCCGCCGCCAGCACCGCGAACTCCTGCGCGAGCGGATCCAGCACCGTCGACAGCGCGAACGGGCGTGGATCGGCCACCAGCCCACCGGCTTCCAGTCGCGAGATATCGAGCAGGCCGGACAGCAGGTCATCGGTGGAATCCAGTGCGCCGCGGATCTGCTGCAGGAAACTGTCGAGGAACTCGGATTCGATGTGCTGCGACATCGCCTCGGTCAGCAGCTGGGCCGCATGCAGGGGCTGGATGAGGTCATGGCCGACCGCCGTCAGGAAGCGGGTTTTCGCCGCGTTCGCGCGCTCGGCCTCCTGGACCGCCTGCTGCAGCCTCGCGGTGCGGTCCTGTACGCGGCGTTCCAGCGTTTCATTGCTGCGCTTGAGCGCATCCTCCGCGCGACGGAACGCCGTGACATCGGTGAAGGTGGCTACATAGCCGCCACCCGGCATCGGGTTGCCGCGGATCTCGACGATGGTGTCATCGGGAAATATCCGTTCCGACAGGTGTGGCGTGCCACGGCGCATATGCGCGACGCGGCGCTGCAACGCCCTGGTGGGCGTGTCGCCGGGGCCATCGCCGATCTTCAGCTGCCCCAGTGCCCACGCCGTGAGGTTGACCACCGGCTGCCCGACCTGCAGCAGCTCCGGCGGGAACTTGAACAGCGCGGCGTAGCGGCTGTTCCAGGCCACCAGCTGCAGCTGCGCATCGACCACGCTGATGCCCTGGCTCATGTTCTCCAGCGCGGCTTCGAGCAGTCGCTGGTTGAAGCGCAGCACCTGGGTAGCTTCGCCGACGGCGCGGGTCACCGCATCCAGCGGCGCGGCGCCGCCCTCGCGTGCGGCTTCGACCAGCAGCCGTGCCATGCCTGCGCCCACCACGGCCGTCAGCTCACGCTCGACGGCGGTGACCCGGTCGTCATCCAGCATCTGCCCGGCGTGGCCCTCGAGCAGCTGGCGCGCACGCTCCTGGCCAAGGAAGCGTCCGGCGGTCCTGCGCAGGGACGCCGCAGCCACCGCATCCCGCCTCCGCGGCAATGACGGACGCACGGCCCGCGACACCAGGGCCACGGTCAGCAGGTTGACCGCCAGGCTGGCCCCCATGCTGATGGCGATATGCCCCGGCTGCACGCGCAGCGAGACCACCGCCAACCAGTGCAGCCCGTCGGCGCCGACCGACGGCGTCGCGGCCGGGATCACCATCGGCAGCAGTACCAGCCACAGCCAGGCCAATGAGCCCAGCACGATGCCGGCGATGATGGCCGCGGAGGGCGTACGTGGGCGATACACCGCCAGCAGCACAGCCGGTGCCAGCTGCGAGAGGGCGGTGAAGGACATCAGGCCGAAATCGCTGAGTGCCTCGGTGTCGCTCATCGCGCGGCTGTACAGCCACGACATCAGAAACACGGCGAGGATGCCGGCACGGCGGAACGCCAGCACGCGCGGGCGCAGATCGGCGTTGGCCACGCCACCCTCGATGCCGCCGAGCAGGCGCGAACCGAAGCCATGGTTGCCCAGCATGATCGACAGCGTCAGCCCGGACAGGATCATCATGCCGGTGGCCGCACTCAGGCTGCCCAGATAGGCCAGCAGCGCCAGCAGATGATGGCCAGCGGCCTGCGGCAGCGCCAGCACGTACAGGTCGGGCGATACCGAGGCCGGCAGCTGCGCAGCGCCGGCCAATGCCATCGGCACCGACGGCAGGCCGATCAGCAGCAGGTAGACCGGGAACATCCAGCGTGCCGTCTTCAGGTCCGAGGTCTGGCGAAGCTCGACCACGCCGACATGGAACTGGTGCGGCAGGGTGAACGCGGAGATCGCCCCCAGCGCGACCATGGTGAGATAGTCCGGCACGATGGCCGGTGGTGGCAGCTGCGCCATCTTCTCCAGCAGCGGTGTGCCGGCTTTGTGCACGGACAGCGCCGCATACAGGCCAATGGCCAGCAGCGCCACCAGCTTCAATACGGACTCCAGGCCCAGCGCGACCACGATGCCGCGGTTGGGCTCGGTGGCCGAGGCCTTGCGTGCACCGAACAGCAGGGTGAACGCGGCCATCGTCAGCGCGAACCAGAACGACATGTCCAGCTGCGCACCGGCAGGCGCGAACCCATCACCCAGCAGGGTGCCCAGCCCCTGGCTGACGGCTTTCAGCTGCAGTGCGATGTACGGAATGATGCCGAACAGCGCCACCAGGGTGATGGTGAAGCCGAGGCCGCGATCGGCACGCAGTCGTGCAACGACCAGATCGGCGATGGTGGCACTGTTGTGCTGCTTGGCCAGCCGCCCGAGACGGAGCAGGAACGGCAGGCCGAACGCGAAGATCAGCGCCATGCCGGCCAGGGTTGGTGGAATGGGGAAACCCCATTGCCGCCCCTGCGAGGCCGCACCGTAGTAGGTCCACGCGGTGCAGTGCACGGCCAGCGACAGTGCATAGATGAGCGGCCATGCCTTCGAAAGCCGGTGCCCCCGGCGCTCGCCCCACAGCGCCACGCCAAACAGCAGTGCGGTCCATGCAATGCAGGCGAAGAGGACGATGGAGGGCGTCAACATCGCTCCAGTGTAGGGAGAGAATCGGGCGGGGTGGTGCTAGGGCGTGATCACGATCAGTGACAGCTGCTCAGCGACCAGTGCCAGCTCGCCATCGGCGACCCGCTCGACGGCCTTGCGCTGGATCAGCAGCCACTGGCCGGGCTGGCGCGCATCCAGTGACACCAGCTGCGAGCGTACCCGCACCTCGGACCCGCTCGGCACTGGCGCCAGGAAGCGGACCTTGTTCAAGCCGTAGTTGAGCACATGGGCGATGCCGGGGAAGCCCGCGAGGGCGGCCACATCGTCCTCCACCGTCAGCGAGAGCAGCAGGAAGCCGTGTGCGATGGTACGCCCGCCCGGCATCTGCGCCTGCGCCCGCGCTGGATCGACATGGATCCAGTTGTGGTCGCCGGTGGCGTCGGCAAAGGCATCGATGCGCGCCTGGTCCAGGCAGGTCACGCCACTCAGCCGCTCACTGGCAGCCCACTGCTGCAACGCCTGCAGGGCGGGAGGCAGGTCGCTGTCCGCACTCACGCCACGCGCTCCAGCAAGGTCAGGATCGCGTCACGTGCCTCTGGCTCGGACAGCATCGGAGCATGCCCGACATCGGGCACCTCCACCAGCCGGGCACTTTCCGAGGTGGCCGCCATCTGCCGCGCGACATCGGCCGGCAGGATGTCGGACAACGCACCGCGTACCACCAGCACCGGCACCCGTGCGGTCAGCCCACGGACCGCACGCCACAGCAGCGGACGCAACAGCCACAGCAGCCATGGCCGGGTGGTGCGGATCACTGCCGGGTCGTAGTCCAGTTCCAGCAGGCCATCGCTGCGCGGGCGGAAGGTGCGCACCGCCATCTGCCGCCAGTCGTCGGCGCTGAAGCGCGGGAACGCAGCCTTGCCGATGGATTCCACGTAGGCCGTGGCCTGCACCAGGTCCATCGGCGGTACCGGCTTGCCGGCGTACTTGCCGATCCGTGCCAGCGCCTCACGCGGCACCCTGGGGCCGGCATCGTTGAGCACCGCGCCCGCGACCCGCTCGGGCGCGCGCGAAGCGAGGGTGATGGTCACCAGCACGCCCAGTGAGGTGCCGACGAACACCGCCTTGTCGATGTTCTGCGCGCGCAGCAGCGCGACCATGTCATCTGCGTAGGTGCGCGGGTTGTAGCTGGACGGATCGTGCGCACGTTCTGAACCGGCGCGGCCACGCAGGTCGACGGCGATCACGCGCCATCCCTCGGCGGTGAGTGTTTCGGCCAGTGCATCGAAATCGGCACCATTGCGGGTCAGGCCGGGAATGCAGACCACGGTGCCGCGGGGCGCCTGCCGGGCATCCGCTGCATGGTCGCGCGCGTGCAGGCGCAGGCCATCGTCGCTGTTCCAGTACAGGTCGTCGTAAGACTGCGTCATGCAGGAGCTTCCTGAAGATCGTAACGGATGCGCTAG
Source organism: Stenotrophomonas sp. YJH_SMC_19 (assembly GCF_059367915.1). Taxonomy (NCBI): domain Bacteria; kingdom Pseudomonadati; phylum Pseudomonadota; class Gammaproteobacteria; order Lysobacterales; family Lysobacteraceae; genus Stenotrophomonas; species Stenotrophomonas sp. YJH_SMC_19. The sequence continues at coordinate 216,597 of NZ_JCAFRI010000002.1, forward strand.
AAATCGTAACGGACGCTGAGGCTATATTGGCGCGGCGGACCATAGAAGCCAATCAGCGTGCCGACTGCAGGAATGTTGTAGCCAGTAGTGCGGTATTCCTTGTCGGCCAGGTTGGTGCCCTGCAACGAGAAGGTCCACGCATCATCCAGGCGCCAGATGACGCCGGCGTTGACCAGCCCGTAACCCTGCTGGCGGATCACCGGGCTGAGGTCGGTGGTCGGCCACACTTCGCTCTGGTAGCTGTAGCTCACGCGTGCCGACAGGTTGCTGCCGTTGGCCAGGTCGGTGCGGTATTCCACGTTGAACGCACCGGAGATATCCGGGGCATTGGTGAACTTCATCTGCCTGGCCACGTTGATGCCGCGGTCCATGTACTCGTCGTATCTGGTATCCAGCCACGCCAGGTTGCCGGAAATCAGCCAGTGCTGGCTGGGCAGGTACTGATACTCGACTTCCAGGCCTTTGACGGTACCGGCGCCGGCATTGGTGAAATCACCGAAGAAGGAATCATCGATGCCATCGCCATTGGTATCCAGGCCGGTGAACACCGACAGCTGGATGTCCTTGTACTTGTTGTAGAACGCTGACAGGTTCAGGAACAGGCGCTGGTCGAGGAAGGCCATCTTGCTGCCGACCTCATAGCTGTCCACGGTCTCGTCATCGAACGGCTCCGCCGAGCGCGGTACCGCCACCGCGTTGGCGCGGATGTTGTAGCCGCCGGACTTGAAGCCACGCGTCGCCAGGCCATAGACCATGATGTCCGGAGTGATCTGGTAGTCCAGCGAGACCTTGGGCGAGACGTTCCTGAAATTGGTCTTCTTGTCGAAATCGGCGGTCACCGCCACCGGCCGGCTGAAGCCCGGGTCGGCGTAGAGGCGGTTGAGCACGATCGCGCGCTTGTCCTCGTCGGTGTAGCGGGCGCCGACATCGAGCTTCAGTCTGCTGGTCAGGTCGAAGGTCCAGTCCGCATACAGCGCGATGCTGTCGGTCAGCACCTTGCCCTGGTTGTCGGCGAACTGGGCACTGAAGTAGTTGTTCTGGATCTGCCCGCCAGCCTCGCCACTGAACTGGTACAGGCCGACCACACCGCGCACCCGGCCGCCGGCATCGTAGTTCAACTGCACTTCGTTGCTGACCTGGTCGTCGTGGTAGGTGCCACCCACGTCGGCGAGCTTGACCGGGGCGGTATCGAAGTCGATGTTGGCCTCGCTGTCCGATTCACGCTTGGCGACCACGTATTTCAGCGCGATGTCTTCGTTCGGCCGCCAGTTCACCGTGGCCGAGGCGCCCTTGCTCTCCACGTTGTTGAGGTTGCGCATGCCCGAGCGGATGTCATAGCGGCTGTCCATCGGCGGGTAGGCGCGCAGGAACGGATTGGGTGCCAGCATCTTCGAGCCGCGCATGCCGGACTGATCGTCGATCCAGTCCAGTGCGAACTGCACGTCGAAGTCGTCGCCCGCATACGCGCCCAGGTTCAGGCGTGCCGCGTTGATCTGCTTGTCACTGACCGGCTGGCCGTTGAAAGTGTTCTCGCCAAACCCGTCGTGGTTCATGCTGGCCACCGCCACGCGGGCGCGCAGGCCGCTGTCAGCACCGCCGATCGGACCGCCGATGGCTGCCTTGGCATCCAACTGGCTGTAGTTGCCCACGGTGACCTGGGCGAAGCCCTCGGTCTGGGTCGGCAGGCCGCGCGAGATGTACTTGATCGCGCCGCCGATGGTGTTCTTGCCGTAGAGCGTGCCCTGCGGGCCGCGCAGCACCTCGATGCGCGAGACATCGAACACATCCAGCAGCGCACCCTGCGGGCGCGCGATGTAGACGTCATCCAGGTAGATGCCCACGCCCGGATCGGCGCCCCAGGTGGGGTCGGACTGGCCGATGCCACGGATGTAGGCGGTGACCGTGCTGCTGGCACCGCGGGCGGCGTAGATGGTCAGGTTGGGCACCTGCGCATCCAGGTCGCTGATGTCCTGGACATTCATCTTGTCCAGCGCTTCGGAGGTAAATGCGGTAACCGCTACCGGGACCTCCTGCAGGGTTTCCTCGCGCTTGCGCGCGGTGACCTTGATGCTGTCCAGGTTGGTGGGTGATGCAGTCCTGGCCGCCGTCGGCGTGGCCTGGGGCGTTTCCTGTGCCAGTACCGGCCCGGAGGCCAGCAATGCGCCGATCATGAGACTCAGGCAATTCCGTTTCATTCGGTCCTCCCCCAGGCAGCTGCTTGCAGATGGCCCATTGCCATCCTGCAGCCAAGGCTAGCGGTGTCATCACGCAGCGGCGAGTGGACCTAGGTCCAGTCGGCAGCGGCCGCTGGATGCGGATACTGGGCGCGCCCCCAGCCGGAAGCGCGTCCCGGTACCACTTCATCCACGACTCACGCATGAGGATCTGGCCATGAAATCCGGAATCGATTCGATCAAGGTTGTACTGCTGGTGCTGTGCAGTTGGCTGGCGATGGCGGGCAGTGCCCTTGCCGCAGGCCCGGCCGGGCATTGGGACATTGGCCTGTACGGCAATCTGTTCGGCGCCCGCGAGTACCAGGTGTGGGTGCCGGCGGGCTACGACGACCAGCAGCCGCTACCGTTGCTGCTGGTGCTGCACGGCTGCGTCAACGGGCCCAACCTGATGGGGGAGGCGTCAGGCTTCAATGATGTGGCCGACACCGAAGGGTTCATCGTGGTCTACCCCCGGCAGAACGTCACCTCCAATCCGGCCCGCTGCTGGAACTGGCAGCTGCCGATCAACCAGGCCCGCGACAGCGGCGAAGCGTCGATCCTGGCCGGCATCGTGGACAAGGTGAAAGCGGACTACAGCGTGGATCCGCGCCGGGTCTATGTCACCGGCATTTCGGCAGGTGGTGCGATGACCTCGATCATGCTGGCCTGCTATTCGGATGTGTTCGCTGCCGGCGCCATCCACTCCGGTGGCATGTTCAAGGGCGCGACCACGATTTCCGGCAGCGCCTACGCACTGCTGGCCGGCAGCATCTATTCGCCGGACAGCAATGGCCGCCTGGCGTGGCAGTGCTCGGGTTCGCCGTCGCCGCGACCGCTGCCGGTGCTGGTGTTCCATGGCAGCGCCGATCTCACCGTCAATCCGGTGAACGGCCAGCAGGCCGTGCGCCAGTTCCTGCAGACCAATGACCTGGCCGACGACGGCCTGGACAACGACTCGGTGAAATACGTGCCGACCAGCACCTATCACGGACAGGTGCCGGGCGGCCGCGGGTATACCGTCGACACCTACGCCTACGGTGGCAGGACGCTGGTCCAGCACTACGTGGTGCAGGGCATGGGGCATGCCTGGAGCGGCAGCCAGTCGGGCCTGCCATTCACCGACCCGAAGGGGCCGGACGCCACGCTGATCACCTGGTTGTTCCTGAAGGACTACCAGCGCTGACGGGGGGCAGGGGGCCTTCCAGGGAGGGGCGCGACCGGAGGTGCCGGATGGCACCTTCAGCCGCTCATGGCAATCGATTATCGTGAGCGCCCGTTCCCACGACCTTCAAGCGCCGGCGCATGGAATCCATGTCAACGACTGCCCGAAACCGGCAATGGCTCAATGCCGTCGTGCTATCCGCAGTGCTCCTTGCCGTCGGCTGCGAGGGCAGGAAGGCACCGCCGAACGATGTGGGGGCGGCGGTCGACGAGGCGGCCCATGCCCTGATCGAACAGCCTTTGCTGCACTCGGCCTCCATCGGCGTGGTGTACCGGGGCAAGACCTTCATCCGTCACCGCGGCGAGATGGTAGCCGGCAAGCCCGATGTTCCGACCGACGCAACGCTGTATGAGATCGGCTCGCTGAGCAAGACCCTGGCGGGCACGTTGATGGCCCGTGCGGTGCTTGAGGGCAGGGTGGGCCTGGAGGATGACGTTCGCAGCTACCTGCAGGGCGACTATCCGAACCTGCAGTACCAGGGCCAGCCCATACGGGTCCGTCACCTGCTGTCACACACCAGTGGCCTGCCGAACATGCTGCCGGAGCGGGCGAACACCGTGTTGGAGGACTTCACCGATCACCGCGTGCCCGGTGAACTCAGTGCCCTCTATGCGCATTACGGCAAGCCGGATTTCCTGCGGGATCTGCACGCCGTGCGGATCCCACGGATGCCCGGGAAAGAGTACGCCTACTCCAGTGCTGGGACGGAGCTGACGGCCCACATTCTGGAAGGCGTCTACAAGACCGACTACACGTCATTGCTGCGTGGCTTCTTCAGCGATGCCGCAGCAATGACCAGCATCGGGATCAAGCTGGGGAATGCGGAAAAAGACCGTCTTGCCATCGGCTACCACAGCGACAATCCGGTGCCGACCTCGCCGATGCCACAGTTGCCATGGGGCGCTTCCGGCAACGTCAAGGCAACAGTGCCCGACATGGTGAAATACCTTCAGTTCCAGCTGGCCAACGGCCCGGTGGTGCAGGAATCGCATCGCACTCTGGCCAGATTCGACGACGAGTTCAGCATTGGCTATTTCTGGAACATCGTCGCTGGCGATCGCCAGAAGGGTGTCTATTACGCCCACCACGGTGGCGTTCCACGCTCGCAGTGCTACATCTACATCATGCCGGAGCACGATCTGGGCATCTTCGTGATCACCAACCAGAGCGGCGACCGGACCGCGCGTGCCATGGAGGCGGCGATCGATACCCTGGTCGGGAGAATCGCGGCGCGTTGAACCTCCCGCTGAGGCTCGGGCCCACGCGGCCCGGTCCGTGGACCAATGTGGCTTCGCAGGACGACGTGTCGGACAAGCCTGGAACCGATCTGGACAGACTGCTCGGCCCCGGCGGCTGTCGGCCGCAGGGCTTTGCGCTCGCATTCCTGGCGTTCGTCGCTGGATATCATCGTTGGTCGCATGGTCTGCGCCGCGGCAATGCCCTCGGCTAGGCTATAGCGATCGACCGCAGGGATGACGACCCCATGAACCGCTGGCTTTTCCTGGCGCTTGCTGCGCTCCCGTTCACTGCCGGTGCCGTGGTCATCCGTGATGACGTTGACGACGCCCGGTATCAGATCGATGCCTCTGTCTTCCCGGCGCTGGCTGACATGCCGGGTGAAGGACATGGCGTTCTCATCGCCCCGCGCTGGGTACTGACCGCAGCGCATGCGGCACCCATGGAAGGGATGGAAGAATCCATCTCCATCAATGGACGCGCCTATGCGGTCGAGCGCGTCTTTGTGCATCCCGGTTTCAGAAGAATGCCGGAGGCCCTGGGCAAGGAGGCGCTGGCGACAGGAAATCCCTCCAGGATCCACGCGTTCCTGGCAGCATCGGATGACATCGCACTGATCAGGCTTGCGACTGCTGTAAAGGATGTACAGCCCGTAGCGCTCTATCGCGGTGCTGCCGAAGTCGCGCAGATCGCGGCCCTGATAGGAAAGGGGGCTACCGGCAATGGCGTCGTAGGGCTGGTGCCGGGCGGCCCGCATCGCACGACCCTGCGGCGGGCATTCAACGCGATTACCGGCGGCAACGAACGGTATCTCTGGTACCGGTTCGATCCGCCACCGCAGGCCCTGCCGCTGGAGGGGGTTCTCGGCAACGGTGACAGCGGCGGTCCGCTGGTGATTGATGATCACGGAACGCCGCAGCTGGTGGGGCTTGGTTCGTGGATCACTGCGGTTCCAGAGCATGCGCTCGAGGCGGGGTTCTATGGCCAGGTGGTCTACAACGTTCGCGTATCGCGCTACATCGACTGGATCGAAAGCATCAGCCGTGACGCGTCACATTGATTGCTTTTCGTGGAGGCGTAGCAGTGCAGGGGGGCGTTACCCTGATCTCAGCCGGTGCGACGAGCGTTCGTATGCTTCCCATCATGGGCTCATCATTTCACCGTCCAGATTTCATGATCGTCACCCGGCCGTCCGGCTGGGTGCAGAGCGGCGAGCGCTGGGATCTGTGGTGGAACGGCCGTTCGGTGGCCAGTATCGTGCCGCATGCCGTGCTCGGGTTCCGCCTGAAACTGGACGCACGCAGGATGTCACAGAGCAAGGTCGTGTCCGTCGCCAGCGCCCGCCAGGCGAAGCGCTACGCCGAGCGCTGGTGCGCGGCGCGGCTCTGCCCACAACTGCCACTGCGTGACGCCGTCGCCCGACTGGTGCAGAGTGCACCCGAACCGGGCGCCGTGTTCGCGCCGCCACTGACCCGGACGCAGCGGCAGCAGGCCCGGCGCCTGGCCGAGGCCGGCGCAAGCGAGATGGGGCGGATCAAGGAAGCGCTGGCGCCACGGCCGCGCGTGATGGCCGCCAGGCCCGAGGTGCAGGGACGAGGTGGAACCTGGTCTGTGCCCGGCCAGAATCCATCCTCGCCGCACCGAAACGGGAACACCTCCCCAGCCAGGGTTACGCCGAAAGCTCCTCACGCACGATCCTGGCCCCTTCGCTGAGCGCGCGCAGCTTGCCGCGTGCCACTTCCCGTGCAAGCGGCGCCATGCCGCAGTTGGTGCTTGGGTAGAGTTTGTCGGCATCCACGAACTGCAGCGCCCTGCGCAGCGTGTTGGCCACGTCTTCCGGCGTTTCCACCGTATTGGAGGCCACGTCGATGGCGCCCACCATCACCGTCTTGCCGCGCACCAGTTCGATCAGGTCGATCGGCACGTGCGAGTTCTGGCATTCCAGCGAGATGATATCGATGCTGGAGGTCTGCAGCTTGGGGAACGATTCTTCATACTGCCGCCATTCCGAGCCCAGTGTCTGCTTCCAGTCGGTGTTGGCCTTGATGCCATAGCCGTAGCAGATGTGCACCGCCGTCTGGCACTTCAGGCCCTCAACCGCACGCTCCAGCGCGGCCACGCCCCAGTCGTTCACTTCGTCGAAGAACACGTTGAAGGCCGGCTCATCGAACTGGATGATGTCGACGCCAGCGGCTTCCAGCTCCTTCGCTTCCTCGTTGAGGATCTTCGCGAACTCCCAGGCCAGCTTTTCGCGGCTCTTGTAGTGCGCGTCGTACAGCGTATCGATCATGGTCATCGGGCCGGGCAGGGCCCACTTGATCGGCTGCGTGGTCTGGCTGCGCAGGAACTTCGCATCCTCGACGAACACCGGCTTCGGACGGCTCACGGCGCCGACCACGGTCGGCACGCTGGCATCGTAGCGGTTGCGGATGCGGACCGTTTCGCGCTTCTCGAAATCGACGCCGCTGAGGTGCTCGATGAAAGTGGTGACGAAGTGCTGCCGGGTCTGTTCGCCGTCGCTGACGATGTCGATGCCGGCGTGCTGCTGCTCCTGCAGGGACAGGCGCAGTGCATCCTGCTTGCCTTCAGTCAGGCCGTCGTCCTGCAGCTTCCAGGGTGACCAGAGCTTCTCGGGCTCGGCCAGCCAGGAGGGCTTGGGCAGGCTGCCTGCGGTGGAGGTGGGAAGCAGTTTCTTCGTCGACATTGCGTCTGGTTTCCTGGGGGCGAATGGGGAATCAAAGAATCAGCGGGCAGCCCACTGCTCAAGCACGGCGCGGTACGGCTTGATGAAGTGTTCTTCGGTGAACCGGCCCTGCTTGACCGCCAGCTGGCTGCGCTCTTCGCGGTCGTAGACGATGCGGGTGGAGGAGTAATCCTGGTGCTTCAGGCTGGGCTGGTAGACCTTGCCGGCCACGGAATTGGCGTTGTAGATCTCCGGGCGGTAGATCTTCTGGAAGGCCTCCATCGTGCTGATGGTGCCGATCAGCTCCAGGTTCGAGTAGTCGCCCAGCAGGTCGCCCTGGAAGTAGAACGCCAGCGGTGCGACGCTGCCCGGCGGCATGAAGTAGCGCACCTGCAGGCCCATCTTGTCGAAGTACTGGTCAGTGGGAGAGAACTCGCCCTGGCGGTATTCCACGCCCAGGATCGGGTGGTGGTTCTCGGTGCGGTGATAGGTCTTGCTGCTGGATACGCTGATGCAGATTACCGGCCCCTTGCTGAAGTTGGCGCGGTAGGCCTCGGACTCCAGGAAATGCTTGAACAACTTGCCATGCAGGTCGCCAAAGCCCTCCGGGATGCCAAAGGTGGCCTTCCCTTCGTTGCTGGCCGGCAGCACCACGCTGAAATCGTAGTCGCGCACGTAGGACGAGAAATTGTTGCCGACGATGCCTTCGATGCGCGCGCCGGTGCGGGTGTCGACGATGGTCGGGCGCAGCACCTCGATCAGCGGGAACGGATCACCGCCACCGCTGCTGCCGATGTGCATCTCCACCGAGATGATGTCCAGCTCGACCGCGTAGCGATCCGCGCTGGGGTTGTCCCAGTGCGCCAGATCGTTGAAGCGGTTGTTGATCATGCTGATCGTGTTGCGCAGGTTTTCCTGGCGGGACGCGCCGCGGGCAAGGTTGGCGAAATTGGTGGTGATGCGCGTCCCGTCGGCAGGCTGGTAATCCTCGTTGAAGGGGATCTGCGTGATGCTGAAGGTGAAGGTGTCGGTCGTCATGGGTGGCGTTCCGTAGTGCGGGGTGACATCCGGATGCGGGCGAGGGCATCCGGCATTCAAAGTGCTGCGGCCGCTTCCAGGTCGGCAAGGCGCTGGCGAGGCAGGTCCAGCAGCGGCATGGCCCGCCGCACCGCCAGCCGTGCGCGCTCGACCAGGGCGTCGTTGTGCACGCGACCGTCGGCGAAATCCCGGTCGGTGGCGTAGACGCCCAGCGGCAGGGTGCGCGCCTGGAAGAAGCTGAAGAGCGGGCGCAGCTGATGGTCGATCACCAGCGAGTGGCGCTCGCTGCCGCCGGTCGCGGCCAGCAGGATGGGGGTGTCGACCAGTGCGTCCTGGTGGACGAAGTCGAAGAAATGCTTGAACAGCCCTGTGTACGAGCCGCGATAGACCGGCGTGCTCACCACCAGCACATCGGCCTGCTCGACGGTGGTCAACTGGCGTTCCACGGTGTCGGGCAACTGCGAACGCCAGAGCGCACCGGCCAGCTGCGGGGCCAGTTCGCCCAGTTCGACCAGGTGCTGCTCGCTGTGGATGTCCTCGCCGATCAGGCCCATCAGATGCTCGGCCAGGGTGGCGGCCTTGGAGGGGCGCTGCAATCCGCCGGACACGGCGACGATTCGAAGGGGGCGGGCAGGTGAAAGCATGACCCGATGCTAGCCATGCCCTTCCATGACGTAAAATGGTATTACTTCACCTATCCATGAGCAGGATTCATCGTCATGCTGGAGCGGATCCACCTCAGCATCGTGCAGCAGGTCGAGCAGCAGGGCTCGCTTACCGCGGCCGCCGGCGTACTGAACCTGACCCAGTCGGCCCTGAGCCACAGCATGAAGAAGCTGGAACAGCAGCTGGGCACTGATGTATGGCTGCGCGAAGGCCGCAGCCTGCGCCTGACCCAGGCCGGGCAATACCTGCTGGCCGTCGCCAACCGCGTGCTGCCGCAGCTGGATCTGGCCGAGGAGCGGTTGGGCCAGTTCGCACAGGGCGAGCGCGGCGCGCTGCGCATCGGCATGGAATGCCATCCCTGCTACCAGTGGCTGCTGAAGATCGTCTCGCCGTACCTGGCCGCGTGGCCGGATGTGGATGTGGACGTCAAGCAGAAGTTCCAGTTCGGCGGCATCGGCGCGCTGTTCGGCTACGAGATCGATCTGCTGGTTACCCCCGATCCACTGCTCAAGCCAGGCCTCAAGTTCATTCCCGTGTTCGACTACGAGCAGGTGCTGGTGGTGGCCAGCAACCACGCCCTGGCCAAGGTGGATTACGTGAAGCCGCGCCAGCTCGGCCAGGAAGTGCTGATCAGCTATCCGGTGCCGTTCGAGCGCCTGGACATCTACAACCAGTTCCTGCTGCCGGCCGGCATTACGCCGCGACGGCACAAGGCCATTGAAACCACCGACATCATGATGCAGATGGTGGCCAGCGGTCGTGGCGTGGCCGCCATGCCGCGCTGGCTGGTGGAAGAGTACGCCACCCGCATGGACGTGGTGCCGGTGCGCCTCGGTGCGAAGGGCATTCCCAAGCAGATCTATCTGGGTGCGCGCGAAGCCGATACCAGCATCGACTACCTGCAGGCCTTCATCGAACTGGCGCGGAACAGTTCGCCCCTGGCCAGCAATGCAGGCGTGGGCGCGTGATGTCCGCGCCTACGTCGCTGCGGGTGCAGGCCTTCCTTGATGCTTTTTCGCTGGAGGTGAGCGCCAGGGCCATGCCGGCGCTGGGTGCCGAAGCCACCCGCATTCCGCGTGGCACCACGATCTCCATTCCCTGGCTGGCCAGCGAGGACGACGACGCACGCCTGGCAGCGGCGCGCAGGGTGCGTGAACTGGGCTTCGAGCCGATGCCGCATCTCTCGGCGCGGCGCATCGGGTCGCGTGCGGTGCTTGAGCGCTTCCTGCAGCGTGCCGCCAACGAGGCAGGTGTCGCCCAGTGCTTGGTGATCGCCGGCGACCTGGCCACGCCCGCCGGACCGTTTGCTGACAGCGCTTCGATCATCGAGAGCGGCCTTCTGGAGAGGGCCGGTATCAAGGTCGTCGCCATCGGCGGTCACCCCGATGGCCATCCGGTCCTGGGCAGTGACGCGTGCTGGCAGGTACTGGAACACAAGTGCCAGTCCATCGAAGCGCGCGGCATGGCGCCAATGATCATCACGCAGTTCGCCTTCGATGCCGACATCGTCCTGGCCTGGTTGCACGCGCTGCGCGCCCGTGGCATCCACGTTCCGGTGCTCGTTGGCGTGCCGGGCCCGGCAAGCATCGCGCGGTTGGTACGCTACGCCGCAATGTGCGGGGTGGGGGCCAGTGCATTGATGCTGTCCCGGTATGGCATCTCGATCGGCCGGTTGCTGGGCAGCGCGGGCCCGGAGGTGTTCGTGGACCGTCTGGCGGGCGGTTTGACTGATGCCCACGGGTTGGTCAGCCCGCACTTCTTTCCGTTCGGTGGAATTGCCCAGTCGTTGGACTGGATCAACCAGCATCGGGCGCTGCCATCGGTTGCCCGCCGCTGACAGGCCATCAATCGTGCCTGCCGGGCAGCGCATGACCCGGTGCCGCCCCGCTCAGCCCCGGCGGTGGCGTATCCCTGACGGGGTACTGATCAGGCCCGCATTGCTGATGGCCTGGCGCGTATCGCACGCCCGGCACGCAAGCACGGTTCCTCCTCGCACATGCTCCATTTCCTGCTCGCCCCAGACGCTGGTTGCGCCGCAGGCCGTGCAGGTGGCTTCGATCTGCAGGGCACGGGCCAGGTCGCCCTCCGCGCCTGGCGTGTAGGTGAGGTCCCTGATCTTGAATAGGCCGGTATGACTCATTGGAACGCCGTTGTGGGTGCACTACGGGAAGATGCGAGGCGAAGGTGTCGACAGGGTTGGCACAGTGTCGAGAAACGGCGCGCTTCAGCTCATGCATCACTACGCAGCACGAACTCCTCCAGCCGCGCCCGGCTGACGGACTGGTGGTTGCCACAGCCTGGGCAACTGAGCGAAGCAGCGCCGTTGAGATCGACGAGGCCATGATCAGGAATGGCGCGGAACTGCCTTGAACACTTCAGGCAGGAACAATCGATCCGGGTGACCTGCAGCAGGGTGCCATCCTCACGCGCCACTCCTTCGACGCTGTTTACATAGAACTGTCCGATGTCGCGCATGAAGATGAATAAAGCCCTGAACGTATGGGGGCGTTCATCATGCCGCCTGTCGCGCTGCTAGGCGCGAACCGTATTCTGAAGAATTAAGAATACGCATCACGGCCCGGACTTGCGCCGGGTGCTAGAGTGTGAATAGGTGCCGACGTGGCCCTGCATTCAAGGCGAAGTCCATGCCCATCCGGGCCGTTGTATACGCAAGCCAGGCCGTTGAAGGCCTTTCGATTGACCGCCTGGAAGCACTCGTCACCGATGCCGCGAGGTTCAACAAGCTTGCAGGGGTGACAGGCGTGCTGCTGCATGACGGCACGCGATTCGTGCAGTACTTCGAAGGGCCGGAAGATGGGGTGGCCAGCGTTTACGAGCGGGTGCTGCAATCGACCAGCCACACGGATGTGGTGGAGCTGGCCCGGGGACGTGTCTCTACCCGGCAGTTCCCCTATTGGTCGATGCACCAGCTTCCTGCCGACCAGCTTCTGGTCGGCAGGCTTGCCAGGGCCGACTGGTCACGCTTCAAGAGAAGCCAGCCCGAGGAGATTGCGGGTTCTGCGTGGGGTATCGATGTGCTGGCCGCCGCGGTTGAGCCCTACGTGCACGCCGCTTAGTTTGCGGTTCGGCGGCCGCTCCCTTGGGATGTGCAGCGACATGAAGGCTTTCATCACGCTCATCGCCGCATTTGCTGCGGGCCCGGCGCTTGCCGATGCCCCGCTGCTGCCGCCGGAGAGGTTCACGGCATGCTCCCCCCGCGCGGAATCTCTGTACCGATTCGGATCCAGCCGTCAATTCAACGCGGGTAATGCCACAGGAATCGGGCCAGGATGCCTCGCTGATACCCGGATGGCATCGCGGGTTGTTCCCGTCGGACGATGGGGCTCGGTCGTGGTCGGCTGCGAAGGCATGAACCTGGTTCCGGCTGACGTGACGTTGAGCGAGCCGGTGCTGCATTTCTACAATCGCGGCCGCCTGGTTCGCACGGCTACGCTCGATCAGTTGTATCGGCGCACCATGGCGTGACCACGCCATCACCCGCATTCACTCCACAACAGCGAAAATGCACTATCGGGCGCGCCCCTACGCGCGCCGCTCACTGCCTGCAGGATCGCGAAGATGTCCAAGCCCCCCTTTGGTGAATCGTCATGTGCCGCCGCTGCCAGCGGTTGCGTCGAGGTGCGCGGCGCGCGCGAGCACAACCTCAGGAATGTCGACGTCTCCATCCCGCGCAACGCATTGGTGGTGTTTTCCGGTGTTTCGGGCTCCGGCAAGTCATCGCTGGCGTTCGGCACGATCTTCGCGGAGGCGCAGCGGCGCTACTTTGAGTCGGTTGCGCCGTATGCACGGCGCCTGATCGACCAGGCCGGCGTGCCCGATGTGGACGCCATCGACGGGTTGCCGCCGGCAGTGGCCCTGCAACAGCAGCGCGGCGCCAGCAACGCGCGCTCATCGGTGGGCAGCGTCACTACGCTGTCCAGCCTGGTGCGCATGATGTATTCGCGTGCAGGTGCGTACCCGGCCAACCAGCCGATGCTTTACGCCGAGGACTTTTCGCCCAATACCCCGCAGGGCGCCTGCAGCACCTGTCACGGGCTGGGGCACGTCTACGAGGTGACGGAAGCCTTGATGGTGCCGGATCCGTCGCTGAGCATCCGCGAGCGCGCCATCGCCTCCTGGCCGCCGGCCTGGCATGGCCAGAACCTGCGCGACATCCTGGTCACGCTCGGCTACGACATCGACGTACCGTGGAAGAAGCTGCCGAAGAAGGATCGGGAGTGGATCCTGTTCACGGAAGAAACGCCCACCGTGCCGGTCTATGCAGGCTTCACGCCTGCCGAGACCCGGGCTGCGCTCAAGCGAAAGCTCGAGCCGAGCTACATGGGTACATACACCGGCGCGCGTCGCTATGTGCTGCATACCTTCGCCAACACCCAGAGCGCGCTGATGCGCAAACGGGTTTCCCGCTACATGGAAGGCAAGCTGTGCCCGGCCTGCCACGGAAAGCGCCTGAAGCCGGAAGCGCTCTCGGTCACCTTCGCGGGCGTGGATATCGGTGAGTTCATGCGGTTGCCCCTGGATCAACTGGCGGATCTGCTGGAGCCCATCGCGGAAGGTGATTTCGGCGCACACAGCAAGGGTGCACCTATCAGCAGGCATGCGACACCCCGCGATCGTGCCCGGCGCGCCGCGAGTGGCCGCGCGACGCACGAGGGCGCCCCCGACGTGCGCCTGACCTCGGCCCTGTCCGAAGAGAAGCGGCTGGCCGCACAGCGGCTGGCGGGCGGGGTCATGGGGCGGGTACGGCAACTGCGCGAGCTTGGCCTGGGCTATCTCTCGCTGGACCGCGCCACGCCCACGCTGTCCGCCGGCGAACTGCAGCGCCTGCGGCTGGCCACGCAGCTCAGCTCGTTGCTGTTTGGTGTGCTGTACGTGCTCGACGAGCCTTCGGCCGGACTGCATCCCGCCGACAGCCAGGCGCTGTACGACGCGCTGGACCGGCTGCGTGATGGTGGCAACTCGGTGTTCGTGGTCGAGCACGATCTGGAGCTGATGCGCCGCGCGCAGTGGCTGGTGGACGTGGGCCCGGAGGCCGGCGAGCGGGGAGGGCGCGTGCTCTACAGCGGTGAGCCGGGCGGCCTGCGCCAGGTGCAGGAGTCGCGCACGGCACTGTATCTGTTCGACCAGGTACCCGCGCCCACCCGTCGGCAGCGCACCGCCACCTACTGGCTGGAACTGCAGGGCATCCATCGCCACAACCTGCAGGGAGTGGACGCGCAGGTGCCGCTGGGTTTGCTGACGGCCGTGACCGGCATTTCGGGGTCGGGCAAGTCCAGCCTGATGGCACAGGCCTTGCCCGAGCTGATGCTGCTGCACCTGGGGCATGAACCCGCGGACGATGGAGCCGAGGCGTCGCCGGACGACGGGCCGACGGTGATGGAAACCACGCGAGGCCAGTTGGCCGGTGATGTGGACGCCATCCAGCGGGTCGTGCAGGTCGACCAGAAGCCGATCGGCCGCACGCCACGCTCCAACCTGGCCACCTATACCGGGCTGTTCGATCACGTGCGCAAACTGTTCGCGGCGACGCCCGCCGCACGTCGTCGTCGCTTCGATGCGGGTCGTTTCTCGTTCAACGTAGCCAAGGGCCGATGCGAAACCTGCGAAGGCGAGGGTTTCGTGAGTGTCGAACTGCTGTTCATGCCCAGCGTCTATGCCCCATGCCCCACCTGCCACGGCGCCCGCTACAACGAGGCCACGCTGAAGGTGCTGTGGAACGACCGCAACATCGCCGAGGTCCTGCAGATGACCGTGGACCAGGCGCATGCATTCTTCATGGCGGAAGAGGTCATTGCCCGGCCGTTGCAGCTGCTGCAGGACATCGGCCTGGGTTACCTGAGGCTGGGCCAGCCGGCCACGGAGCTTTCAGGCGGCGAGGCCCAGCGCATCAAGCTGGCCACTGAACTGCAGCGCAGCCAGCGCGGGCGCACGCTTTACGTGCTGGACGAACCCACCACCGGCCTGCACGCGTCGGATGCGGACAGGCTGCTGGTTCAGCTGCAGCGGCTGGTCGACGCAGGAAATACGGTGGTGATGATCGAGCATGACATGCGGGCGGTCGCCCAGGCGGACTGGGTGATTGACGTCGGGCCGGGCGCAGGCAGCGCGGGTGGCACCATCGTGGCGAAGGGAACGCCGCAACAGGTGGCCCGCGCACGGGGAAGCAGGACAGCGCCTTTCCTTGCGCGCGAGCTGGCTCCTCTGTAGGGCCGAGCCATGCCCGGCCATCACCCTCGGCCAGATCCGGGGGCGGCCTGTCCAGCAAACGATGCTCATGTCTCCCCGCGCCACTGGCTCATCAACATCTGCAGAAAGCGTTCCGCAGTAGGCGAGAGCAGGGCGCCCCGGCGACGGACGATCCCGATCGTGCGCGACACCACGGGGTTACCAATCGTGCGCGTCACCAGGGTCGGATGATCTCCGTCCGGCGTGGCCATCTTCGGCAGGACCGACACGCCGATGCCGGCCTCGACCATGCCCAGTGACGTCGACAGGTGGGTCACTTCGTAGTGCCAGCTCAACTTGAGGTTCTCGCGCGCCAGGGCACCATCCAGCAGCGTGCGGTTGCCGCTGGTGCGATGCACGGTGATCAGCTGGTGCTCGGCCAGATCGGCCCATTCAACCTTGCGCTTGCGGGCCAGCGGATGATCGCGTCGGCAGGCCAGCACGAAGGGATCTTCGGCCAGCACGTCGAAATCGAGATTCGGATCGTTGGCGCCCATGAAGTTGATGCCGAACTCGACTTCGCCACGCTCTACCGCCTGCAGGCCTTCGGTGGCCGGGATATCCAGGATCCGGAAGCGCACGTTGGGATGCGCTTCGTGGAAACGCGCCATCACGCTGGGCAGGAAGTAGAACGCCGCCGTGGGCAGGCAGGCGATGGTGACGGTAGCGCCCCGCGTATCGTCCCGGCCCCGCAGTGAGAACAGTGACCCATCGAATTCCTCCAGCATGCGACGCACCAGCGGCAGCAGGTTCTCGCCGACGGCGGTGGTGCTGACGCTGCGCGTGGTGCGCTCCAGCAGTGGCGAACCCACAGCCTGCTCCAGCTTCTGTATCCGTCGGCTGAGTGCCGGCTGGGAGACGTGCAGGATCTCCGCGGCGCGGTGGAAGCTGCGCGTCTCCGACACCAGCAGGAATGCGCGTAGATCCAGGATTTCGCAATTGATGCTCATTGGGTATCAATCATCCAAAAATCAGCAATTCACAGATCAATTGTGGTCATGCCAGTATCGAATCACAGAGGGGTCATTCATCCCCTATACGCATCAATCTAGCACACGTATGTCCAACGATCTGCTCAGCATTCCCTGCGTACTCATGCGCGGTGGTACATCCAAGGGCCCGTTCTTCCTGGCCAGCGATCTTCCGGCGGACATTGCTGAACGCGATCGCCTGCTGGTGGAAGTAATGGGGTCGGGTCATCCGCTGCAGATCGATGGCATCGGTGGCGGCAACGCGCTGACCAGCAAGGTGGCCATCATCGACCGATCCAGCCGGGCAGACGCCGACGTGGACTATCTGTTCGCCCAGGTACGGGTGGAGCAGCAGGTGGTGGACACGTCCCCCAACTGCGGCAACATGCTGGCGGCGGTGGGCCCGTATGCCATCGAGCGGGGGCTGGTGCAGGCTCAGGATCCGCAGACCGAGGTGCGCATCCACAACGTCAACACCGGCAAGCTGATCATCGCCACGGTGGAAACGCCGGGTGGCCATGTGGTCTACCGCGGTGATACGCGCATTGCCGGCGCACCGGGCTCGGCCGCGCCGGTCAGGCTTTCCTTCCTTGATGCCGCAGGCGCCCGCACCGGCAAGCTGCTGCCCAGCGGCCACGCCCGGGAAACCATCGATGGCGTGCCGGTCAGCCTGGTGGACTGCGCCATGCCGATGATGCTGGTGCGTGCCGAAGACCTGGGCGTGCACGGTGATGCCTCGCCCGCCGAACTGAACGCGGATGCCGCGTTCATGCGCCGGCTGGAAGCGCTGCGCATCGAGGCGGGCGCCCGCATGGGCATCGCCGACGCCGGCAACAAGGTCATTCCCAAGCCGGTGCTGCTGTCGGCGCCGCAACACGGCGGCGATCTGCAGGTGCGTTACTTCATGCCGCACCAATGCCACACCGCACTGGCGATCACCGGTGCGGTCGGCCTGGCTACCGCCGCCGTCACGCCGGGCACGCTGGCCCACACTTTGGTCGGGTGCCTGTCCGTTCCCGGCAGCATTACCCTCGAACATCCGAGCGGGGACCTGCAGGTGGGCCTCAGTCGCAGCTCGGATGACGCACCGGTGATTGCCAGCGTGGTCCGCACCGCACGCCGACTGTTCGAAGGTCGCGTGTTTGCGACAACGCCAGCGCCTGCCATGGCCAGTTCCACCCAAGCCCGCCAATGGACGTCAGCGGCATGATCTGAACCCGGCAGGGCCGGCGCAGACGCGCATGCCTGCCATTACAACGTAGATGCTTCACTCCTGGGAGGGATGATGTACAAGCAGTTCTTCATGGCCGCGCTGTGCGCGGCCGGCCTGGCCGCGGCCGGTTGCAGCAACAGCGGGCGCGCGGAAGGCGCATCCACCGGCACCGGTGACGATGCACCCGTGCGCATCAGCGTCGGCTCCTACAACCTCAACAACCTTCCGTTCTTCATTGCCGATGCCAAGGGCTACTTCAAGGACGTCGGCCTGGACGTAAAAACCGAGAACTTCGCCCAGGGTGGCTCGAAGGTGCTGCAGGCCCTGGTGGCGAATTCCACCGACGTGGCGGTCGGTTTCTACGACCACACCATCCAGATGCAGGCCAAGGGCAAGGATGTGGTCGCCTTCGTGCTGCTTTCGCGCAATTCGGGCCTGGTGATGGCCGGCCGCGAGGATGCCACCTTCGATCCGGCCCGCCCGGACACCATCAAGGGCCAGAAGGTCGGCATCACCGCACCGGGCTCCTCGTCCGACTTCTTCGTCCGCCACTTCCTGGCGCAGCACGATATTCCGGCCGACAGCATTTCGCTGATCGGCGTCGGCTCGGGCGCTGCTGCCGTCGCCGCGCTCGAGCAGGGCAAGATCGACCTGCTGGTCAACTACGATCCGGCTGCAACCCTGATCACCGAGCGCAAGGTCGGGAAGATCATCCTTGACGCGCGCAGCGACGAAGGCGCCCGCCAGGTCTATGGCGGGCTGTACCCGACCTCGGTGATGTACGCCAACCAGAGCTTCCTGGACAAGCGCCCCGAAGCGGCCGAGAAGATCGCCCGTGCCGAACAGATGGCGCTGAAGTTCATCGCCGACAACAGTGCCGAGGAGATCGTTGCCGCGCTGCCGGACAGCTACGTCTCCGGCGACCGCGCCACCTATGCCCGCGCGGTGGAGAACGCGCGCGCGATCTTCACCCGCGATGGACGCTTCACGCCGGCCGACCTGGAGACGCCGTTGAAGGTGCTGCGTGAGTTCAATACCGATGTGGCCAAGGCCAACATCGATCTGTCCAGGACCTACACCAATGCCTTCGTCGAGCGTGCCAACGCTGCGGCGCCGGCTGCCCAACCGTAAGCGGAGGTAACCCCATGGCCCTCAATGCCACCGTGCGCCAACTCAACGGCGCGCCGCAGCTGGAGCCTGCACAGACCATGGTCGCCATCAACAAGGTGACCATGTCCTTCGGCGAGTTCACCGCCGTTCGCGATGTCGACATCCAGGTGGGTGACGGCGAGTTCCTCGCCATCGTCGGGCCCACCGGCTGCGGCAAGAGCACCATCCTCAATTCCGTGGCGGGCCTGCTGAAGCCATCCTCGGGCGACGTGGCCATCGATGGCCGCACGGTCAGCGGCGTGCAGGAGTCGGTCGGCTACCTGTTCCAGCAGGACGCCCTGCTGCCGTGGAAGACAGCTTTCCAGAACGTCGAGCTGGGCCTGCGCTTCCGCGGCGTGCCCGAAGCCGAACGCAAGGCCAAAGCCAACGCGTGGCTGGCCAAGGTCGGCCTGGCCGGTTTCGAGCATCGCTATCCGCACCAGTTGTCCGGTGGCCAGCGCAAGCGTGTGCAGATGGCGCAGGCGCTGATCGTCGAGCCGAAGGTGATCCTGATGGACGAGCCGTTCTCGGCGCTGGACATCCACACCCGCCACCTGATGCAGAACGAGCTGCTGCGCCTGTGGCAGGAGGATCGCCGCTCGGTGATCCTGATTACCCATGACCTGGAAGAAGCAATCGCGCTGGGTGACCGCGTGGTGGTGCTGTCCTCCGGCCCGGCGAGCCGCGTGGTGCGCAGTTTCGACGTGGATCTGGAACGGCCGCGCAATGTGGCCGAGATCAAGCTGGATGACCGTTTCACCGACCTGTACCGCGACATCTGGGCCTGCCTGCGCGGCGAAGTGGAGAAGAGCTATGCACGCCAAGACTGACAAGTTCATCCAGCTCGCGCTGGTAGTCGCCGTGTTCGGTGGCTGGGAAGGTGGCATCGCGCTCGGCGTGATCGATCCGTTCTTCTTCCCCTCGCCAACTGCCATCGTGCAGCAGGCCTGGACCTGGTTGTCCGATACCTCGTTCTACCAGCACGTCTACATCACCCTTACTGAAACCGCGCTGGGCTACATCATCGGCACCGGCCTGGGCGTGGCTGGCGGTGTCTGGCTGGGCCTGAGCCGCCGTTCGGCGCGCATCCTCGATCCCTTCATCAAAGGCTTCAACGCGATTCCGCGCGTAGTGCTGGCGCCGATTTTCGTGTTGTGGCTGGGGCTGGGCCTGTGGTCGAAGGTGGCGCTGGCGGTCACGCTGGTGTTCTTCACCACGTTCTTCAACGCCATGCAGGGCGTGCGCGAGGTGAACCCGGTGGTGCTGGCCAATGCCCGCATCCTGGGCGCAAGCCGCAGCGACCTGCTGCGCCATGTCTACTTCCCGGCAGCGGCCAGCTGGATCCTGTCCTCGCTGCGCACCTCGGTCGGCTTTGCCGTGGTCGGCGCGATCATCGGCGAGTACCTGGGCGCTTCGGCGGGCCTGGGTTACCTGATCGCGCAGGCCGAGGGCAACTTCAATGCCGTGGGTGTGTTCGCCGGCATCATCATCCTGGCCGCCTTCGTGCTGGTCATCGACGCCCTGCTGGACGTGGTCGAGAACAAGCTGATCACCTGGCGTCCCAACGCCCAGGCACAGGCCACCAGCTGACCGGGCCGGGCTGAGCCCGCCTGCCGCGCCGCCGGTCCGATCCGGCGGCGCGAGCTTCCTCCCCCGATCTTCCCCCGCACCACCGCAACAGGCCAGCGCCGGGCCAGGGGGCCGGCTGGCCGGAGAGAGAGTCCATGAACCCTTCCACCGTGCTGCCGCTGGCAGCGCTGCCGGTCGCGCTCGGCCTGCTGTTGGCCAGTGGCCACGCCGACGCCCAGTCTGTTTCATCCCCGCCCGCGCCATTGAGCCAGGCCGAGCTGTCACGCCTGGTGCAGCAGCAGGCGCTGCAGATCCAGCAATTGGAAGCGCGCCTCCGCGCCGTCGAGGGCGGGCAGGGCACCGCGGCCGCACTATCCGCGCCGCCCGCGCCCGCACCCGCGCTGGAAACGCGGGTGGCCGCACTGGAATCCGGCCAGTCCAGGCAGCCCAAGGTCTCCTGGGCCAAGGGCGCACCCGAGTTCAGCAGCGCCGACGGCACGACGGTGTTCCGTCCCCGCGGCCGCCTGTTCGTCGATGCCTCCAGTACGGACGGTTCGGCGGTCGGTGATCGCAACGTTTCGGGCACCGAGGTCCGTTCGGTGCGCCTGGGGGCCGAGGGACGCTACGGCACACTGGGCTGGGTGGTGGAGGGTGACTTCGCCGACAACGCGGTGGCCTGGAAGTCGGTCTACGCCACGCTGGACCACACCCTGTTCGGCCTGCCCGCCGATCTCACGATCGGCAACCGCTTGAACGATCGCGGTATCGATGGCTCCAGCAGCACCTCCAACACGCCGTTCCAGGAACGCAACGTGGTCGGCACGTTGATGCTGCCGCAGCGCGGCCTGTTCGGTGTCGGGCTGACCGAGCGGGTGTACGGAAAGGGCTGGCACGCCAGCCTGTCTGTGGCCGGCAACGATCTCAACAACGCCGGCACCGACAACGACAGCCAGACCTGGGCCACGCGCGTGCACTGGAATCCACTGGACACCGCTGGTGCCACGTTGCATCTGGGCGCATGGGCGTTCCACGAGAAGATTCCCGCCGGGGCCAGCGGCGTGGTGCGCAGTTCGGCCATCGCGGGGCATTTCAACGATCTGGTCAGGATCACGCCGGGCACGCTGCTGGGCGCCGAGCGCAGCACCGCCTACGGTGCCGAACTGGCCGGCTTCTTCGGCCCGGCGTGGGCAACGGGCGAGTGGGGTACGCGAAGCCTGCGCGGGGCCGATGCCGGCGGTCGCTACGATCGCGACCACGCGGCGTGGGCGATTTCTGCCGGCTGGTTCCTGGCGGGGGCGCTGCCGTCGTACTCGGGCAAGGCCGGTACCTGGGGGAAGGTGAAGGTCGCCGATCCGGTGACGCGCGGCGGCGGCGGTGCCTGGGAGCTGAAGGGCCGCTATGAAGACGTGGACTATGCCGAGCTGCCCAGTGGCGGTACCGGTAACGCGTGGACCCTGGGCGCGAACTGGTACCTCAACGATTTCAGTCGCGTGATGTTCGAAGCCGTGCGCTGGAAGACCCGTCACCGCAGCGGCAGTGCAATGGGCAGGGATGAAGGCACCATCTTCAATACCCGCCTGCAGCTGGTCTTCTAGGGCAGGGGCGCCGCCTGCACTCTGGTCACAGCAGCAACAACGCTGCGATGAGTGCAGGTGGCATCACCAGCGCGCCGACGCGCAGGAAGTCGAGCGCGCTGACATGCTCGCCTTCGCGACGCAACGCCATCAGCCACAGCATCGTGGCCAACGAGCCGGTCACCGACAGGTTCGGGCCCAGATCCACGCCGACCAGCAATGCGGCACGGGTCTGCGCCGGCAGGTCGGCCATCTGCCCCAACGAACCAGCCGCCAGGCCGACCGGCAGATTGTTGGCCACATTGCTCAGCAGTGCAGCGGCGCCGCCGGCCAGCCAGCTGGCGTGGTGCGGCGACGTTTTCGCCAGCGCCTGCAGCGCGCTGGCCGCAGTCTGGATGACACCGGTCTGCGCCACCGCTTCCACCAGCACGAACAGCCCCGCCACCAGCGGCAGCACCCCCCAGGATACGTGGCGTAGCAGCGGCAGCGGGCTGCGTCGCTGGCGGATCGCCAGCGCCACCACGCTCAGCGTGCCCGCGCAGAAGGTGGTCAGGCCCAGCGGCCCGTTCAAGGCGGACGTAACCAGCAGCACCGTGCCGGTGAACAGCACGCCCAGTGCGCTCAGTCGGCCGCCGTCGGTCAACGGGCGATGCGCCGGCGCGGCCACCAGCGGCTGTGCGATTTCGCGACGGTGCACCCAGCGCAGCACAAGATAGGTCGCACCGATCGCCGCCAGCGAGGGCAGCGCGAACTGCGCCAGCCACTGCAGCAGCGGCGGCATGTGCTGGCCGTACACCACGAGATTGGCCGGGTTGGAGATGGGCAACACGAAGCTGGCCGCGTTGGCGATGAAGGCACAGACGAACAGGTACGGCAGGGGATTGGCCCGGGCCGCCTTGCAGGCCGCGTAGACCGCCGGCGTCAGCACCACGGCTGTCGCATCATTGGAAAGAAACACCGTTACCAGCGTACCGACCAGGAACACCAGGTCGAACAGGCGTCGCCCGGATCCGCCCGCGTGCCGCACCGCGTACAACGCCAGCCAGTCGAACAGCCCTTCGCGGCGTGCGAGCTCGGCCAGCACCATCATGCCGACCAGGAACAGGTAGACATCGCGGCCCTCGGCGACTGCGTGCCAGGTAGTGCCGAACGACACAGTGCCGCTGAGCGGAAGCAGCGCGGCCGCACCGAGCGCCCACACATACTCCGGAATGCGGAACGGACGGAACAGCAGGCCGACAGTGGCAACGGCCACCGCCATCCAGATGATGAGGGAAGAATGGGAAGCGAGCATGGGGTAGGGGGCGTGCGCGGTGCCGTCCATCGACCGCGTCGCCGGTTCTCCGGCGCATGTGATCGGCGTGCAGGCGCCCGCTGCGATCAGTGCAAGTGCCGGGGTTGCGGCATCATACCGTGCCGGCTGCCCAGCAAAGGCCCTGACGCGGCACGTTACGTGACGGCCGCACTAGGGCATTCAACACCGCGCCTACTGCGACGCACACTCCACCTTGCGATCGAACTCGGTGCCCAGTACGACCGAGGTGATCGCAAGCGTTGTGCCCTTTCCGGCGCGCAGCGCAAACGGCACGTTCAAGCGGCTCATGTCCGCCCCGGCGTTGGCCAGGCACTTGAGGGGAACGCCCAGCCTGACCCACTCATTGCGCGGCGCCGCCAACAGCGCGGGGCCCAGCGCAACCTCGGCAGCACACGCCGCCCCGCAGGCGGTACCGAGTGTCACTGCGGATTCCGCGGGGAGCTGTTCGACACGCATGGTCGCTACCAAGGACAGCTCGCCGTTGGTCTCGCGCGACCAGTCCAGCGGAGTATTGGCCTGCAACGCCACCTTGGCCGGCGCCCGGAAACTGAACCGGCGTGCGCCCTCCTGCACATCGGTGTTGATTGCGACCATCGCCAGTGACTGGTCGGCAGTCGTTGCATTGGGATGCACGACATCGGTCGATTCGCCATTGGCGGCAGTCAGGCGAAGCATCAGGCCAGTGCCGGCCACACCACGATCGAACAGGGTACCGCTACCGGCGGCGTCCGGATCAATGCCCGGGTCCTCGGAAAGCGCAGGCAGATTTCCCTTGTTGGCATAGGTCAGGCCGTATCCGAAAGCGAACTGCGGATCGTAGTCCTTCTGCCCCACGTTGTTCTGGTACTGGTTGGCGCGGCGTGGCCAGGAGTAGCTCAGCTTTCCGCGGAAATCGTGTTGCACGCGCCCATCGGCCCCACGCAGCAGCACATCGGCCACGCCCCCACCTTCCGATCCCGGCAGCCACGCGGCCACAAAGGCATCGGCGGCGTTGATTTCGCGGTTCAGCCACAACGGGCGCCCGCTCAGGAACACCCCCACGACCGGAATACCGTCTGCCTTCAGGCGTCGCATCAGCTCCAGGTCTCCGGACTTGCCGTTCTTGAACATCAGGTTGGGCAAGTCGCCCTGGAATTCGGCATACGGATCTTCGCCGAACACCACGATGGCCACATCGGGCCGGCTGCGATAACGGCCATCGACCGCCAGTTCGGCCTGGCCGCCGCCCGACCTGACCTGTGCCTCCAGGCCTTCCCAGATCGTTTCAGCATTCGGGAAGTCCTCCCGACGCGCGCCATCGCCCTGCCAGCTGAGCGTCCAGCCGCCCGCCTGACGGCTCATGTCGTTCGCGGCATCGCCCGCAACCAGCACCCGTTGTTTCGGCGGGAGTGGCAGCAGCTGGTTCTGGTTCTTGAGCAGCACCAGCGATTCACGCACGGCCTGCCGCGCCACCTGGCGATGCGCCGGCGCCCCGAGCAGCTCGAATCTGCCGCCCAATGCGCGCTCGGACGGCTTGGGTTTGTCGAACAGGCCCATGCGCATCTTCGCCCGCAGAATGCGGCGGACGGCATCGTCCAGCCGCGCCTCCGGCAGGCTGCCGTCCTTCACGTGGGCCAGCGTGCTTTCATACATCCCCTTCCAGCTGTCCGGTGCCATCGCCATGTCCAGGCCCGCCACGTAGGTCCTGGCGCAGTCGGTGTTGCTGCAGCCCTTGATCTGGCCATGGCCGTTCCAGTCACCGACCACGAAGCCGCCGAAGCCCATCCGGCCCTTCAGCACATCGGTCAACAACGGCTTGTGCCCATGCATCTTCTCGCCATGGAAGCTGTTGAAGGACGCCATCACCGACTGCGCGCCCGCATTGATCGCCGGCAGGTATCCGGCGGCATGGATGTCGCGCAGTTCTGCCTCGCTGACCGTGGTGTTGCCCTGGTCCTTGCCGTTGCCCGTGCCGCCATCGCCGAGAAAATGCTTGACCGTGGTCATCACGTGGTGGTCGTCGAGGAAGTCAGCAGCCCCCGCCTTGCCCTGCAGGCCTTCGACGAATGCCCCTGCATAGCTGGCCACCAATGCCGGATCTTCCGAGTAGCCTTCGTACGTGCGCCCCCAGCGGTCGTCCTGCGGAACGGCCACGGTCGGCGCGAAGGTCCATTCCATGCCGGTCACACGGGTTTCGGCAGCGGTGATCCTTGCGATCTCGCGCAGCAGTTCCGGGTTGCGCGCTGCGCCCAGGCCGATGTTGTGCGGGAACAGAGTGGCACCCACCACATTGCTCTGGCCATGCATCGCATCAATGCCCCAGACGATGGGAATGGCCTTGCCACCGTTGCGCGTGTCCATCGAGGCTTCCCAGAACGCGTCGGCCAGCGCAAGCCATTCGGCGGGTTTTGCGTTGTAGCGGCCACCTGGGTCGGATGCGCCGCCCGCCAGTATTGAACCCAATCGATATCTGCGCACGTCGTCGGGCGTGATGCTGGCGATATCGCCCTGTACGATCTGGCCGACCTTTTCTTCCAGCGTCATTGATGCGATCAGCGCGTCGATGCGTCGTTCCATGGCCGGATCGTTGGCCAGCGGCCAGGTTGCCTTGGGCCAGTGCGCGGGAGTGATGGTACCTGAGTCGTTCACCGGGGCAGGGGCCGCACCGGTCGCAGGCACCAGCGCCATGGCAAGCGATGCAGCCAGCATCAGGCGGTGTGGACGTAAAACGGGGTTGCGCTTCGCACGATCGGAATGACGGACGTTCATCGGAACAATCATCTCGGAAGGGTGGCTTGGATGGGCTCGGCGACCAGAAAGCAACCTGACAGCGTTGTCAGTCGAAGTCGAGCATACCCAGCCCGTGGATCGAATGCTTGCTGCACAGCGGCATGGGTTTTGAGGATAAAGTTGCATCTGCATCCACATCCCGTGGTGCAGGATTTCGGTAGAGATGGTGAGGCTATGACGGGCAGAGGGCGGGGGATGCCGGGACCTGAGCAGGTGCTCGCAGGCAGGCCGGGACGCGTGCGGATCGAGGATGTCGCGGCAACGGCCGGGGTCTCGATGAAGACCGTCTCGCGGGTGCTCAACAACGAGCCGAACGTCTCCAAGAGCACCCGGGCCCGGGTGGACGCGGCAGTGGAAAAGCTGCGTTACCGCCCCTTGCCCTCTGCACGGGTCCTCGCCGGCCGGCGTTCCTACCTCATTGCGATGCTCTTCGATAATCCGTCCTCGAACTATCTGATGGAGATCGAGATGGGGGTGCTGGACGCATGCATGGAACAGCACTACAACCTGATGCTCGCTCCGCTGATCTACGACGCGGCCGATATCGTGGAAAAGGTCGAGTCATTGATCATGCAGTCGCAGCTCGACGGCGTGGTGCTGACGCCGCCCCTGACCGACGACACGGCCCTGCTGGAACGCCTGGTCGACCTGGGCATTCCTTACTCCAGCATTTCGGCGAAGGAACAGAACCGGAACGTGGGCGTCGTCGTGGATGAAATCGGCGCGGTGGTGGCGCTGATCGCACACCTGGCCTCGCTGGGCCATACCCGCATCGCCCATATCAAGGGACACGCCGCGCACGGCGCAAGCATGTGGCGCCTGGCAGGCTATCGCGAAGGCCTGCGCAGGGCAGGCCTGCGCTACGACCCCAGCCTGGTGCTGGAAGGTGAGTTCTCGTACGAATCCGGCTACATCGGCGCCAACGCACTGCTTGATCGGCCTGATCGGCCGACTGCAATCTTCGCTGCCAACGACGATATGGCGGCCGGGGTCATCTGCGCGGTGTTCGAGCACGGCCTTTCGGTGCCGGGCGACATCTCGGTCTGTGGTTTCGATGACACGCCGATCGCCCGCCAGATCTATCCGGCGTTGACCACGGTCTGCCAGCCCACCCGTGAGATGGGCCGGCGCGCGGCCATGGAGCTGATCAAGGAAGTGCGCGAGCTCGGCAGCGGTGGTGTGGTCGATATTGACTACGCCCTGCAGGTCCGGCGATCCACGGGACCGGTCCGTCACGATTGAACGCGCTCCAGCGGCCTGCCGGCGCGATCGGCACGCCGCGCTGGCAGGGCAGGGGCGCGGCTCAGTGGCCCGCTTCGGTCGCCAATCGCTCCAGATCAACACCCTGGCGACGAAGTGTACGGCCGGCCGCCCAGGCGTAGAACGCCAGATAGCAGAAACACAGCACGCCAATGATGAAGCTGTAGTGCACGCCGACCTTGTCGGCAAGTGCACCCTGCGCCCAACTGACGATGCCGCCGCCCATGATCATCATGATCAACAGGCTGCTTGCCTGGTTGGTGTGGCGGCCCAGGCCGCTGATGGCCAGGGTGAAGATGCAGGGCCACATCGTGCTGCAGAACAGCCCGACACTGATGAAGGCGATCACACTGGTCATGCCGGTGGTGAACATGCCGACCAGCTGCGCCGCAATGCCACACACGGCAAAGTACAGCAGCATGCGCGATGGACTGCCCTTGCTGGCCAGGGTGGCGATGATCATCAGGACGATCACCGGCGCGTAGTGCAGGAACTGTGCGGAGTCGTGGCCAGAGATCGCGTTGACGGCAAGGTAGATGGCGAATGCAATGAACGGCAACACCAGCATCAACAGCTTCCGGGTGCCTGCGCGCACATCGAACGCGCCTGCGGCACCACCCCAGCGGCCGATCATCAGGCTGGCCCAGTACAACGACACGAACGGGGCGATCACCGAGGTTTCCAGCCCCAGTCCACCCTTGCTCAAAGGCTGTTCAAGGTAGGCTGGAAGATTGTCGATGGTCGATACCTCCACGCCGACGTAGAGGAAGATCGCGATCATGCCCATGACCAGCTGCGGGTAAGCGAGCGCAGATCTGCGATCTGTCTGGTGATCTGCCCCGGTTACACCTGCGGGGACCGACGCGGACAGCTCGACATGATTGGGCACGCTCGAGAGCCGCAGCAGCACGGCTACCAGTACGAAGGCGGCGCCCAGCACCAGGTATGGGATCTTTACGCTCTCGATGCTCGCCTCTGTGTTGCCCGCTGACACGCTGCCAAAGATGGCAATGCTCACCAGCAGTGGACCTACCGTCGCGCCCAGGTTGTTGACACCGCCGGCCATGGTCAATCGCTGCGATCCGGTGGCCGGGTCACCCATGATCACCGCCAGCGTATTGGCCGCGATCTGCTGGAGCGAGAAGCCCAGGCCAACGATGAACAGGCCGGACAGCATCAGTGCAAACGAGCCGGTGTTGGCCGCGGGATAGAAGAGCAGGGCACCCAGTGCCGAGACCAGCAGGCCAAGGCAGATGCCGTTGCGGTAGCCCACCCTGTGCAGCAGGTCGCTGCCGATGGCGCGGGAGACGGCGATGTAGATCAGCGAACCGGCGGTGTAGGCAACGTAGAAAGCCATCGCCACGTACATGCTCTGCGCCTGGCTGAGATGGAACGCCTTCTTGAACACCGGAATGAGGATGCCGTTGCTTGCGGCAACGAAGCCCCAGAAGAAGAAGACGGTGATGAGTACACCGAACTGCGACCAGCGGGTTGTGTGTTTCATGATTCTCGTGTCATCGCGGGCAGGGCGACGCCCCGTGCGTTGTCGCACAGGGCGGGACGTGGTGATTGCGCACGGAGGGCCGGCGAAACCGGCCCTCCTTCAAGGCTGCGTTGCTCAGAACTGGTAACGCAGGCGCAGGCCGTAGCTGCGCGGATCGTTCAGGAAGCGGACGTTGATGCCGGAACCCACCAGGGCCTTCTGCGAGACGTCGTTGCCCAGCAGATTGTTGCCCCAGGCTTCCACCCGCCAGTTGCCGCTCAGTGAGGTGAAGCCAATGCCCGCGTTCAAGGTGGTCTCGCCCTTCTGGCGGTCAGGGAAGCCGGCCGCAGCGGCACTTTCGGTACGGTCATGGACCAGCTC
Source organism: Stenotrophomonas sp. YJH_SMC_19 (assembly GCF_059367915.1). Taxonomy (NCBI): domain Bacteria; kingdom Pseudomonadati; phylum Pseudomonadota; class Gammaproteobacteria; order Lysobacterales; family Lysobacteraceae; genus Stenotrophomonas; species Stenotrophomonas sp. YJH_SMC_19. The sequence goes on from NZ_JCAFRI010000002.1 coordinate 245,585, forward strand.
ACCAGTGGCCGGATCCTGTCGGATGAACTCTACGTCCCGGTTGTTGTACTGGGTGAGATAGAAGGCCGAGCGGTACGAGGCCAGCAACTGCCAGTCGAAGGTGCCAAAGCGCAGCTCGGTCGTATGCTGCAGGCGCACGTTGAAGGTGAGCTTCGAGGCCAGCGGCAGTTCATTGCCGGACAGGTCGATCAACGAAGTGGCGCCACCGGCGTCGTAGTTCTGGCTGCGGACATCGGCGACGGTGCCGCGCTTGATCTCACTGTCCATCCAGAGTGCATTGATGTTGACCATGAAGTTGTGCGGGAGTCGCAAGGTGCTTTCCGCCTCCAGGCCGTACACAGCGGACTTGCCGACGTTGCGGTTGACCAGCGCATAGCCGGTGGCTTCACCGGTGGTCGGGTTGGTGGCGATCACCGCCAGGTCCTGGAACACCTGGTCGCTGTAGTCGTAATAGAACCCGCTGACGTTGAAGGTCGAGGTGCGACCCAGCATCTGGAAGGAGTTCTTGCTGCCGATTTCGTAGGCAATGATCGATTCGGGCTTGAAGGTCTCGGGAATCTCCTTCGGATCAAACGTGTCGTTGAAGCCGCCCGCCTTGTGGCCGGTCGACACCAGGCCGTACAGCAGGCTGTCGTCGCTCACGTCGTACTCGAAACCCGCGCGCCAGTCGGTAAAGCTGAACTTGCTCTTGCCGAACTGCTGGGCCGGAATCGCGCTGACCTGGGCCCAGCTCTGGTACGGGCAATCGACGGTATCGCCACCGATGTCGGGACGGTCCACGCAGCCGAATGGGCCGCCATCGGGCACCGCGCCGATCTGCTGCAGCAAGGTGTCGTTGCGACCGTGTCGCAGCACGCCCTGCAGCAGGAAGCGGGCCATCTCCGCCTGCGAGGTGATGTTGCTGACATCAAAGTTCGGACGGCTCATGAACGCGGGCTCGAAGCCGGGCGTGCCGAGGCGCGTGGCAAAGTCCCCGCCCTGGCCAGGCAGGCCCAGCGACCAGTTGCCGCCGATGCCGTAACGCGACTTCTTCTCCTCGGAGTAGCGCAGGCCGCCCTTCAGGCGCAGGCGATCGTTGACGTCGAACGTGCCATCGGCGAACACGGCGGAAGACTTGCCATTGACCTTGGGCATGGTGAATTCAGTGCCCGAGTACCAGCGCCCTTTGTCCACCAGCGAAAGGTAGCCCACCCGCTGGTCCTCGTTGAAGTGGAACAGGCCGGTGGTCCAGCGCAGCCGCTCGTCCTGGTCGGACGTGAACCGCAGCTCATGTACCTGCGACTCCGACTCGGTCAGCCAGTACTGGGTGGAGTAGTTGTCGTAGTCGATGCCACCCGGGTTGCTGGGCGATACCGGATCGATGTTGCGGTTCGGCCAGAGGATGCCCTCACTCTGCGCGTTGGTCTGGCGGTAGTCCACGTTGCGGTAGCTGCCGTTGTATTCCACCGCTACCTTGCCGAAGTCGTAGGAGATGCTGGTCTGCGCCCCCCAGTTGGTGCTGTCCAGCTTGCCCTGCGCGCCGCGGTAGATGATCTTGCGCAGATCGACATCGTCCGGCAGATAACCGGCCTTCGCGGCAGTGTAGACATTGGCACCGGGATAGCCGGTGCCGCCTTCCTTGCCGATGTCGGCCATGGCGAAGATCGACAACTTGTCATCCGGCTGGTAGAGGAACGACAGGCGTGCCCCCCGGTCGTCCTGCACACCAGCCGGTTCCAGGTCCTGCGCGCGCCCCGCATTCTTGAACGGAGAGTCCTTCTCCACCTTGTAGCCAGCCACGCGGAAGGCCGCGCCACCACCGATCGGGAGATTCAGGGCGAACTCGCCACCGCGATGGTCACGATTGCCGGCCTCGGCCTGAACATACCCACCGAACGCTTCCAGGTCGGGGCGCTTGGTGATGATGTTCAGCGTGCCGGCCAGCGCATTGCGGCCGCGCAGCGTGCCCTGCGGGCCCTTGTTGATTTCCACCCGCTCGACATCGTAGAACATGCCGCCCAGACCGCGCGGTCGTGCAATGTAGGCCCCGTTGATGTGAGGCGCGGCGCCCGGATCACCCAGTTCGGTGTTGTTCGAAGAGCCCACGCCGCGGATGAAGATCTCCAGGTTGCCTTCCTGGTTGGCCATGCTCATACCCGGCACCAGGGCCTGGATGTTGCGCAGCTCATTGTTGATGCCCAGCGCACGCGTATCGTCCGCGGAGATTGCCTGGGCGGTACCTGCATATTTCTGCAGGTCCTGTTCCCGGCGTTCGACAGTGACGATGACGGCGTCCAGCGTTGAGGCCTCCCGTGCCTCGCTGGTGGCGGTCGAGCTGCTTTCCTTGACTGATTGCGCTGCGACCGGCAGCGCTGCAGTGGCGGTGACGATGGTGGCAAGTACTGCCTGTGCGAGTGTGCTCTTCCTGAAATGGCCGGTCATAGGGTCCCTCTCTCCCCATAAGTGATGTCTGGACGTTCCCGCGCCACGCGCCGGACGTGGGCTCTTGTAAGCGCGGCCTGACAACGCTGTCAATCAGAATGAACGATGGATGACCAGAAGCTCGGGAAATCAGACAGTTGAGCGATCAGCAGTGCTGCCTGGCACGCCGCATTTGCTGCAATGCGAAACGAAATCGAGCGGCGTTGCGCCCTGCCTGCGACTGCAACGGCTGGATTGGAACCATCAGAAAGCGGGGCGCCAGCAAGGGCCATCGGCTTCGCGTATCCGCTGGCGGACTACGGGGCCATGCAGGGGGCGTGGTGCTGATGCTGTCATGTGGCCGGGCATGACTTCAGGCACTCGGTCGTGACTACAGCTGTAGGCAATGTGGACAGGCATTCACCGGAAGAGATGCCCATGAAAACTGCACGATGGTTGTCCAGCTTCGCGGCCTTGATGCTGGCCCTCCCTGCACTGGCCAGCACGACCACCACGGCCGACGCCGTCGCGACGATCGAACGCAACGCCCGTGCCGCGCATTCCGACGCGGTGCTTGTCTGGAAGGATGGAAAAACACTGCTGGAGCCACAGCCAGAGACCGGCGAGGAGCCGGTTCACCTCATGTCGGCCACCAAGTCGGTGGTGTCGCTGGCCATCATGCTACTGCTGGACGACGGAAAACTGGCCTCGGTCGACGAGCCGGTAAGCAACATCTTCGCGGAGTGGAAGCAGGGGCGGAAAAGGGACATCACGGTACGCATGCTGCTGGACCATACCTCTGGCCTGCAGAACGTGGCCAACGCGGGGGAAGAGCTGGAAGCTGCGCCGGACCTGGTCAAGCTCGCACTGGCGGCAGAGCTGAGCAGCGATCCAGGTACCACGTTCTCGTACAACAACAAGGCTACCAATCTGCTGCCCGGCATTGTCGAGCGTCTGGCAGGGGAACCGATGGATGCCTACGTTGAGAAGCGCCTGTTCAAACCGCTGGGCATTGCCCGATATACCTGGTTGAAGGACGGTGCGGGCACCCCCTTGGGCATGGCCGGATTGTCGCTGACTGCCCGCGATCTGGCGAAGATCGGGCAGCTGCTGCTTGATGGCGGCGTGACTCCGGCGGGTACGCGCGTGCTGAGCGAGCGGTCGGTGGCGCTGCTGACTGGAGCAAGTGCCCGCTCCCAGGATGTTGGTCTTCTTTGGTGGCGCATTCCAGCATGGGAGCGTTATGAGCTGAAAGGCCAGATGGCCGACTTCCTGGCGCGGCATGGGGTCAGCGCTCCGGTCCAGCAGGCATTGCTGGCCACCGGGGGCAGGGTATTCGACAGCAAGAGCGCATTGATTGCGTACGTGGCCGAGCGACTTGGGGCGGACTGGCCGCAGCACTATGGCAGCGAGATCACCGGTCGTGGACTCAAGCTGTCCGACATGTTCGACATCCAACGCGGCCCCACCGTTGCCTACGCCGCCAACGGTTACCTGGGCCAGCACCTGGTCATCGTTCCGCAACAGCGCGTGGTTGCCGTGCGCCTCATCCACCGACGCGACAGCCATCGCGCGCCACTGGATGACTACGCGACATTCCCGGCGGATGTACTCACGCTGGCCCAGGCGCTTCAGTGAACGGAGGAGCCGGGCCTGCGCCCGGATCCTCGTCCACTGCTTCATGCTGCTGGCCGGAGTGGCAGGGTCTGGCAGGGCGCGCCACTACTTCGGCATCAGCACGGTATCGACAACGTGGATGACGCCGTTGGATTGGTTGACGTCGGCGATGCTGATGCCTGCTTTGCCACCCTTGGCGTCGATCACCCACAGCTTGCCGTCGTGGAGCGCCACGGTAAGCGGCTCGCCTTGCACTGTCTTCAGCGTGGCTTTTCCACCGTGCTTCCTGGCATCGGCCAGGAGCTGGGCGGAACTGAACCGTCCTGGGACCACGTGGTAGGTGAGGATCCGGGTGAGCTGCGCCTTGTTTTCAGGCTTCACCAGTGTATCGACCGTGCCTGCTGGAAGCTTGTTGAAGGCGGCATTGGTGGGCGCAAAGACGGTAAAGGGGCCGGCGCCATTGAGGGTCTCGACCAGGCCTGCGGCCTTGACCGCTGCCACCAGCGTGGTGTGATCCCTGGAGTTCACGGCGTTTTCAACGATGGTCCTGGTCGGGTACATCTCGGCCCCGCCAACCATTACCGGATCTGCGGCGAAGCTGGCGGAAGCGGCTGAGACGAGTACGGCGAAGCTGACTGCGGCGGCGATGCGCTGAAGAGCGTTCACGGTGCGTTCCTCGATAGGATGCCCGCACAGCGCGGGCATCCTACATACGGCTGGCGGGAGCGCCTGGATGCACCGGATGCAGGCCGGGTCAGTCAGGGAGAGGGCCTTGATGCGTGTCGAAATTCTCCCTGCAGCGGCGGAATTCCTCGGCGTGTCCCACTACCCAGGTCCACATCGGGATCATAAGAACCAGCAGCTCCCTGCCCAGCGGAGTGATGGTGTACTCCACGCGCGGCGGAACCTCACGGAAATCCTGCCTATGGATCAGTCCGTCCCTTTCAAGCTGACGCAGGGTACGCGTCAGCATACGCTGCGTGACTCCTTTCATCCGCCGCGCCACATCGGCGTGACGCAGTGTTCCGTAGACCCCCAGGGCGTGAATGATGCCCAGCGACCAGCGGCTGCCGGCATGCGCGAGCACCTCGCGGCGCAGACCGTCGTCGTCCGCGCTCATGCCGTCGCATATCGATTGTGAATGTCGCAGAAGCTCATCGGTGCTCATGAACGGTGCGGTCGGTATCATCGGTGTGCCTTCTTACGTGGCAACTAGGGAGGGGCGCAGAATCGCCGCCATCGTACACACAGATGGTGGTTTCAATGTCTCCCCCGATTGTTTCCCGCTCAATCCTGGTGCTGGGTGCCGGCGAACTCGGAATGCCCGTCATCCGCAACCTGGCCCAGCTCGCGGTCGTGCATGACGCAACCATCAGCGTGATGCTGAGGCCTGCGTCGATTGAATCCACACTACCGGACAAGCGTACGGTCATTGACCAGATCCGCTCGCTGGGAGTGGCCCTCGTTCCTGGCGACCTGGTCACTGCCACGGTCGATGAGCTGGCTGATCTATTTTCCGGTTATGACACGGTCATCGGCTGCACCGGCTACGCCGCTGGCCGCGACACTCCCATGAAGGTAGCGCGCGCCGCCGTGAAGTCGGGCATTACCAGGTACTTCCCTTGGCAATTCGGGGTCGACTTTGACGCCATCGGACGCGGCGGGCCACAGGATCTTTTCGACGCCCAGCTGGATGTACGCGACTATCTCCGCTCACAGGCCGAAATGGACTGGGTGGTCATTTCCACCGGCATGTTCACCAGCTACCTCTTCGAGCCGGAGTTTGGCGTCATCGATCTTCCCGGCAGAAAGGTCAATGCACTTGGCACAGCCTCCAATGCGGTTACGCTGACCACACCAGAGGACATCGGTGCAATGACTGCACAGATCGTCTTCCACTCGCCCCCCCTTCGAAACGAGATCGTCTATCTTGCGGGAGACACGGTCCGTTATGAGCAGCTGCCCGCCATCCTTGAGGAAAAGTTCGGTGCTCCCTTCAAGCTGATCGTGTGGAGCGTTCCCCAGCTGATGGAGGAGCTTGCCAGTGACCCATCAAACATGATCAGGAAGTACCGTGCTGCCTTCGCCCAGGGCAGGGGCGTCTCCTGGAGCCTGGACGGGACGTTCAATGCCAGCATTGGCGTGAAACTGGAGGGTGTCGACGACTGGCTGAAAGCCCACTTCGAGACTTGATGAGCCGTTGAGCGGCAATCGCGTGGACGAAAACGGATTTTCCTACAGACTCCAATCGACCCGCAGGCCGGCGATCAGCGCATTCGGCAGGTCCCGCTGGCGTGCGGGTTCGTTGAACTGGTCCGGATGCACGATGTAGTGCATGTTCGGCGCGACCCGAAGCTGGGGGGTGACCTGGATGCCATAGCTCAGCTCCATCATCACCTGGCTCCCGTGCGGGGTGCCGCTGCCGCCCGCTGCGGCACGGGCAAGGCGCAGGTTTTCCAGCGCGATGCTGCTGTACTTCTGCTGCGTCACGATGAAGGCGATGCTGTCCTGCGGTCGGCTGGCGAACGTACCTTTCTGCACCAGCCCGGCCTGAAGGAAGTGATCCTCGATCACCTGGCCGGAGGTGCCCTTGAGCGCGGCGCCGAAAAGGGTCAGGCCACGGCCGCTGCCATCGCTGCTGAGCTGCTGCTCGAAGCGGGCGAACGCACCGGAGCGACCATGACGTGTCGCGTACTCCTGGCCACTGAGCAGCGCCGGCATGCCGTTGGCATCGCGCAGCGGGTCGCGGTAGGTCGAGTTGTCCTGCCAGCCACCCAGTTCGTAGCGGGCCTTCAAGCGCGCCGACGCGGGGCTGCGCCAGCCGATCGTGTAGGGCACGATCCAGCCGGTGGCCTGGTTCGTGCTCCATTTCAGGCCGTGCTGGCCATCTTCGGCCTGGCTCGGGTCGACCTGGTAGGCGCCGACGCGCACGTAGACATCCGGCGTCACCCAAACCGTGGCATCGGCCATCCAGCTCGATACCGGCCACCATGTGAAACTGCTGGTGCGGAACACATAGGTCGGGTTGCCGCAGGCCGAGTTGCCCTGGAAGTACTGGCACAGCTCCGAACCAAGATGATGGATGTTGGCGACGCTGCGCCCGGCTTCCAGCACCAGCCGGTCGTCCAGCAGTTTCTGCTCCAGCGTCAGGTTGGCCAGGCGCGTGCCCTGGCCACCGAAGATTTCCTGCACCGAGGTGCTGTTGCCCGTGCTGCTGTTGGCGAGGTTGGTGCCATGACGATTGATGCCGTAGGCCTTGATCGTCGCGCCTCGCCAGCCAAACGCAGCGTCCAGGTCCACGTCGGCACCGAACATCAGCTGGCCGGCATACGCCGTACCGCTGCGCTTGCCGCCGTCGAGCGTGGCGGCGGCTTCGCCGGTGTAGGCAAGCTTGGGGATGAGGACATCGCTCGCGTCGGCGGCTGCGGCCAGCGACGGCAGGACCAGCAGGATCGCTGTCGGCAGCAGGCGGCGGGAAGGGGAGGTCATGGGCGGGGCTCCGTGTGCAGGGCGTAGGTCGTTGAGCCCCTACGCGCGCAGGGACCGCGAAAGGACCGTGAGGGCAGGGGGATCAGGCCGCGGCCGTCACCGGCTTCTTGAGGATGCGCAGCGCGACTGCGGTGACGGCCACGCCAGCCAGCAATGCCAGCAGGTAGATGCCGAGATGAGTGACCGCATTCGGGATCGGCAGCACGAACACACCACCGTGCGGCACCTTCAGCTCGACGCCAGCAGCCATCGAGATCGCTCCCGCCACCGCAGAACCCAGAATCAGCGCCGGAATGGTGCGCAGCGGGTCACGCGCGGCGTAGGGGATCGCGCCTTCGGTCACGAAACTGAGGCCAAGCACGCTGGCGGCGCCGGCCGTGCCTCGCTCTTCTGCGGTGAAGCGATTGCTGAACAGCCATGTCGCCAGTGCGATACCCAGCGGCGGCGTCATGCCGCCGATCATCGTGGCCGCCATCGGCGTGTAGACCTGGCTGGAAATCAATGCGGTAGAGAATGCGTAGGACGCTTTGTTGACCGGCCCGCCCATGTCCACCGCCATCATTCCGCCCAGCAGCAGGCCAAGCAGGATCGCGCTGCTGCCCTGCATGCTGCGCAGCCAGTCGGTCAGCCACGCCAGAAGCCCGGCGACCGGCGTGCCGATCACGTACATCATCAACAGGCCGACCAGCAGCGTGCCCAGCACCGGCAGGATCAGCACCGGCTTGAGGCCTTCCAGGCTGCGCGGCAGGCGCAGCGCACGGTTGATCCAGTGCACGCCATAACCGGCGATGAAGCCAGCCAGGATGCCGCCGATGAAGCCAGCATCCATGTTCACTGCTACCAGTCCGCCGATCATGCCGGGCGCAATGCCGGGCCGGTCGGCGATGGAGTAGGCGATGTAACCGGCCAGCGCCGGCACCATCAACATGAAGCCGGACTTGGCGCCGATCTGGAACAGCGACCACGCCAGCGTGCCCTTGTGCGCGTCATCGAAGGCATAGATGCCGCCGAGTGCGAACGCCAGTGCGATCAGCAGGCCACCGGCAGTGACGAACGGCAGCATGAACGACACGCCGGTCATCAGGTGCTTGTAGGGGCCGGTGGCCCTGGTTTTTTCGGCCGTGCGGCCCGGAGTCGCGCTACCTGCCTGCACGCCGGCCTCGGCCAGCGCCTTGCGGATCAGGTTCTGGCCATCGTTGATCGCCGGCTTGGTGCCACTCTTGAACAGGCGCTTGCCGGCGAAGCGCGACAGATCGACTTCGCGGTCTGCGGCGATCAGGACGAGGTCGGAGGCAGCGATTTCCTCGTCGCTCAACGCGTCCTGCGCGCCGACCGAGCCCTGGGTTTCGACCCGGATTGCATGGCCCAGCGCCTTGGCGGCCTGTTGCAGGCCCTCCGCCGCCATGAAGGTGTGGGCGATGCCGGTGGGGCAGGAGGTGACGGCGACGATGCGCTTGCCCGCATGCGTGCCGGCGTTGCCCGACACCGCGGCCGCGAGCGGTGCGAGCGCCGCAACCGGGTCGTCCAGTACCTCGCCCAGGCTGGCATGCACGATCCCGGCATTGGCGAAGCGCGCGATGTCCGCCTCACCCTCACCCACCAGCAGCAACTGCGTCGCGGCGGCGGCGTCCGAGGCAGACAGTGCGCCGGTCACGCCCTGGTCGCTGCGGATCTCGATCATCAGCTCGAGCCCGCGCTGGCGGGCGGCACGGCGCAGCGCTTCGGCGGCAAGAACCGCCTCGATGCTGCGTTCGCCAGCGGCGATGACTACGGTGAAAGCGTGCATGGAAACTCCTGGAATTCTTCGGGCTCGTGCTTGCCGAAAGCGCTGCGGTCGGCCCGAAGCCGCCGCCGTGCTCCCGGCAGGGGGGTCAATCCAACCGCTCGATCAGTACATCGCCGGTCCAACCGCGTACCTGCGCCGGGTCCAGCCGTCGTGCGTCACCGCTTTGCAGCCGGCTCATCGAGAACGCGGTCGCCAGCCGCGCGCAGCCGTCCAGATCGAGGGAGGGCTCCAGCATCGCGGCAGCGATGCCGGCGACCATGGCGTCGCCCGCACCGACCGTGCTGCCCTGGGCCAGTCGCGGCGGTCGTGCGACCAGCGCGCCGCTGCGATCAATGAACAGCGCGCCGTCGGTACCCATCGAGATCGCTACGAGCGCGACCCCGTGTTCGACCAGGGCCTGGCCAGCGACGCGGAGGGCGCTGCGGTCAGGCAGCTGCGTGCCGGTCCAGGCCTCCAGTTCGTGGCGATTGGGCTTGACCGCGTAGGGCAGCGCACCGGCGGTGTCACTCAATGCAGCCACAAGTGCGTCGCCGCTGGTGTCCAGCAGCACGCGCGCACCGGCGGCGGCGGCCTGCGCCTGCAGTCGCGCCCATGCATCGGACGGCAGTCCAGACGGCAGGCTGCCGGACAGCACCACCGGAAGGCCCGGCAGCAGCAAGGCGCCAAGCCTGCGCGACACTGCGTCCAGAGCGGTATCGTCGAGGGCCAGGCCGGGCAGGTTGATGTCGGTGGTTTCGCCGTTGTCCTCGTCAACCAGCTTGATGTTGGTGCGGGTGCTGCCGGGGATACGCAGGCAGCCATCCACGATGCCGCGCGTGGAGAAGAGCGCGCTGAACACACCGTCGTTGCCGCCACCGAGCACGCCCAGCGCGGTGGTCGGCACGCCCCAGTCGGCCAGGCAGGCGGCCACGTTGATGCCCTTGCCACCCGCATCGTCGCGGCTGCTGCGGGCGCGGTGCACATGGCCCGGCCGCAGGCTGGCCAGCCGCACGGTCTGGTCGATCGCCGGGTTCAAGGTAACGGTGACGGCGCGGGCGTTCATGCGCGGGCTCCGTCGAGGGCGCGCACCTGCTCGGCGGTTTCGCAGTCCAGCGCCGTCGCAGCCAGCGTTTGCAGATCGGCCAGCGCGCTGCCACGCAGGCGTGCCTTCACGGACGGGATGTCGTTCGGGGTCATCGACAGTTCGTCCACGCCCAGCCCTGCCAGCAGCATCGCGCCGAACGGATCGCCGGCCAGGCCGCCGCAGACACCCACCCAGCGCCCCTGCGTGCGTGCGCCGTCCACCGTGGTGCGGATCGCGCGCAGCACGGCCGGATGCAGGCTGTCGGCCTCTGCGGCCAGCTCCGGGTTCTGGCGATCGATCGCCAGCACGTACTGGGTCAGGTCGTTGGTGCCGATCGAGAAGAAGTCGGCGTGGCGCGCCAGCACATCGCTCTGGGCGGCCGCGGCCGGTACTTCGATCATGATGCCGATCGGCACGTCGGGTGCCTCGAGTTCGGTGCGCAGGCGCTCGCAGATGGCACGCAGTGCGACCAGCTCGGGCACCGAGGTGATCATCGGGAACATGATGGACAGGCGTGCACCGTCCTTGGCTGCGCGGTACAGCGCACGCAGCTGCGGCTCAAGCAGATCCGGGCGGCGCAGCAGCAGGCGCGCGCCGCGCACGCCGAGGAACGGGTTCTCCTCGTGCGGCAGCTCCAGGTGGGCGACCTGCTTGTCGCCACCGATATCGAGCGCACGCACGATCAACGGACGGCCTTCCAGCGCTTTGGCCATCGCCATGTAGGTTGCGTACTGCTCCTCCTCGCTGGGCGTGCTGCCGCGTTCGAGGAACAGGAATTCGGTGCGCATCAGCCCGACACCTTCCGCGCCCTGTTCCAGCGCCAATGGCACCTGCTCAGGCAGGTTCACGTTGGCGCCGATGTCGATGCGATGGCAGTCGGTGGTCTGCGCCGGCTGCGCGCGTTGTGCGGCTTCGCGCGCGCGGATCTGCTGCTGCTCGGCGATCCAGGCGCGTGCCGAAGCAAGATCGGCCTCGGAAGGGGACAGGTAGAGTCGCCCGCTGCTGCCATCGATGATCGCTTCGCGGCCGGCCTGGATCGCCAGCAGTTCGGCGCCACCGGCAACCAGCGCCGGCAGGCCGAGCGTGCGCGAGAGGATCGCAGTGTGCGATGTGGGGCCGCCCTGTGCGGTGGCGAGGCCGAGCACGCGGGTGGTGTCAAGGTTGGCGGTATCCGAGGGCGACAGGTCGGCGGCAAGCAGGATGCACGGTTGCGCCGGTAGATCCGCCAGGCCGCCACCGGCCGCAGAGGGGTCAAGCTGCGCCAGTACGCGCCGACCCACATCGCGCAGGTCGGCAGCGCGCCCGGCCAGCACCGGATTGCCCAGCGCCGCCAGCCCGGAGGCGATCTGCTCGATGGCCTGGTGCCAGGACCACGCGACGCCATGACCTTCAACCATCAGCTGGCAGGTACGGGTAATCAGGTCGGTGTCGTCAAGCAGCGCAGCCTGCGCCCTGAAGATCGCCGCATCCGAGGCGCCAAGGCGGCGCTGGGTGTCGTCCTGCAGCGCGGCCAGCTGCTGGCGGGTACGGCTGAGCGCATCCTGCAGGCGCGCGCCGCCCTCGCCAAGCGGGGCAGGGCGATCGGCAACATCGGCCTGCGCGCTGCCCAGTACATGCAGCGGACCGATGGCCAGCCCGGGGCTGGCGCCGATGCCGACGATCGCTGCCTGCGCTTCGGGCGGATTCCAGCCCGCGACCGGCGCCGTCTTTCGCTGCGCTGCACGCTCCGCATCGGCCTTTTCCTGCGCGACCAGCCCGTCCATGGTCTTGCGTAGTGCAGCCAGCAGTGCGGGGGCATCGGCGCCTTCGGCAGAAACACGTACGGCATCGCCCTCGCGAAGCCCGAGCTGCAGCAGCGCCACCAGACTCTTGGCATCGGCCGCCTGATCGCCCGCGCGCACCTGGGCGCGGGCCATGAAACCCCGCGCCGTCTCGGCCCAGCGCGTGGCCGGGCGCGCGTGCAGTCCGCTGGGGTAAGCAATGGTCCAGTCGAAACGCTCGGCCAGGTCCGCCACCGGAACGTGAGTGGCAGAGACTGCGACATCGCTGGCCAGCGCATTGACGATTTCGCTTGCATCGGAGGTAGTGAACAACCGCTGCAGCGTGGCCTCGTCCTGGATCAGGCGGGTCAGCCTGCGCAGCAGGGTGATGTGGGTATCGGACTGGGCGGCAATGCCAACCACCAGGCGGGTGACCTGGCCGGGGTTCCATTCCACGCCTTCCGGCAACTGCAGCACCGCAATGCCGTCGCGGCGCACCAGGTGGCGGTCCTCGCCGAGCCCGTGCGGGATCGCCACGCCATGGCCGAGGAAGGTGTTCGCCAGCGCTTCGCGGCGTCCCATGCTGGCCTCGTAGCCCGGCGCCACGCAGCCGGCAGCGACCAGCATCTGGGCCACCTGGGCGATGGCATCGGTCTTGTCCTGTGCCCGCGCGTCCAGGCGGATCAGTTCCCGGCTGACGGGGGAAGGGGAGGTCAGGGGCGACAAAGCGGGCTCCGGGAGGGATGGCTGGGGCGTATTGGGAACGTTCCCACTGCACATTTCAATGTGCACTGCACAAAAATCCAATAGTCCTTTGGCGTTAGCATTGCCCTGAACAGCCATCCGGCCATGAACAGCGTACGTTTCCGGGAACGTTTCCAATGAGCATCAGCATCAACGACGTCGCACGCGTGGCGGGGGTGTCCAAATCCACGGTGTCACGGGTGCTCGGGGGCGGTCCGGTCAGCGAGGACGTGCGCGGCAGGGTCGAGCTGGCGATCCGCCAGACCGGCTATCGACCCAACCTGCAGGCAAGACGGCTGCGCTCCCGGCACTCCGGCATCATCGGCTTGATCGTGGCGGATATCCGCAACCCGTTCTTCACGGCGCTGATCCGCGCCGTGGAAGAGGTGGCCTATCGCGAAGGTCTTCGGGTCACCCTCTGCAACACCGACGAGGACCCCGAGCGGGAGGCGCTGTATCTGCAATTGATGCACGAAGAGCGCATCAGCGGCCTGATCTTCGCGCCGACCCGGACCACGGTGGGCCGGCTCGAGCGGCTCACGCTGGACTATCCGACGGTGCTGGTGGACCGTGCCGCGCCCGGCGGTCCGATCGACAGCGTGGTACTCGACAATCCGGCAGCGATGGCAGGCCTGGTCGAGCATCTGGTGGAGCGCGGCTATCGGCGTATCGGCGGACTGTTCGGCAGCACCAGTACCACCGCGGCCGAGCGACGTGACGGTTATCTCGCTGCGATGCGCACGCATGGGTTGCAGCCGGACTACCGTGAGGTTGAACCCACGGCCGAAGCCGCCATCGCGACGGTCGATCAGTGGCTCGCCACGCCAGCCCGCCCCGAAGCACTGGTCACCAGCAACAGCCTGCTGTTGATGGGAGCATTGAAAGCCGCCCGCGGCGCCGGGCTGGCGATTCCAGAGGCGTTGGCACTGGCCGGCTTCGACAACGAACGCTGGACCGAGCTGGTCGAGCCGGGCATCACCGTGATCGAGCAACCGGTTGAGGAGATGGGGCGGGCCGCGATGTCGCTGCTGCTTGAGCGCCTGCGCACGCCGGAGCTGCCGGTACGCCGACTCGTAATGACGGGCCGGTGCGTGGTCAGAGGGTCGACGGCAGCGCGATAGCTCGGCGCCCGATCGCGGCGAAGCCTGGGAATGCCGCCCGGGTGTTGGCGGGCCAGCCGCTGTCTGTTACAAGCCATCTGTCCACAACCAGCTAGCTCGACTTTGACCCACGCTGTGTGCATCCCACAGGAACGCGCCAAGGACTCCGACATGAACGGACATCACGAACCCCAGGCGCGCCGCCTCTTGCGTCGGCTCCTCGCACTCGGCCTCTGCGCCCTGGCAGGATCCGCCCTCGCCGGAACAACGCAAGCGGCACGCACCTGGCTTGTCAGCGGAGCCGAACTCATCACCCTGCTGCAGGGCAAAGGCGCTGATGGGTTCTGCGACGGCGAGCAGTGCCGGAACCTGTCCAGCGCTCGCGCCAGCGCCTACATCCAGGGCGTTGCCGATGCCAGCCACGGCCAGTGGTGTGGCCAAGGCAGGATTCTTCCGCATGAGCTGGTCGACCGTGTGTCTTCCCATCTCCGGCAGTTGCCCGGCGAGCGATTGCAGCAGGATGCGTCTTCACTGGTTGCCGAAGCGCTGCGGACCGCATTTCCCTGTGGTGGTGGCGCGTCACGGGGTGGCAGTGCCGAGCCCGGCAAAGACGAATAGGACGGGCCGCGCCCGACGCGTGACGACGCGAACGTCCTACACCCTCGCGACACGGTGCATTCACGGCCACCGACACCCGCGCTGTCCACACTGCATGTTCCTTCCACAGCACGAGGTGCCCCATGGCCACCTGTGATGTCTGCGGCAACAACTACGACAAGAGCTTCACCCTCCAGCAGGGCGGGCGCAGCGGCACGTTCGATTCGTTCGAATGCGCGATCCACGCATTTGCACCGCGCTGCGCACACTGCGATTGCGCTGTTATCGGGCATGGTGTTGAAGGAAACGGCCAGATCTTCTGCTGCGCACACTGCGCCGGTCATTCAGGTGTACAGGGTTTAGCCGACCGGGCCTGAGTCGCCGTCAGCGCCACCCCGCTCCTGCCCAGAGACAAGTGAAGAAACCCGCGCGACCCGCGCTGCGCCCGAACCAGCAAGCAGCGCCAGTGCCCGCCGCTTCTGCGCTGGCATCCCCGCCACGGCCTCCGACGCCAACACCACGTGGAATTCCCTGGCGTTGGCGTCCAACGCTGTAGCCAGGACACACGAATCGGCCGTCATGCCACACAGGCAAAGGTGGCGCACTCCCAGTTTGGCCAGCAGAATCGGCAAAGGGCTGGCCAGAAAGGCTGAGTGCTTGGGCTTGAGCACGAAGTAGTGACCAGGCAAAGGCGAGAGAAGGCTGGCGATTCGCCCCGCCGGGCCACCGTCGCGCCGGCACTGTTCCACCTGCTGGCGGAAGTCGCGCTTCCAATCCGAAAAATTGTCATTGGCGTAGATGACCGGCCAACCGCGTTCGTCGAAGTGATCCCTCAGGCGCCGGATCTGCCGGGCCGCCCGCTCTGCCGCCGGCGCCAGCTTTTGAGCGCCAGGGAAGTCGAATCGGCTGAACATGTCGATGATCAGCAGGGCCGTCGATGGATCATCTCGCATGGCTCAATCACCTGTCTGCGCGTGTGGGGCTTCAACCGGCTTGGATTGCGGCGAGTCTTTCTGGCGCAGGAAAATCGTCAGCACTACCAGGGACAGCACGGCCAGGAATTCGCTCTGCCAGTTCTGCATGGATTCGAACCAGAATGTGCTGCTGGCGAGGTGCTCCACAAAGCCTGGCGGCGGCAATCCCTTCAACTGCTGTTCGGCTTCCTCGGCGCGCCAGCTTCCCACTGCATGCAGCGTAAAGCTGAACAGGAACAACAGCCCGAACGCGATCGCAAGCGAATGACCGTAGAGCGTCTTCCATGGACCACCGCGCCTTACCGGCCACGGCGTGGGCCCCGGCTCGACGCGATTCTGTTCCTGCGCAGGGTCCAGCGGCCGCGATTCGGCCGAGCCGCGCTGGCGCAGGCTGACCGTCAGGAGCACATACATCCCCATCTGCAGGAACTCGCTCTCCCAGTTCTCGAACGTGGCGCTGACGAAGTGCCCCGTCGCGAGGTAGTGCCAGAGATCGATCGGCGCGCGTCCGTACTCGACCAGTTCCTGGTTGTGCACGTGATGCCCGGCAACCGCCTGCCCGACGATGAACACAAGCGTGAGCACAAGCAGCACCAGCGAGAGACCGTTGCGTTTCCACATGCAACACCTCGTTCAGTCTGTTCCAGAGGCCGTGCGCGAAGCTTGCGCGGGTAGCAGGCCATGACCCGTGAATCCGGCGCATCCAGAATGTGAGGCGGACTCAACGCTTTCCGGTCGGGTCAGGATCAGGACGTTCGTAGTCTTCCGGTACGGCCTTGGGGCCATCGCCGTCGTCGGGCATGTCGTGCTCCTTCCACTTGGCTCGATCGTTGCGCCGCTTGTCCGGCGTGTGCGCCTTCGACTGATCGTCCACGTCTGTCGTCGGATTGAGGGGCAGCTTGTCGTTCATGGGCAGCTCCTGCGGCTAGAGACCGAAGACTGCACCGGGCCGGGTTAACACCATGACCCCGTAGAATGAACGCCGTGCACACCGGGATGTCACCGAAGCGGGATGGCGGCCTTGCGATGCTGGCGTCCCGAGCTCCTGGAGAAGCACGATGCAGGCATTGACCTATCACGGCCGCAAGGATGTGCGAGTCGAGACCGTACCGGACCCGGTACTGGCGGCCGAGGATGATCTGATCCTGAGGGTAACTGCCACCGCCATCTGTGGATCGGACCTGCACCTGTATCGCGGCAAGATTCCGGATCTGCACGATGGCGATGTGCTCGGCCACGAGTTCATGGGCGTGGTGGAAGAGGTCGGCAGCGGCGTGACCCAGGTGCAGCCGGGCGATCGTGTGGTGATCCCTTTCGTGATCGCCTGTGGAGAGTGCTTCCATTGCCGCCTGGCCGAGTATGCCGCTTGCGAAACCACCAATACCGGCAAGGGCGCCGCACTGAATCAGAAGGGCATGCTGCCTCCGGCCGCACTGTTCGGCTACAGCCATCTGTATGGTGGCGTGGCCGGGGGCCAGGCCGAATTCGTGCGTGTACCGAAGGCGAATGTAGGCCCGCTGCGCATTCCGGAAGGCATTGCGGATGAGCAGGTGCTGTTCCTGTCCGACATTCTCCCCACCGGCTACCAGGCTGCGCTGAACGCAGGGGTGAAGGCGGGCTCGACGGTGGCCATCTTCGGTGCGGGCCCGGTGGGGCTGATGAGCGCGGCCTGCTGCCGCCTGCTGGGCGCAGAGACCATCTTCATGGTCGACCATCTTCGTTACCGTCTGGATTATGCGCGCCGTACCTACGGTGTGACGCCCATCGACTTCAAGGAGATCGAAGACCCGGCGGACTACATCCTTGCCCAGACCAGCGGGCGGGGCGTGGACGCCTGCATCGAGGCGGTGGGCTTCGAGGCCGAGGGCAGTGCGCTGGAGTCAGCATTGACTGCCGTGAAGCTGGAGGGCAGCAGTGGCGTGGCAATCCGGCAGTGCATCGCGGCAGCACGCCGCGGCGGCGTGGTCAGCATCCCGGGTGTCTACGCTGGCTTCATCCATGGTTTTCTGCTGGGTGATGCGTTCGACAAGGGGCTGACGTTCAAGATGGGGCAGACCCACGTGCAGGGACTGATGCCGGAACTGCTCGACGCAATCATGGAAGGAAAGCTGCACCCGGGTGACATCATCTCGCACCGGATGCGCCTGGCCGATGCAGCTCAAGGCTATGCAATGTTTGATGCCAAGGACGATGACTGCCGCAAGATCGTATTGACACCCTGAGCGTGCCGCCATGAGCGCGATTGTCATCGCCTGTGTCTACGCCCTGTGGCTGGCTGCCGGATCGCTGGATTTCCATTTTCACCGGCGCACCGATCTTCCGCACACTTCCGCGATGCGCGAAAGCCTGCTGCATGGGGTGCAGCTGCTGCTGATCGGCAGCGGCGTGCTTGCCTGGCTCCTGCTGGAGAACACGTTGTCGCTGGTCGCGCTTCTGGCAGGCCTGGTCATCGCACATGCGGTCGCCGGCTATCTCGATACCGTCAGCGCGGACGGCCGTCGACGCATCAGCCCGGCGGAACAGCATGTGCACAGCGTGCTGGATGCCGCGCCGTGGGTCCTGCTGGCCTGGGTGGGCTGGCAGGTCCACCCTCGGTGGTCGCTCGAAGTGAAGCCTGCAGCACCGGACGTCTGGTGGCTCACCCTGCTGCCGGCGCTGGGCCTGGTGGTGCTGCCATGGCTCTGGGAACTGCGGCAGTGCGTGCGTGCAAGGCAGCGCACGCAGACGGGTCCGTGAGGATCGCGGCACCGGGCATTCATGTGCCCGCCACGCCATCAAGACAGGCATGTGACCGCCCGCCGCCTACGTTCATGGCGTATCTCCATTGCAGGTCTGCCACCCATGCAGGATGTGACGTCATCCTCTTCGCTGTTCAATCGCGCACGCCAGGTGCTGGTGCAGCAACCGGCATTGCCTTTGCCCGGTGGCGGCCAGACGCTGCAGCGTTGGCAGGCGCTGGCAGCCTGGGGGGCAGAGGATCTTTGCCTGGCCAAGGTACTGGAGGCCCACTATGACGCCCAGGCGATTGCTGCCGAGTTGAGGGCGCCCATCCCTGCTGAAGACACGTTGCTGGCGGTATGGGCTGCAGAGGGTCCGGCCAACACCGTTCGCATCGATGCCGGCGGTGGGCTGTACGGTGACAAACCCTGGTGTTCCGGCAGCGCATGGGTGGATGCGGCACTGGTAACGGTTCGCAACCCGCAGGGCGTGTGGCTATGCCAGGTAGCGGCGGAACACTGGCACACACTTGCGGGCGAGCCATGGCCGGCCGTGGGCATGGCCGCAATCCCTTCCACCACGGTGCGCTTTGACGGCGCACCGATGGTGATTCTGGGGGCGCGCGATGACTACCTGCAGCGCCCGGGCTTCTGGCACGGCGGGGCAGGCATCGCGGCGGTCTGGTTTGGTGCAGCGGCTGCATTGGCCGAGCGCATGCGCCCGGCCTGCACCGAGGGGAATCGCGCGCGGCTGCTGGGTGAAGTGGACCTCGCCCTGGCTCCGGCAGCCGCGCTGCTTCGCGAACTGGCGGCGCACATCGACGCCGCGCCCGAACTGGCCCATCGCGAAGATGTAGTGCGCGTGCGCTGTGTCGTTGAGCGCGCGGCAACGCGTGTGCTGGACCTGGCGGGTCGGGCGCTGGGCCCGGGCCCGATGTGCCTGGAGGACGCCCATGCCCGGCGCTGCGCGGACCTGACCGTGTTCCTTCGCCAGAGCCACGCCGACCGCGATTGGGAATGGCTGGGCGAGCAGCGTGCAGCACAGGAGGCAACATGGGCGCTGTAGCCAGGACACCCCTGCAAGGGGAAGGAACCCAGGAGCAGGCCTGGCTGCACTGCGATTGGCTCTGGCAGCAACCGACCACATCGGCGACCGCACTCTGCAGCGGGCATGACCGCATGGTGGTGGTCGCGCCGCATCCGGACGACGAAATCCTCGGCTGTGGCGGACTGCTGCATCACGCTGCGGGGCAGGGTATCGACGTCAGTGTCGTTGCCGTGACCGACGGCGAAGCATGCTACCCGGGCGAGCCGTGGTGGACGCCCGAACGCCTGCGATCAGCGCGCCGAGCGGAGCTTGCCGCGGCATTGGGCGAACTCGGCATTCCGGTTCGCTCCATCTTCCACCTGGGTATCGCCGACGGCGCGGTCAGCGCGCATGAGCAGGGGCTGGAAGGTTGGCTGCAGCAGTATCTGCAACCGCGCGACCTGGTCCTGGCGCCATGGCGGTTTGATGGTCACCCCGATCACGAAGCGGCAGGACGCGCTGCCTGCCGCGCCGCGCGGGCGGTTGGTTGCCACCGGCTGGAGTACCCGGTGTGGGGCTGGCACTGGCTTGACCCTGCCTGCGCACATATGGCGTGGGAGGTTCCGAAGCTGGTCGACATTTCAGCCGTGGCGTCCGCAAAGCGAAACGCAATCGCGCATTTCCGTACGCAGACCGGCGACGTGGTGGGCCTGAACAGCCCGCCGGTGCTGCCCGCACATGTACTCGCCCGATTCTTCCGAAACTACGAGGTATTCCTTGCATGAGCGCGCAACCGTACTTCGATGACCTGCATGAGCAGGAGGACCCGTTCGGCTACCGCAGCCGGTGGTATGAAGAGCGCAAGCGTGCGCTGCTGCTGGCAAGCCTCAGCCAGCGCCAGTTCGCTCGCGGCTGGGAACTGGGGTGTTCCAACGGCGTACTGACCGAGGCGCTGGCCGCACGTTGCGAACGCCTGCTGGCAACCGACATCAGCCCACGTGCGGCGTTCCAGGCGCGCCGCAACCTGGCCCATCTGCCGCACGTGCAGGTTCATTGCGCCAGCCATCCCGAGCAATGGCCGCCAGGACGCTTCGACCTGATCGTCTGCGGCGAAATGGGCTACTACCTGGGGGCAGGCGCACTGCGCGAGCTGCGCGGTGGCATCGATGAAGCACTTCGCGATGACGGCCTGCTGGTTGCCTGCCATTGGTTGCCCTCGTTCGCCGGACGCGCGAGCCGGACCGAGGTGGTGCATCGATGCCTGGGGGAAGGCCTGCAGGAAGCCTTCCACTACCGCGATGCGGACTTCGTGCTTCAGGGATGGACACGGGGCCCCTTGTCATTGGCCCGGAACGAGGGCCTGCGGTGATAGGCGTCCTGATACCCGCCCACAACGAGGCGGACAGTATCGCGCGGTGCCTGCAATCCATCCGGGTGGCGGCCCTTCACCCGGGCCTCGGCGGCGAAGCAGTGGAGGTGATGGTCGCGCTGGATGCGTGTACGGATGCAACGGGCACCATCTGCCGCCAACACCAGGTCGGCAGCGTACAGCTGGATGCACGCTGCGTCGGTGTCGCCCGGGCCGCAGCCGCTGCTGAACTGCTGGGGCGGGGCGCCAGGTGGCTGGCAAGCACGGACGCTGACAGCGAGGTGCCTCCCGAGTGGCTGGCCGCACAGGTTCAGGGCAGTTGTGACGCTTTCTGCGGACTGGTGGACATAGCGACGTCCTGCCAGGGTGAACGGCGCCTGCGCAGGGCATTCCAGGCAAGACAGCAGTGGGGCGACGATCATGGGCGCATCCACGGTGCCAACCTCGGCGTCTCTGCCTGTTCCTATCGGGCCGTGGGCGGCTTTGCTCCCCTGCACTGTAGTGAAGACGTGGCGCTTGTCAGAGCGCTGCAACGCTGCGGTGCGGTGGTGCGATGGGCCGGCGCTCCCGTGGTGATGACAAGTGCGCGTCTGCAGGGGCGCGCTACAGGCGGATTCTCCGCTTATCTGGCGGCGCTGGATGGCGAGCGCTCTGGCGCGGAAGCATCGGCCCTGATCACCTGAGGGGCAGCCACTCCGTCACGCAAGCGCCCCGTGTTATCGGAGCGTGCGGTTGAGGAGAGCGTTGGGACAGCGCGGGCCACGAAGGCCCTCATCCCTGCCTACCTCCGCGAAGCGATGATGGACGAGCAGGAAATTTCCTGCGTCAGAAGGAATGAACGTGCCCCTCCGTGCAGTCGCCTACGCAAGTGAGGCGACATCGGGGCTTTCCATGGACCATGTGGATGACCTCGCCAGGGCCGCCGCCCGCTTCAACTTCGAAGCTTGCGTTACGGGTGTACTTCTTTACGACGGGCTCCGTTTCCTCCAGTACATCGAGGGACCGGAAGACAGCATCAACGTGGTGTACAGCCGCATCCTCAGTGCCCGCAGCCATTGCGAGCTGATCGAGCTGGGCCGGGGCAGGGTTTCCGGCCGGTTCTTTCCCTACTGGTCGATGCGGCTGCTGTGGGTCGATGCCTCCGAGATCCGCAGCGTGGCGCGCAGCAACTGGGATGGGCTCTCCCGCGGCGGCGCGCTGCGCCAGCTGAGCCTGGTGGTGGCCCCGCACCTGGGGTGACCACCCCATGGCAATCAATGCGCCGGCGGTTGCACGCAGACATCCCCCATGACGCGCCGAACCGTCTCCTGCAACTCGCCGACGTGGAACGGTTTGGCCACGAAAGCGGCGCGACGGTGACGCTGCGGCACCAACTGGTCATAGACCGCGGATACGAACAGGAACGGAATACCGAGTTCCGTCAGGCGATCAGCCACCGGGAAGACCACGCCGTCGCGAAGCTCGACATCGAGCACGGCGCCGTCGAATCGCTGGTTGTCCAGCAGCCCCAGCGCATCGAACACGCTGTAGGCATGCGTCACCTGATCGCCTGCGTCCTCCAGCGCCTGTTCCATCAGCGCAGCCAGGTCGAGCTGGTCTTCCACCAGCAGCAGGTTGCATCTGCGCTGGCTCATTCCGGATTGCATGCGTGCACGCCTGTGTTGTCCTGGGAACTGCAGTCTGTGCTGTGCTGCATCAACGCCATGCGTGTGCATTGTCAGCCCGGCGCGAAGCCCCCGAGAGCGCGCCGCCAACCGGGTGGAGGAGGTGTGGAAGGTGCCCTGGATTTCGTTGACGGCGTCTTGGCACGCGCTGTGGATACTGCCGCCGTCCCCCGCATCGGAGATTCTGTCATGCCGCTATCCGGAACCGATTCTGTCGCTCCAGGCGTACTGCGTGTCGAGTGCATGCCACTCGACTGCGGCGGTGCCGCCATCGTCGTGGAGCTGGACCGGGCGCCTGAACGGGCCTGGATGAAGTCGCTGAAGCGAGCACTGCTGGCCGACGACGCCATGGAAGGCGCACAGGCCAAGTTCGATGGGCGCTTCGTCTACGTCGTGGGCGTGGATGGTGGCGGGCATCGTGCTCAACATCGGGTAATGCAGGCCGTGATGGCGGCGGGCGGCGCGTGCGCCTCGAACGCCAGGCGCGAGCGACCTGCAGCCGGCGTGGGCGTATCCAGCGCACTGGCGACCTGAGAGCACCTCCTGGGTGAAACACAGGGCTGCGGATGTTATCGCCGCATCACCACTGCGTGCAGCGCCCACCTTCGACGGCTCACACCGGCCGACAGGGCAGTGATTGCCGGCGCTCCACCATGGTCTCCGGAGGCATGTCGCCCCGCACCGGAGAACGAAATGGCAGACCAGAACAACGCCCGAAGCGAGCGCCTGTTGAAGTGGCTGCAGGACGCCTACGCCATGGAGCAGGAGGCGGAGACCATGATGAAGGCCATGGCTTCGCGGATCCAGAACTATCCCCACCTCGCTGCACGGATCGCCCAGCACGTCCAGGAGACGCAGGGGCAGGCCGCCTCGCTGCGCCAGTGCATTGAAGCGCTTGGAGGAAGCGTGCCGACCGCCAAGGGACTGTTCGCCAGCATGACTGCGGCTCTCCATGCGGCCGGCACAAGCCTGATGGAAGACGAGGTGGTCAAGAGCGTGGGGCTCTCGTTCGGCTTCGAAAACACCGAGATCGCCACCTACCGGGCGCTGGTGATTGCTGCCGAGCGTGCCGCAGCGCCGGACATCGCCGCGGTCTGTGGCCAGATCCTGCAGGAAGAGATCGCCATGGCGCGCTGGCTGGAAGACCACCAGGACGGCCTGGTCGGTGCGTTCCTCAATCGCGACGAAACGCCGGGCGCGCAAGCCAAGCGCTGACCCCGAAGCCAGCACAGCCAGCCATTGGAGAAACCCCATGTTCTTTCATCACAAGAAGCTGATGTACACCGTGCGCGTGCGCGAATCCAACCCGCAGCTCGCCAGCCTCATGCTTGAACAGTTCGGCGGCCCGCAGGGCGAGCTTGCTGCCGCCATGCGCTACTTCACCCAGGGACTCGGCGAATGCGATCCAGGCCGCAAGGACCTGCTGATGGATATCGCCACCGAAGAGATCAGCCATCTGGAGATCATCGGCACCATCATCGCCATGCTCAACCGCGGGCCGAAGGCCATTCAGTCCGAAGGGCTTGCCGAGGCCGAGGATATGCGGCTGCTGGGGCAGAACAGCACCAGCCATACCGAGCAGATCCTGTACGGTGGCGGGCCGGCACTGGTCAATTCCAGCGGGGTGCCGTGGACAGCGGCCTACATCGACTCGATCGGGGAACCTACCGCCGATCTGCGCTCGAACATCGCTGCGGAAGCGCGCGCCAAGCTGGTGTATGAGCGCCTGATCAACGTCACCGATGACCCCGGCATCAAGGATGCGCTGCGTTTCCTGATGACGCGCGAGATCGCGCACATGAAGTCATTCGAGAAGGCGCTGCACAGCATCCAGCCCAACTTCCCGCCGGGCAAGCTGCCGGGGGACCCTGCGTTCACCGATCTGTACATGGACATGTCGCAGGGCGACGGCGCCGACGACCTGCAGGGCAGCTGGAACGGCGGCGAGCTATGGGAGCGGGTCAGCGACCGCGAGGCACAGTCCGCTGTGGATGGTGGCGACGGCGGCGGCACGGTGGACCTGGACGCGCGCGAACAAGCGGCGGTGCAGGCCATGACCCTGCGTACACTCTCCGACCCGGAAGCGCGGCCGACCACCGGGGCCGAGCTGGGGGCCGGCCCGGGCGCGGGAGCACTGGACCTGCCACCACGCGAGCCATGAAAGGGCTGGGGCGCCCATCTGCGGCGCCCCAGTGGCGAAGCCCCTGATCAGCGTCAAGGCGTACGAAAGTGGGCGGACATCACGTCCGCCCACGAAGAGGTACATCTGGCTTCAGCCGCGATCAGCGCTGCTGGCCACCGCGGTTGTTGCCGCCGCCGCGTTCCTGCTGTTGCTGCCCGCCGCCCTGGTTGCCGCCCTGGTTTCCACCCCCGCGGCTGTTCTGGCCGCCTTCGCGGCCGATGTCCGCCATGTGCTGGCGATCCTGGCTCACCGCTTCGCCACCCTTGCGGCCGGCTTCGCGTGCTTCTTCCGAGCTGAATTCATGGGCGTTGCCTGATTCGTGCGCGGCACGTCCACCCTTGGCGGCGATCTCGCGCTGCTTGTCCTCGTCCATCGAAGCGAAACCGCGGTTGCTGTTGCCCTGGTTCTGGTTCTGGTTGGCCATGGAAAGTCTCCCTGGGTTGAGCCGCCCGACTGGCGGCAGGGACCATCTTCCAGATCCGGCGCTAGACCGCGGTGGCATGACCGCCAACGTGGCGTCATCCGGAAGCCCACGATTCCTCATCCGGTCTCCACGAAACGTGGTGCACGCGCGTGTGCGCCCGCAGGCGCGCCCGCCGCGCTCGAGCACGTGTCAAGGCGATGCGGCGGGCCCGCGCCTCAACTCGACGCAGCCTCTACGCCGGCCTCACTGCACATACGACCCGCGACGCTAAGGTAGAGCTGTCTGCAACAACCGGTGGTGCCATGCCTTTTCGTGCGATTGCCTATGTGAGTGAAGCGTCCCGAAGCCTGACCGAAGAGCGGCTGCAACGGCTTGTGGCCGAAGCGGTGCAGTTCAACGAATCCGTCGATGTCACCGGCACGTTGCTGTTCGACGGCTCGCGCTTCCTGCAGTATCTGGAGGGCCCGGAGGCCGGGACCAATGCGGCGTACACGCGCATTCTCGCGGCCGGCAGCCACAGTGGGATCGTCGAGCTGAACCGGGGCAGGGTGGGGCGCCGGCAGTTTCCGCACTGGCGGATGCGCAGCGTGCGGGTGGATGAGCTCGCGCTTGGAAAGATCGCCGTCTCCGACTGGACCGGCTTCGTGCGCAGCGCGTCGGCGCTGGAGTCGGGCGCCAGTGCACTGGATCGTCTGCTGTCGGTCTCACAGTTGCAGACGGATGCAGGTGCGGGAGAGACCCTGGAACCGTACGGGCAGCTGGTACGATGACGGCGGCGGCCGCCCCGCGTGCATCCGCTCCACTGCGTGTCGGCTGTGCGGGCTGGTCGCTGCCGCGCGCGGATCAGGAAGCGTTCGGCGCGGGCGACAGCGCGCTGCAGCGCTACGCCACACGCCTGCCGATGGTGGAGATCAACTCATCCTTCTATCGACCGCACCAGGCCAGGACCTATGCGCGATGGGCGGCGAGCGTGCCGGAGGGCTTCCGGTTCGCGGTGAAACTGCCGCGAGAGATCAGCCATGAGCGTCGGCTGCGCGACGCAATGCAACCGCTCGAGCGGTTCCTCGAAGGCGTGCTGGAGCTGGGTGAAAAGCTCGGGCCGTTACTGCTGCAGTTGCCGCCGAGCCTGGTGTACGACACGGCCACGGCCAGAGCATTCCTGCGGGGCCTGCGCGCGCGTACCCAAGCCGATGTGGCGTGCGAGCCGCGCCACCCGAGTTGGTTCACGCCGGAAGTGGATGCGCTTCTGAGCGCGCATGGCGTGGCACGGGTTGCCGCGGATCCGGCACGTGTGCCGGCGGCAGCGACGCCCGGCGGTGACCGCGCGTGGAGCTACTGGCGCTGGCACGGCCAGCCACAGATCTATCGCAGCGCCTACGACGAACCCACCCTTGCCCACCTTGCGCGGCAGCTGCTGGCCGAGGCCGAGGCGAAACGACCCGCCTGGTTCGTACTGGACAACACCGCACTGGGTCACGCCACCGGCAACGCCCTGCACCTGCAGGCGCTGCTGCAGGAGAAGGAACATGCCTGAAGGCCCTTCGATCGTCCTGCTGCGCGAAGCAGCGAGCCACTTCAAGGGGCACGTGGTCCGCGCCGTCTCCGGGAACAGCCGGGTCGACCTGTCGCCGCTGCAGGGCCGAAGGGTCAAGGCGGTCCGCAGTTGGGGCAAGCACTTCCTGCTGGAATTCAGCCGCCACACACTGCGTATCCATCTGATGATGTTCGGCAGCTGGCGCATCGACGAACGGAAGCCAACCCCGCCGCGTGTATCCCTGCGGTTCGACAATGGCGAGCTGAACTTCTATGCGTGTTCCGTGCGGCTGATCGACGAGCCGTTGGACGAGGTCTACGACTGGCGCGCGGACGTGATGAACGATGCCTGGGATCCGAAGCTGGCCCGGCGCAAGCTGAAGGCAATGCCGGACGTCATGGTCTGTGATGCGCTTCTGGACCAGACGGTCTTTGCCGGCGTGGGCAACATCATCAAGAACGAGGTGCTGTTCCGAATAGGCGTGCACCCCGCCACGCGGCTGGGCGACCTGCCACCGCGCAGGCTCACCGCGCTGATCACGCAGGCCCGCGCCTACAGCTTTGATTTCCTGCAGTGGAAGCGCCGCTTCGAGTTGAAAAAGCACTGGCAGGTACACACGCGCAGGATCTGCCCGGCATGCGGCGGCCCGATCAGCAAGCTTTACATGGGAACCACCCGGCGGCGCACGTTCTTCTGCCCGAACGACCAGGTGCTGTACGAACCCTGAGGCCGCCGTCCATGGCGGCCGGCTTCGGGTCGCGTCGATCAGGCGGCTTGTGCTGCCTTGGCATTGCCGCCGCCCTTGGCCAGCAGGGTGAGCTTCTCGTCGGTGGCCTTCTCTTCCTCAAGCGTCTCCAGCAGCAGCGGAAGGGCGTCCTTGTAGCCCAGCTGCTTGGCCAGCGCGGCGATGGTGCCGTAGGACGCGATCTCGTAATGCTCGACCTTCTGCGCGCCGCCGATCAGGGCGGCATCGCGCACAGGGCCCTTGTCGATGCTGTCGATCACTTCCTTGCCTTCCTCCACCAGACCTTCCATCGCCGCGCACTTGATGCGTTTCAGCCGGATGCCGAGAACCTCCACCACCTGGTCGATGCGCTCGATCTGGCCCTGGGTTTCTTCCAGGTGCGTTTCAAACGCTGTGGCCAGGTCAGGGTTCTCGGCCGCACGGGCCAGGCGCGGGAGGGCCTTGGTCAGCTGCTTTTCGGCGCTGTAGATATCCGAGAGTTCGTGGATGAACAGGTCTTCCGCTGTCTTGATAGCCATGCTGGGCTCCGCTGTGAGTGGAGCGCTCAGAGTAGGTCCCGCCCGGTTGCGATCAGGCGGGGGCCAGGTGAAGGCGGCATGTGAACGCCAAAGCGAACCCTGCGCGTTGTCTTCACGAGGTGGCGTCTGTCGCCCGCCTGCCGCAGTCCCGATACCAGCAGGCCTTCGCCATCGCTTCACGGTGGCATCGCCTGGTGCCCATGGGCCGACCGGTACGGTCACTTCACGCCCGATCACGCGTGGAGACTCCCATGAGCGATGACAAGAAGAACACTGGCAGCCCGGACCGGGATCGCATCAACGTCAACGAAGACTATGAACTGCAGTACTGGACCACGACGCTGGGTGTGTCAGCCGAGGAACTTCGGGCCGCGGTCGCCGAGGTCGGGCCCACCGCCGCTGCTGTACGCAAGCATTTGGGAAAGTAGCGCGGAGCTGCCCATGTCACTGGTCGAGTACCGCCGCAAGCGTCGTTTTGACCAGACCAGGGAGCCCGAGCCGGGCAAGGCGCTGCCAGAAGGCCAACGCGCCATTTTCGTGGTGCAGTTGCATCATGCCAGCCGCAGGCACTACGACTTCCGTCTGCAGGTGGGTGACGCGCTGAAGAGCTGGGCCGTTCCCAAGGGCCCCAGCTACGACCCGAAGGTCAAGCGCATGGCGGTGGAGGTGGAGGATCATCCCGTCGACTACGCAGCATTTGAAGGCGAGATTCCCAAAGGCCAGTATGGCGGCGGACATGTCGCCCAGTTCGACCACGGTGTGTGGGCCACGCAGGGCGACCCGGAAGCCCAGCTCGCCAAGGGCCATCTACGCTTCGAGCTGTTCGGCGCCAAGCTCAAGGGTGGATGGCATCTGGTCCGTTCCGGCAAGCCTGCGCGCCAGCCACAGTGGCTGCTGTTCAAGGATGACGATGAATTTGCCAGCGACATCGAGGCAGACGATCTGCTGGCGGATGTTGCTGTAGCGCCCCCGGAGGACCTGAAGCGTGCCGGGGCCGGAAAGACCGCGAGGAAGAGACTCACGGTCGTACCCCCCACACGCACCCGACGAAAGAACTGGGCGAAGAAGGCCCTGGCGCTCAGCAAAGCGAAAAAGGCGGCAGCGCCGTCCGGGCCGTTTGAGCCGCAGTTGGCCAAGCTGGGCGACGCGCCGCCCCAGGGCGGGCAGTGGGTGCATGAGATCAAATGGGATGGATACCGCATCCTTGCTACGGTGGCTGAGGGCAACGTGCAGCTGTGGTCGCGGAACGCACTGGAATGGACCGGCAAGCTGCCTGAAATACGTGAAGCGATCGCGGCACTGGGGCTCACCTCGGCGGCACTGGACGGTGAGCTCATCGCCGGCGCCGGCACCAAGGAAGACTTCAACCTGCTGCAGGCCACGCTCTCCGGCGAGCGGCAGGGCGTCCTGACGTATGCATTGTTCGATCTGCTGCATCTTGATGGCGTGGACATCGCCGATGCGCCCTTGCTGGAACGCAAGGCCCTGCTGCACTCCGTGCTGGAGGGGCAGGGCAGGCCATTGGCGTTCAGTTCGCATGTGCAGGGGGATGGCGACGAGGCCTATCGCCTGGCCGGTGAGCAGCACTTCGAAGGCATCATTTCCAAGCGCGCTGATCGCAGCTACCACAGCGGCCGCAGTGAGGATTGGCGCAAGACCAAACAGCTGGCCAGCGACGAGTTCGCGGTGGTCGGATACACCGCGCCGAAGGGCAGCCGCACCGGGTTCGGCTCGCTGCTGCTGGCGCGGCCAGACCCGAAACATGGCTGGCTCTACGTCGGCCGCGTCGGGTCCGGGTTCTCGGACGAACTGATCGGCGAAGTCAGCAGGCGCATCGAAGGCGGCGGCGGCCGCAAGCCGACGGCGCACGTGCCCACCCAGGACACCGACCTTCGCGCCGCGACCTGGTTCGCACCGCGTTTCGTTGTGGAGGTCTTCTATCGCGGGATTGGCGGGCAGAAGCTGTTGCGCCAGGCATCGCTGAAGGCGGTACGGGCGGACAAGGACATCGCCGATCTCGAAGATTCCGATCGCGCCGGAAAGGCCCCGGCTGCGGGTGGCACGCATGCACCCTCGCGACCCGGGCGCAGGGCGAAAAAATCACCCGCTACCGGCCGCACACCGCCCGCGCTTTCGTCCCCCGGCAAGATCCTGTTTCCTGGCGATGGCTACACCAAGCAGGAGGTATGGGACTACTACGCAGCAGTGATGGAGCACCTCCTGCCCGAGGTGGTTGATCGTCCGCTGTCGATCATCCGATGCCCCAGCGGCACCGCAAAGCCCTGCTTCTTCCAGAAACACCACACAGCCGGGCTGGAACTGGTCGATCCGGTAAGGCTGAAGGAGGAAAGCGGCATCAACGCCCATTACCTGGTGGTGCGTGACGCGGCCAGCCTGCTTGAACTGGTGCAGTTCAACGCGTTGGAGTTCCACCCTTGGGGCAGCCACGCCGAAGCGCCCGACAAGGCCGACCGGGTGGTGTTCGATCTGGATCCAGGGCCGGACGTACCCTTTGCAGAGGTCAAGAAGGCGGCAACCGACATCCGCAGACTGCTGGCGCAGCTGGAGCTGGAATCGTTCCTGCGTGTATCCGGCGGCAAGGGCCTGCACGTGGTGGTGCCGCTCAACCCGGGATGCGACTGGGACCTGACCAAGCGCTTTGCGAAGGGCTTCGCCGATGCGCTGGCGCAATCCGAGCCCCAGCGATTCCTGGCAACGGCCACCAAAAGCCTCCGCAACAAGCGGATCTTCGTCGACTACCTGCGCAACGGGCGCGGTGCCACGGCAGTCGCGTCCTACTCGCTGCGGGCGCGGCCGGGCGCACCGGTCGCGTTGCCGATCGCCTGGGGCGATCTGGCGAAACTCAAGCGCGCAGACGCGTTCACGATCAAGGACGTGCCAGCAAAGCTCAAGCGGCGGCGCAAAGACCCCTGGGCCGGCATCGGGGAAGTGAAACAGAATCTGGCGCGCTGGGCGCAGGCAGACCCGTAGCCCGCGCCTACGCGTCGGATCCCTGGGCGCTGCCGGGCAGGACATGATCGCATTCGACCAGCCGCGCGTTGCTGACCGTCTGGCGCGAAGGACAAGCGCCGCATACCAGCGTCGTTCCACCGGGCACCGCCCCCAACGCGTCCCCCGACAACTGTGTAATCCCGCCGCAGGTGTTGCAGCGCACGCGAATGGACCTGACGCGCTCAATACCCTGCACGCCGGAAACAGCGTCCAGCTCCAGAACATGGAAAAGGCCGGTATTGGGCATGGGGCGCTCCCGAGTCATCTGGCCCAAGCGTAAACGATCCATGGCATGGGGGGTGTAGGCGTCCTGCATGCCGTTTGTCAGCTGGAACCCAACTGATTCACAAAATGCACATGATGGGAACAACTGCGGGGCGCAGGTGGCCTATCCTACGGCCACGGAATCTGGGGGGATTCGCTACAGGAGCAGCCAATGCCGATCAGGGCAGTCGCATACGTCAGCGAAGCGGGCCCAGCCGTTGCTGGTGATCCGTTCGGTCTGGGCAGCGGAAAGCTCGACGATCTGGTCGATGATGCCGCCCGCTTCAACCGCAGTGCCGGCGTCACCGGCGTCCTGCTGTTCGACGGCAGCCGCTTCCTGCAGTACATGGAGGGGCCCGAAGACGGCTTGAGGGTGGCGTATTCGCGGGTGGTGGGCGCCTCCAGCCATACCGGGCTCATCGAGTTGCAGCGCGGCAGGGTGGGCAACCGGCGGCTCCCGTTCTGGCCGATGCGCTGGCTGCCCACCCAACCCGAGCAGTTGAAGCTTCTTGCCCGCGCGGACTGGTCAGGGTTCGCCCAGCACAGCGGTGACGATGCGCCAACCGAGACGGCGATGGATATCCTGGCCAGGTTGGTGGAACCCTACGCGGTCGCGGCGTGATCCACCGGCCTAGCGGCCTCCATAGCGCGCCGCCCATGGAATCTCTCCGCTGCACGCGTTGAGGTGCCCGGTGCGCATCACGCAATACAGCCGGGCCTCCGGGTCTGCACTGGCAGCAATGTAGTCCAGTGCCTCGGCAAGCATGCGGACGAACTGCTGCTCGGGGTAGAACGCTGCCCAGGTCGGCAGCAGTTCGTCCAGTTGCGCGATCATCAGATCGATTTCCAGGTGCGTGCTCACTGCTTGATCCTCCTTCCAGGCACGTTAGCTACCACGCTGCAAGCAGAGAGTTGCGGTTCGCAGAGGCGACACAGGCGTGTTGCCCACGCAGCGCTCACCTGGCCTTGACCATGGCGTTGATCGTCGCAGCGCGTGAGCATCATCTGCACGGCCGCGCCACCCTCGTTTCACCCGGCAAGGCGTATCAGAGAGGCCTCCCAGCTGAAGCTGCAAGGATCCCTTTCATGTCCGAACCGTTCCCGCGCGCCAGCTTATGGTCAGCTGACACCGAGTCGCATTGCTTCCGCCCCCTTGCCGGCACGACGCGCGCGGACGTGCTGGTGGTGGGCGCCGGCATGACCGGCCTGCTGACAGCGGCCCGCCTGGCGGATAGCGGCCTGGATGTGCTGGTGGTCGATGCAGGGCCCATCGGCGGGCGTAATACGGTGATGTCCACGGGCAATCTTTACGCGCCCGTCTCCCGGCTGGCAGAACTGGTCTCGCGCTGGGGCGGCGACACGGCCAGTCGCATCGTGCAGTGGCGGCAGCAGGCGCTGCGCGCCATCGAGACGCTGGTTCATCGCTACGATCTGCGTTGCGGCTTCGAACGCGTGGCCATGCAGTACGGCATGCAGGAGCGCACGCGCGAGGTGACGACGCGATTCGAGCGTGAACTTCATGCCTATCAGCGCGTAGGCCTGCAGTGCGAACACCAGCAGTCCGGGCTGCCATTCGCATTGGGCCACGCGTTCCGTGTTCCCGATCAGGCGCAGTTGGATCCGGCGGCCTTCTGCAGGGAGCTGGCGCGACACCTGGTGGGCCGGGTGCGCATCCACGACTGGACCCAGATCAACAGCATCGAGGCATCAGCAGGCATTGCCACCGCCCTTGGCGGCCGCATCCATGCCAGGCACTTCGTGCTCGCCACCCACTCGCCAGCAGGGTTCAACCTGGTGCAGGCCGAGATGGAGGTGTACCGGGAGTACGGCGTGGCGGTGCCGGTTGCCAATCCGCCAGCGGCAGGTATCCATTGGATCGCCGATCGGCACCGCTCGCTGCGCGGGGTGCGCGGTACTGATGGCCGCGACTGGCTGGTGCTGGTCGGCGAGACACATCGCACCGGCGAAACCCCGGTGATGGATCCGGCACAGCATCTGGTCGCCGACGCGCGTCGCAACTTCACCGTGCAGGGCGAACCGCTGTGCTGGTCGGCGCAGCAGTTCCGTGCAGCCGACCAGCTGCCCTACATCGGCAGCAGCGCGCACGACAATGTGTGGGTCGCCACCGGCTATGGTCCCGATGGCTTGACCTGGGCGGGCGTGGCCGCTCGTGCGATCACCGAGGGAATCATAGGCACGACCAGCGAGATCGAGAAGCTGCTAAGCCCCATGCGCTTCACGCCAGTGCGTTCGGCGGCCGGCTGGGCCCGTACCAATGGCACAGTCGCACGGCACATGGTGGGAGATCGACTTGGCGCTGCGCCGTCGCACTCACCCAGCGAGTTAAGCCGTGGCTGTGGTGCACTGCTGGACGTGAATGGAAAGCGGACCGCCGTCTACCGCGATGAGCACGGCCAGCTGCACGCGATGTCGGCGCTGTGCCCGCACCTCAAGTGCGTTGTCCAATGGAATGGCCATGAACGCACATGGGATTGCCCATGCCATGGCAGCCGCTTTTCCGCCACCGGGGCGCTGCTGGAAGGCCCCGCCCGGCAGGGCCTCACGCCAGAACCGCTGCAGGCAGAGCAGCCGCTGCAGCGGTGACCCTCAGGCTTCGGCGGCCGCATCCGCCTCGCAGGGCATGCAGCGTTCCTTCTTGGACTTGATGTCTGCAGCGGTCTTCGCCAATGCCTCGTAACGCTGGCGAATCTCTTCAAGGTGCGCCGGTTCCATCGACTCCAGGTTCAACAACTCCTGGTTGGCGTCCTTGCTGACCCGGATCAGTTCATCCAGCTTGATGTGCAGCGCGGCCGTATCGGCATTCTGCGTATGCTGGATCAGGAACACCATCAGGAAGGTCACGATGGTCGTTCCCGTGTTCACCACCAGCTGCCACGTATCATTGAAGTGGAAGGCCGGCCCGCTGGCGGCCCAGGTGATGATCACCCCCAGCGCCGCGACGAATGCGCCCAGGCTGCCGGACAATCGTGCCGTCGCGGCCGCGACCCGGGCGAAGCCGCGCCGGATCACTCGTCACCTCCCGCGGCCTCCTCATCCGTTCGACGATCTGGCAGCCTGACCCGCTCACCCAGGCGCTTGGCCTGCTCTTCCGGCGTTGGCGCGGCGACGAAGGGGGAGATCGGATCACTGGCAGGGAAGGTTTCCTGCAGCGCTTCGTCATGATTGCGGTGGTTGTGCAGCTTTGCCTGCAGCGGGCTGACAGGATCGGGGCGCTGCGCTTCCGCGTCCGGGTGGGGGAGGTCTTTCTGATCGCGTTGCATGGTGAATCTCCAGGTTGATCACCACCCCTCAGGTGGCGGGCCCAGCATAGGAGTGCGCTGTGAGCGGCCCCATCAAGGGCGGGGCAACGTGGCGTCAAACCTTCAGGCAACACGCGTTAACAATCAGCAGGGCGGGGCAGCGTAGCGCTCAACGCGACGCCGCCCTGCCATCGCTCCATCCCCTACACCGGGCGTCTGTAGCCCGTTCGCCGGTCAGACCCTGCTCATATAGCGCTGTGCCGGCTGGGCACGCGAAAGCCCCGGCGCCATCGCCTTGCGTGCGTGCTCGAAGGCGTCCCACTCAGCGATGTCCGGAAGCGCCGGAATGGTCACGCGTTCGCCCTGCGCCAGCCCGGCCAGGGATGCATCCACCATGTCCTCGGCGCTCATCACGATGCCCTGCGGCAGGTGCTCCACCGGCAGGCCGGAGAGGTGCCAGAAGTCTGTTGCGGTAGCCCCCGGCAGCACAACCTGGACGCGCACGCCCTTGTCGGCCAGCTCATGGTGGAGCGACTGCGAAAACGCCAGAACGAACGCCTTGCTTCCCGCGTAGACGCCGTTGAGCAGCTCGGGCGCCAATGCGACGATGGAGGCGATGTTGATGATCGTGCCCTGGCCATGGGCCACGAACACCGGGGCGGCGGCGTAGGCCAGACGCACCGCGGCGTTCACGTTGAGCGTGATCATGCGCTCCATCTCGCCGATGTCCGACTGCAGCAGGGGAGTCGTGGCGCCGATGCCGGCATTGTTGACCAGCAGTCGGATATCCGCTCGGTCTCGAATGACGCTCTCAACTTCGGCAAGCCCGACGGAGGTGGTCAGGTCGGCCGCGACAATGTCCACTGCGCGGCCGGTGCTGCGGGCCAGTGCTTCGGCCAGTTGGCGCAGGCGGTCGCCGCGTCGCGCAACCAGGATCAGGTCATGGCCGGCGCGGGCCAGGCGATCGGCATAGATCGCGCCGATGCCGGACGATGCGCCGGTGATGAGAGCGGTGCCTTGAGGGGTAGGGTTGTTCACGGTGGTCAGTCCGAAGCGGCGGGCGTCGCCGGGGTCAGGGCCAAATCTAGGCCGGCTTGTGAATGGCGTAAATGTCGTATATACCTCGTTTACGGCCATCCCTGAAAAACCGCCATGCTCAGTGTTGGATTTGTTCTGCCATCCGGGTTCCAGACCATGGCGATCGCGGCTGCGTCCGCCTTCGAACTGGCGAATGCCACCGAAGGCGCGCGCCTTTACGATCTGCACATGCTCTCCGAACAGGGCGGGCTGGTGCCCAGCTCGCTTGGCATGGCCATGCAGACGGCGCCGCTGGCGCAGCAGCCGCTGGAAACCTTGATCGTGGCCGGCCTGCTGGAGCCAGCACCGTCCACCGGCACGCTGATCGAACTGATCCGCCAGGGGGCCACGCGCGCGCGCCGGACCGCGTCGGTGTGCACAGGCGCCTTCATTCTTGGCGAGGCGGGGCTGCTGGACGGGCGGCGCGCCACCACGCACTGGTTCCACGCCCGTGCGCTCAAGCAGTGCTTTCCGGCCGCGCAGGTGGAGGAAGATCGCATCTTCATCACCGATGGCCCGATCTGGACTTCCGCCGGCATGAGCGCGGGGCTGGACCTGGCGCTTGGCTTGATCGAGAACGACTTCGGTGCGGAGTTGTCCAGGGCGGTGGCCCGGAAGCTGGTGGTCTACCACCGCCGTGGAGGCGGGCAGTCCCAGCATTCGGTGCTGCTCGAGCTGGATGCCCGGTCCGATCGCATCCAGAATGCGCTGACCTTTGCGCGTGGCAACCTGCGCGCCACCTTGTCGGTTGAAGAACTGGCGCAGGCCGCACATCTCAGCACCCGTCAGTTCAGTCGCGCGTTCCGCGAAGAAACCGGGCAATCCCCTGCTAAGGCGGTGGAGAGCCTGCGCGTGGAGGCCGCTCGCGTGCTGATCGAGCAGAGCCGCTACACGATGGATGAAGTCGCGGCCGAAACGGGCTTCGTTGACACCGAACGCATGCGAAGAGCGTTCCTGCGCGCCTTCGGCCAGCCCCCGCAGTCCCTGCGGCGCAACGCGCGGGGCGGGGCGGACTGAGTTCGTCTTTGCGGGGACCTGTGCGGAGCCGAGCCATGCCTGGCTGCCGATGTCCGACAAGAAAGGGCCCGCATGGAGGCGGCACCCTGCAGGATGAAACGGGCTCCGGCGCAGTGCCGGAGCCCCCTGTTGCTCACTTTTCCTGCAGGAACGTCAGCAAGTCCTGGTTGACCTTGTCCTTGTGGGTGTCGGTCAGGCCATGCGGCGCACCCGGGTAGACAATCAGCCTGGCGCCCTTGATGAGCTTTGCCGACTGGCGGCCCGAGATATCGATCGGTACGATCTGGTCGTCATCACCGTGGATGACCAGCGTTGGCACATCGAACTTCTTCAGGTCCGCGCGGAAGTCGGTGGCCGAGAACGCAGCGATCGAATCGTAGGTGTTCTTGTGGCCGCCCTGCATGCCCTGCGCCCACCACGCATCGATCAGCCCCTGCGACACCTTCGCGCCCGGGCGGTTGAAGCCATAGAACGGGCCCGACGGAATGTCCTTGTACAACTGGGCGCGGTTATCCATCTGTGCCTTGCGGATGCCATCGAACACTTCGATCGGCAGGCCGTTGGGGTTGTCGGCGGTCTTCAGCATGAACGGCGGCACCGAGCTGATCAGCACGGCCTTCTTCACCCGCCCGGTGCCATGCCGGCCGATGTAGCGTGCCACTTCGCCGCCACCGGTGGAGAAGCCCACCAGGGTGACATCGTGCAGGTCCAGCGTATTGATCACCGCGGCCAGGTCATCGGCGTAGTGATCCATGTCGTTGCCGTCCCACGGCTGGCTGGAACGACCGTGGCCACGACGGTCATGCGCGATCACGCGGTAGCCATGATTGGCCAGGAAGATCATCTGCGATTCCCAGCTGTCCGAATTCAACGGCCAGCCGTGGCTGAAGGTCACGACCGGGCCGTCCTTCGGACCCCAGTCCTTGTAGTACAGCTGCACGCCATCGGCGGTGGTGATGTAGCTGGCGGTGCGCGCGATGGCGGTGACCGCCGCCGGCTTGGCCGGCTCGGCGGCCTGTGCGGACAGGCCGGCCTGGACCGAGAGGGCGAGGGCGGCAACGGCCAGTGAGCGGGCGAGGGTATTCATGCGGGAACTCTCATGGGTGGGTGGTGAGACGTACTTTGCGCCTGCAATCAGGCGTCCGGGTGATGCACTGTCCGGATTTCTTGATAGATCGTCTTGCACCGATGTGCTCGCACGAATCGCCCGCCACCGCCTGTTGACGAGGGAGAATGATCGTTCTACCTTGTGGCCATGAGCAAGGCCACCACCGACACCCAACAGAAGATCCTGGCCACGGCCGAGGCACTGATCTACCAGAACGGGATCCACGCCACCGGCATGGACCTGCTGGTGAAGACCTCGGGCGTGGCGCGGAAGAGCATCTACCGCCATTTCCAGAACAAGGACGAGGTGGCCGCTGCTGCGCTCAGGGCGCGCGATGTGCGTTGGCTGGCCTGGTTCCGGCAGGAGTGCGACAAGGCCGACACCCCGGAAGCGCGCATCCTCGGCATGTTCACCGTGCTCAAGAGCTGGTTTCAGTCCGAGGGCTATCGCGGTTGCGCGTTCATCAATACCGCGGGCGAGGTCGGCGACCCTGCCGATCCGATCCGGGAGATCGCGCGTGATCACAAACAGAAGTTGCTCGATTACACGCTGGAACTTACCGAACAACTGGATGTGGAGCAGCCGGCGGTCCTGGCACGCCAGCTGCTGGTCCTGATGGAAGGCGCCATCACCCTGTCGCACGTGATGGGTGATCTCGACGCCGCAGACACTGCGAAGGATGTCGCGAAGCTGCTGTTGGAACAGGCCAGGCGCTAGCGCCTGGGTACGCCAGATCCCTTGAAGCAACCCGTGTATCCATTTCGATTGGAGGCCCCCCCGTGTCCGCTGAACAACCCCGTCCGCCGCTTCCTCCGTTCACCCTTGAATCGGCCACGCTGAAGGTGCGCCTTGCCGAGGATGGCTGGAACTCCCGCGATGCCGACAGGGTGTCGCTTGCCTACTCGCTCGACACCCAGTGGCGTAACCGCGCCGAGTTCACCAATGGCCGGGAGGAAGCCCGGCAGTTCCTGGCACGCAAATGGAACAAGGAGCTCGAGTACCGCCTGATCAAAGAGCTCTGGGCCTTTACCGAAAACCGCATTGCTGTCCGCTACGCGTACGAATGGCACGACGACTCCGGCAACTGGTTCCGTTCCTATGGAAATGAGAACTGGGAATTCGGCGCCGATGGCCTGATGCAACGCCGCTTCTCGTGCATCAACGACCTGCCGATCAAGGAAAGCGACCGCAAGTTCCATTGGCCGCTGGGGCGTCGCCCGGATGATCACCCGGGGTTGTCTGAGCTGGGTATGTGAGTTGCCGGGTAAGGGCATGCAAGCCCGTAACGGTGACTGCACCAGCGGGCGTTGCCGTGCAGGGCTATGGCACATCCGGCCTCAAAACAGGCAAGGATTGCCACTGGTCCTGCCGCGACACAAAGCAGAACGGATCCTGACCGAACCGGTCGGGAGGATTGACCCAGCTGGCATCCCACGTATTATGCGACGAACTACTCCGTTAATTAATGGAAGCCACAATGCGCATCGCCACTGCTGAAGCTGGGTGTACCCGACAGACCCGCCAATCCGGCCCTTCCCTCAAGAAGAAGGTCGGCCTGGTGCTTCTGGCGCTGGTAGCCGCCTATTGGATCTCCTTTCCCTTCGTCGCTTTGCTCGACATCCCCTACAAGGCCCTGATCATCAGCAGCCTTGTGGTGCTCGGCGAAGCGCTGTTCCTGATCGCGGTCGCCTTGATTGGAAAAGAGTACTGGGGGCGAATCAAGAGTGGAACACGTTCGCTGCTGGCGCGCGTAGGGGTGGGGCGACGTCGGTAGTATCACGCTTGGCACTTCGAATGCCGCTGAAGCGTCCACCCGCCCCGATACCGTTCCGAAAGAAGCAAACAATGGCTCGAATCCGTAACGACAAACTCCACGAAGAGCGCCGCGCTCAGATCCTGGAGGCCGCCGCCAGCGTCTTCCGCGAAAAGGGCTTTCATGCGGCACGTACGGAAGATATCTGCACCCAGGCCGAGATGAGTGCTGGTGCAGTGTTCCGTTACTTCAAGGACAAGCGCGAGATGATCGATGCCATCGTCTCTCGGGAAATCTCCAGCTACGCAAACGATGCCAAGGCGCTCGTGAGCCGGGAAGGTCTCGAGTGGCTGGCCCGGGCGAGCTCCGAGGAACTGAAGGAGCGCTGGAGGGAGTCTGACAACGGTCTCGGCCTGGACGCCTGGATGGAACTGGTTCGCGATCCCGACCGTCATCGGGAGATGCTGGCGCTGGATGTGGCGACGCGAAAGGAACTGGCACGCACGCTGGAATCGGGCATTGCTGAAGGATGGGTCCGGCCCGGAATCGACCCCGAAGGCACGGCGTCACTGATTGTCACGGTGACAAACGGGTTGTGGCTTGAGCAGTCGTTGAAAAAGACCGCGGATGTGGAGCAGTCAGCCAAAGCCGTCCGCGACTTCCTCAGGAACCACGTGCTGAAAGCATGATCATTCCCAGAAGTTCTTCCTGACAGGGAGGGCGCCAGATCGCGCCCTCATTTTTTGCACAAATGTGCGACGAAGTACTCCATCCACATACATCAGAGCAACCACCCATGCGCTTTACGACCCGCCCCCCTCAATGGCCGCGCCAACTGGCGACAGGCCTGCTCGTCATCGGCCTTGCAGCCTGCTCGCCTGACGCACCCCAGAAAACGCAGAAGCCCACTGCGCTCACCGCGAGCGTCAGCTTCGTCCATCGTCATGAGCTGACGCCGGAAGTCCGCATCGTCGGACAGCTGGTGCCGCAGGAGATGGTGCGTGTCCAGCCGCAGGTTGATGGACTGATCGTGCACAAGGTTCTGGTCGAGGCCGGGCAGCATGTGCGTGCGGGCCAGCCCCTGCTGGCGCTTGATGTGACCACCACCAAGCTGCAGCAACAGCAAGCCGCCGCAGAACGCCAGCGGGCGTGGGCGGATGTGGAGCGCATGCGCCGCGAGCTGGAAAAGATGCGAGCGGTTGCCGACATTGGAGGCATCTCGCGCAACACCATTGAAAGCAACACGCTTCAGCTGAAGGCGGCCGAGGCGACCGCCCATGCCGCCGACGCTGCGGAAGCGTTGGCGAGCACCCGACTGCAGCAGGCGGCCTTCCGCGCCCCCTTTGATGCGCTGGTGCTTCAGCGAAATGTAGAGGTGGGCGACCGGACCGGCGCCAGCGAAACACCGTACTTCGTTCTTGCCAAGGACGGCGGCGTGGAGTTCGAAGCCTTCGCCAGCCTCCGCCAGCTGGACCAGATCAAGCCCGGCATGGCCGCACGTATCCTGGTTGACGGCCAGGTGCCGGCCACAGGTCAGGTCAAGAGTGCTGCAGTCGCCGTTGATGGCCAGACCCGCAGTGGCCGCGTACGTGTCACTGCCGACGCCTCTGCGCTCGGCGCAAGTGGCGCGCCCGCATCGATCCTGATCACCTTGCCCAGCCGCCAGGCGGTAGCCGTGCCGGTGGATGCGCTGCGCTTTGACCCGACTCCCTGGGTGTGGAAGGTCGATGAGCGCAACGTCGTGCGCCGCCAGGAGGTGGAGCTTGGCGTTGCCAACGGCGACCACTACGAGGTCATCCGTGGGCTGAAGGAAGGGGAGCGTGTCGTCGGCGATTCCGGTGCGCTGCTTGTCGAAGGTGACCAGATCACCGCTGTCGACCCGCGCAGCCCGGTTGCTGCTCCGCCCGCGAGGAAGCCCAAGTGAAGATCGGCATTTCCGAATGGGCGGTCAAGCATCCCACGCCCGTCATCCTGCTCTTTGTGCTGCTGACCCTGATGGGCATCGGTGGCTATGTTGGCCTTCCGTTGGCCGGATCGCCGAAGGTCGAGCTTCCCATCGTCGAAGTGCGCGTCGATCAACCCGGTGCCACCCCAGCGGAGCTTGAGGGAAACGTCGCCCGCCGTATCGAAGATGGACTCAGCGATATTGCCTCGCTCAGTCATCTCAACACGGTCATCAGCGAAGGCTCCGTGGTCATCACGGCAGAGTTTGCCTTTGATGCGAACCTGGATCGCGCAACGCAGGACGTGCGCGAGTCGGTCTCGCGCGTCCGCCCTCAGTTGCCGGGCAATGTCTCCGAGCCTGTGATCAAGCGCGTCGATGTTTCCGGCGGCGTGCAGCTGAGCTACGCCGTGCGTTCGGACACCCTGTCCCAGGTGGCGCTGAGCCGCTACATCGACGAGGAGGTGCGCCCGGCACTGCTCGCCGTGCCGGGCGTCCAGGAAGTCACCCGCCGCGGCGGTGCCCGTCGCGAGTTCCGTGTCGAGCTGGAACCCGAAAGGCTGGCGGCCAGCGGCCTCAGCCTGGCCGAGGTCCATCGGCAGCTCATTGCCAGTGAAGCCAACCTGCCGGGCGGCAGTGTCCGCAACGAGGTCGGCGACCGGTCGATCCGCATCACCAGCGCAAGTGCCTCGGCCATTGCACTGGGCGAAAAGCTGATCAGCCTTCCGTCTGGCGGCAGTATCCGCCTGGACGAGGTCGCCCACATTCTGGACGCCGGCAACGCAAGCGAAGGCTACGCAATGCTGGACGGCCGTCCGGTCACCGTCATCGAACTGCGCAAGAAGCGCGGCGCCAGCGAAACCAGCATGGCCGATGCCGTGGCCAAGACACTGGCCGACATGCAGCGTTCCCCGCACCTGGCCACCTTCGAGCTGTTCAACGACGGTGTGCAGACCACGCGCGAGAGCTTCCATAGCGCACGCAGCACGCTGCTGGAAGGTGCCGCACTGACCGTTCTCGTCGTGCTGCTGTTCCTGCGCAGCTGGCGCGCCACCCTGGTCGCGGCGCTCGCCATCCCGTTCTCGCTGCTGCCTACATTTGCCGCGATGTACGCGCTGGGCTTCTCGCTCAACGTCATCACCCTGCTGGCCCTGATCCTGGTCATCGGCATCCTGGTCGATGACGCGATCGTCGAGGTCGAGAACATCGAACGGCGCATCGAGCAAGGGGATAGCCCGCGCCAGGCGGCACTGCTCGGTGCAGATGCGATCGGACTGGCCGTGATTGCGATCACCGCCACCATCGTGGCCGTGTTCCTTCCGGTCAGCTTGATTCCGGGCATGATCGGCCAGTTCTTCCGGGAGTTTGGCCTGACCGCCAGCATCGCGGTGATCGCCTCGTTGATCGTGGCGCGACTGCTGACCCCGCTGCTCTGCGCCGTGCTGCTGAAGCCGCGCCCGCATGCGCAGGCCGGCACCACCGAATCCGCGCTCACCCGCCATTACGATCGATTGCTGACCTGGACGCTGCGCCATCGCAAGACCAGCGTGCTGGCGGCCGTGCTGGTGATGGTTGCCACCGCCGGGTTGCTGTCGATGATTCCGTC
This sequence comes from Stenotrophomonas sp. YJH_SMC_19, assembly GCF_059367915.1. NCBI lineage: Bacteria > Pseudomonadati > Pseudomonadota > Gammaproteobacteria > Lysobacterales > Lysobacteraceae > Stenotrophomonas > Stenotrophomonas sp. YJH_SMC_19. The sequence goes on from NZ_JCAFRI010000002.1 coordinate 288,334, forward strand.
CGGTTTCATCCCCACGCCGCAGCCCAACGCCTACCAGGTGCGCTATCAGCTCTCGCCGGGCATCACCTACGAGCGCGCGGTGCATCGCGCCGAAGCCATCCGCCGGGCGGTGGATGACATCCCGGAGGTCAAGCACGTGCTCCTGTCCGATGGCGGAAGCGCCTTCACCGGCACGGTCCTGCTTGTACTGAAGCCACGCGGCGAACGGTCGCGGCCGAACGCGGAGATCGAGCAATCCATCCGCGAGCGGTTGGAGGGGCTGAAGGACATTCGCCCGGAGCTGCTGCTGGGGGAGGGCAACAAGGAAATGTCGCTGTCGTTCCGCAGCCGGGATACCGCTGCCCTCGATGCATTCGTGACCCAGCTGGGGCGTGAGGCCAAATCGATCCCGGGCCTGCGCGATGTCAGCACCACCATTCCGCTGCCGCGCCCGGGCTACGACCTGAAGATCAATCAGCAGGATGCCGCCCGACTTGGTGTGCTGCCGCAGGATCTTGCGTCCATGCTCAATACCGCCAGCTACGGTGGCCTGGATACACTGCTGCCACGCGTGCCGGTGGGCAATGAACAGGTGCCCGTCCGCATCCGGGTGGCCGGAGGTACGCGCATCAGTGCGGAACAGATCCTAGAACTACCGGTGCAGACCAGGTCCGGGAAGACCATCCCGCTGCGCGCGTTGGCCACCCTAGTCCCCACCGAAACGCCGGCCAGCGTGCGTCGCCTTGACCGCGAGCGGGTCGTTGAGCTTACCGCCAACCTGAACGGGCTGACGCTCAGCCAGGCGGTCGAGCAGGTCCGCCAACTGAAGGCGTATGCGCAGATGCCCGCCGGTGTGCGCTACACCGAGTACGGCGACACCAAGTACATGACCGAAATGTTCACGCAGTTCGGTGTGGCCATCCTGCTGGGGCTGGTAGCCGTCTATGCCGTGCTGGTGCTGCTCTTCAGTGACTGGCTGCAGCCGATCACCATCATGACGGCACTTCCGCTGTCTCTCGGTGGTGCGGCGCTCGCGCTGCTGCTTACCGGCCATTCGCTGACCATTTCCACGGTGATTGGCCTGCTGATGCTGTTCGCAATCGTCGGCAAGAACTCGATCCTGCTGGTGGACTACATCGTTGAAGACCGCGAGAAGGGACAGGACCGGGAGCAGGCCGTGCGTAGTGCGGGCCGTGAACGTATCCGCCCCATCCTGATGACGACCGTCGCCATGGTTGGCGGCATGTTGCCGGCAGCCTTTGGCTTCGGTGGCGACGATGGCTTCCGCGCGCCGATGGCGATCGCGGTGGTCGGCGGCCTGCTGGCCTCCACGCTGCTGAGCCTGCTGTTCGTACCGGTGGCCTACACCCTGATGGATGACCTGGAGAACCGATGGCTGCGCCGTCGCAAGACCACCCCGTGAACGGAGAGACTGCCCCGTGAAGTACATGACCCTCCGCCGTCGATTCATGGCCATCACCATTACCGCCGTGTTGGGGGCCATCGGGTCTCCTGCAGCGCTTGCCCAGGCCACCCAGCCAGTCTGGGCGGATTGGGAGGATCCGGAGCTGGAGCGGTTGCTGTCGCTCGCATCCAGAAGCTCTCCGACGCTGGCGCAGGCGGCCGCACGCCTGGAGGAAGCGCGTGCCGCCACGGCCGGTGCGCAGGCCAATCGCTGGCCCGAGCTGACGGCCAACGGCGGCGTGCAGCGCACGCAGCGGCCGGAGTCGAGCGCCCTGGTGAGCAGCACGGGATCTCCGCGCTACTTCACCCAGAGCAATCTGGATGCAACGCTGCGGTGGCAGATCGATCTGTTTGGCCGAAAGCGGGCCGCCCTGGCCAGCAGCGCTGCCCGCCAGGAAGCGGAGCGCCTGGAGTTCATTCGCACGCGAGCCCGGTTGGCGGCCGAAATTGCACGGCAGTACATGATGCTGCGCGCGGGTGACCAGCAGCAGCGGGTTGAAGAAGAACTGGCAATCGTCCTGAACGAGATTGCCAGCATTGACGAGGCGCTTGAGCAGGCAGGACTGCAGTCGGTTGCGGAAACCGCGCCCCTGAAAGTGGAGATTGCCAATCGCCAGGCCAGCCTGGAGGAGGGCCTTCACAACCGCGCATTGGCCATGGCCAGGCTGGCGACCCTCACCGGGATCAGTCCTCCGTTGCTCGACGATATCGCCTCCCGCTACCGTCCGGCGCCGCAATGCGCCAGTCCCGAGCCGATTGGCATTCCGATCAGCGTTGTCGCCAGCCGCCCGGAAGTCATGGCTGCGGAGTCACTGCTGCGCGCCAGCCAGGCAGATCGCTTCATTGCCGAACGCGTGAACTGGCCCACGCTGACCCTGTCCGGAACGGGGGGCTGGGCGAGGGAGGGCAGCGGTGGCGGACTGATCGCGGGGAGCAATCTGGCCAGTCAGCTGCTCGGCTCCTTGGGCCTGCAACTGCTCGACTTCGGCCGGGCCCGTGCAGAGAAGGATGCCGCACAGGCGCGTCTCGACCGGGCCGGTGCCAGCTATGCAGAGGCCATTCTGCTAGCAGCCGAGGACGTCGACGCTGCCATTGCAGATGTATCGCGTGCCTCGAAGTCCCGCGAGCAGCAGAGGGTAGCAGCGAGCACCGCCGATCACGCCATGCGGATCGCTGACGCGAGGCTCGAATCCGGCCTGATCAATCGACGCGAAGATCTGGCGATCAGGCGGAGCACGCTGGAAGAGCGCCTGAGGCTGATCGCAACCGTCCAGCAGAAATGCGAGGCGGACATTCGTCTCTCGCTGGCAACCACATCGGGCGGACTACGCGCCGTGAATCAGATCAGCAGCCGCTGACGGAACATCCAGGGACGGAGCTGCGACGCAGCTCCGGTGAAGCGCTACGGTAAAGGTTGGATCCAACATGGCACGACAACGCAAAGAGGATGCTGAGGCAACGCGGAAGCGCATTCTTGATTCTGCACGCAGTTGCTTTCTGAGGTTTGGTTTCTCCAATACGTCGATGGAGATGATTGCATCGCATGCGGGAAACACCCGGGGCGCCATCTATTGGCACTTCAAATCGAAAGAACACATCCTGAGCGTGCTGACGGAGATGGAGCTGGCGCCCTGGCACGGCAGGCTGCGCTGGGATGCCGTGAGGAAGTCGGACGAGCCGCTGAGGCTGCTTCGCGATGAACTCCTGAAGTCCCTGCAGGAATTTGCACGGAACGTTCGACTTCGCGACATGTTCGAGGTTCTTCTTCACGCGGGGCCCTCGGCCAATCTCGATGGCGTGCGCCTGATTGCCCAGCGCGGCGCCCTGGTGGAGGTGCACACACTGGAAAAAGTACTTCAACGCGCGGATGAACTTGGCCAGCTGATCGCAAGAACGGACATCACCATTGCAGCCCGTTGCCTGTATACCGGCATCGCCGGCGTTCTCTATGGGACGATCCTGGACCCGGAGGAATTCGACATGGAACGCGATGGGGCGCAGGTACTGGACTCGTTCTTGCTGTTTTTTGCACCGCTGCATGCGCTGGCCCCCGCAGAATCCACGATCACACGGTAGGGGCGTATGCCGGCCCTGCCAACCTCGGCTACGATGGCCGGGGCCGGCATCTACGCCGGCGGAGCAGGGGGCGCAATGGAGGTGCACGCAGGGGACGGATTCGATCCTCCGGCAAAGACCGATTCGCAGGAACTGACATTCCACTGGCTCTACCAGCGGGTGCAGGGGCTGGTTGAGCACAGCATCTACCCCAAGGCGGGCAGGGTGGAGACGTGGGCGTTTCGCATCGGCGTAGGTGCGGCAATCACCGGCGTTCTGACTGCTCAGCTTCCGGATCGATGGCTGCCTGCTGGCACATTGCTCCAAGTGGTTATTGCCTGCCTGGCAATCGAAATCGGAGGTTTCATTGTCGGGGGCGTCTTGGTCGCCCGCAGAGGCATTCGCCAGTTCAGCCAGCCTCGGCTCTCGCACGCCCGGGAGATGGATGAAGACTTCGCTCACTGGCAATCGGTGGTGACCGAGCTTCGCGGATTCCCGCGGGTCCAGCGCGAGCGGCGACTCAAGTTCGTCAGCACCTTGCGTACCAACATGATCGAACGCATGGGCATGATGTACGGCGGGCTGCAGCGCCTTGGGCCGTTTCCGCTGTTGATCGCGCTCTACGTACAGTTCCGCGGATGGAAATGGGGCGATTGGGCGAGCGTGTTTGACGTCAGTCTGCTCGGAGCACTGCTGATCTTTGGCATGGTGCTGCTGTATGTCGTGGGCTGGATGTTGATCGGCTTACGCACCCGGCTGGACACCTACGTTGCCTTGTTGGAGGGTTCCATCCATGAACCCGAACCCTCCCAACCAACGCCTTTGTAGGGTCGAGCCCTGCTCGACTACTGCCTGCCGCACCGCACGCCATCAGGCACCTCGCCAGCAAGGGCCCGCCGCACCCGATCCATCAAAACAGGCTCCGGCACATCAGCCAACACCTGCTCCAGATAGTCCAACGGCTCCATCTGCCATTGAAGAAGTGCCCGGAACCGCACAACGTCGGGCGCCCGCTGCCGGGCGTCCAGTGAGACCTGCAAGAGCAGATAGTGCGAGCGCCTCTCCAGCCACAGCGCCGGGACGCCCCTGCAATAGATCTGCAAAGTGGCGCCTTGACGTTGTTCAGCGAACTCAAAGCCCTGCCGTGGCCGCGCTTCCACAAACTGCCTTGCCTGTCGGCGGAGCAGTGAAAAGCGATCGTCAGGGATGCTCTGGAATGCGAGCTGCTCAGGCCTCGGCGGCACCGGCCACTGAATCTGTACCGCAACCACCGCTGCAAGGCAAAGCACCATGGTCGCCCAGCGGCACCACGCCACTCAGCCCTCCGGATGCAGCCGCGTACTGGCGTGTGCGGCGAGGCCGAGTCCTGCCATGATCAGGCCCTCCATCACCCGCGGGCCGACGTACTGTTCCAGCTCGCCATTCTCGCGGGCGCGCTGCGCGGCCAGCAGGATCTCCAGTACCACGCGAAGGCCGGCCAGCGAGCAATCGGTATCCGCCAGGGCGATGCGTCGACCAGGCATCTGATGGCGCTCCGGCCACGGCTGGCCATCGGAGGCGGCGCCGGCGCCGATGCCGTGCAGCAGGGCGATGAGGGTATTCGGGTCCAGTGCGGGGCCGTTGGCCGGCGCGTCCAGGATCGGGTGCGGGGCAGGGGAGTGGGGCTGGGTCATGGCTGGGCTCCTTGCGTGCAGGCAGAAGCCGCCACCGATAAAGGTGGCGGACGGTGCGTGGTTCGAAACCCGGTGTTCGCTGAACCGGCAGGCACAAGGCCTCCACGCACCGCCCGCCATAGCCGGCCGACGGATTGCCAGCCGGCACCACACAGGGTGATGCCGGCTGGCAAGCGTTTACTTCAGCGAACTACCGGGGTTTCGAATCCCGGCCACCTGTTTTCGGTGGCACGGAGAGGAATACGCCCGGCTGTGCGCGATGCCAATGCAGTAGGGCTGATGCCGACACCACTTTCAACACTTTCAGAATCGTTGCATGCGGCGCAATGAGGCGGGCGCCTTGTGCTGCAAGGCTGTCGACGATGTCGGTGGTGCATGCCTGATGAGTGTCGGCATCCGCCCGGCGAGGCCGTGAGCGAGGCGAATGCGACAGGATGCCAAAGACCGCCAGGCGTCAGTAGCCCTTCAAGGCCACCTTGGTCCGCTTCAGCATGCGCGCGTGCTCGTCCTTATGTGTCTAGGCGCTCAGGGTCGACAGGTAGGCCGCTAGCAATGCGCTACCAATTGCGCGTGACGCGTCACGTTAATAGGTGGAATCTGCGAAGCAAAGCGCTGCATGTCACCATGTGGCGGGGCGAATCATCTACACAATGCCCCTTGGTACCTTATGGACGCATTCGCGCGAGAAGGTTTTCATGTCTGGCATGACTGACGGGCAGCAACTACGCAACGCGCAATGGGGCAAGGTGTCGCGCCTGTTCAAGCCTGCGATGATCATTAGCGCGGCGCTGACGGCAAGCGCAGAAACGTTCTATCGCACAGGGGCATACCCGCGAGCCATCTTCGCGGCGGGCAGCACTGATGTTCGAACCTGGTTGTATGTGGCATTGATGTACCTGGTCGCCCTTCCTGTGCTGTTTCTTTGGATGAGACGACTGCTCGCAGGCTATCCCATGCCATGGAACCCGCCATTGAAGCGATGGTTGCTGGGTGCCTTCTCCCTGATTCTCTGCAGCGGAATGATTGTTCTGCCGGTCATCGTGCTGACTTTTGGAGGCAGCGCTGCAGGTCGCGGCAAAGGGCTGTATCAGCTGTTCACCGGCAATCTGTTCGGCACATTCCTTGTGGGAACGGTGCTCGCCTACGGAGCGGCCCTGGGTGCATGGCTGCTGTTTATCGGAACTCCCAAGCTGCTCTTCCCCAAGCTGGGCTCGCGCTAGGCCCCTGAGATAGTTTCCTGGAAGTCCCGATGTTCGAGCCTGCCACCTGCTGCCAGGCATCAGTAGCCCTTCAACGCCGTCTTGGTCCGCTCCAACCAGGCGGCATTGTGGCTACGCGCGTAGCGCGACCAGTGCTGGGCATCATCGATGATGCTGGCGAACAGACTGCGGGCCTGCTCGCGATCGTCGGGTTGCGGCTGCGCCATCAGCCATTCCGCGTAGAGGCAGCGAGCGGCCGCATCGTTCCCGCATTCCACAGCGCGCTCGAATGCGGCGCGGGCGCCAGAGGCTTGGGCGGTTGCCAATGCCTGCGCGTAAAGCAGCGTCTGTTCCGGCTTGCGGCACACATCCGGGTGGCGGGCGAACAGGCCGTCCAGCGTCTCCACCGCAAGCGCGGACTGCCCGGACTCGAGGCGCGCACGTGCCAGTCCGGTCAGGATGTAGGGATCGTCGCCCAACGGCGAGCTGGCTGCCTGCTCTAGCAGGGTTCTGGCTTCCTCGGCCTGGCCGGCATCCAGCAACGTCATGCCCAGGCGAACCCGATTCTGCACGGTGGGCGTGCGCGCCAGTTCGGCGCGGGCGTTGCGCAGGTCCTGGCCGGGGTCCATGAGCTGCTTGGCGGAGCGGACGACCTGCCGGGCGCCGCGCGAATGGCGGACTTCCGGGAAGTAGATCGCCAGGAAGTAGACGACGCTGCCGAGCAGCGGGAACGAGAAGAGCAGGATGAGCCAGTAGAGGCTCTGGCCTGAGCGGATGGCGTGCACCGCGAAGTAGATGGCCGCCAGTACGTGGAGTCCGATTCCGATATAGGGCATGTGGGGTGCCTCGTCCTTGTAAGGGGTGGAACTATAGTGGGGGAGGGGTGGGGCGCCAATGGGCTGCTACCGAATGGGCGTGACGCGTCACGTTAATGAGGGCGATTCCTGCGACGCACCTTGCTGCATGTCACTATCAGATGGGACGGCACATCGCGGAACTGCACCTCCAACTTATCAACCCATTCTCTAGCCTGGATCGACCTTTGCCCGGAGATGATCAAAGAGGCCGTACAACATCGCCCTTTCGGCGGTCGAGTCCTTTTACTCAGTCGAAACCGGTGATTGGCCCGGAATGATTGAATTGTTCGAAGAGCGGCTTGAACAGGTACAGATGTACAGGGAAGGCGTAAGGCGGGAGCTCTACGAGAGCTTGAGCGATTCCGAATTCTCCTGGAAATCGGCACTCTGGAATGACGATTGCCATGTGGAAGAGTTTGATGCGAAGGAAGGTGGCGCCTGTGCTGCTGCTCTGACGATGGCTGCAGAATTCTGGGGCGAGCACACTTAGGGCTGCCAAGGTGTCCGCGAAGGCAACAACGGAGGGGTGAAGGAATTGTCTATCAACATACTGCGAAGGGTGCGGGCGCCTTACTCGTACGCCTATCTCGTTGCTGCCAATCTGGAGATGTTCTCTGATTTTGACGGAGGCTATCGACGCTTTGGCGCCTCCGTCCTTGTTGCGCTCTATATGGTTCTTCAAGCGCTTTTCCTGATCATGCTGGCGAGGCACTTGGGAGGCGACCTCTTTGAGGGGAAAAGCAACCCGTCATTCTGGGTCATGCTGATTGCGGCGTTTGCGCCGGCTTGGCTTGTCTCAGGGGCGGTCGTTAAGCATGGCGAAACTCTGACTGCTGGGCACGACGGCAAGTGGAAGACCATCCTTGCGATTTACCTGATTCCGGGCGTGGGAATGGGATGGACGCTTCTTTGGAAGCTGTACATACCATTCGCGCTCGTACACATCGCCATCATCTGCTTTCTCTACCTGTCGTATGGACGGTATGTTGAATGGAGGCTGGACAAGCCGCGACCCTAGGGCGGGCTCCCAGAGACGCCGCCTTACCCGGCCAGCTTCTAGGGTGGCTAAATCGCAGTCTCCGGCCACTACGAGGTATTCTGGCGCGCCTAGTAGTGCGAAGAGTCGCATCCTGATTAGGACGAACTTTGTCCCATTGAGCTCTGCATACCCCTGGGTAACTTGATGTAGCGCCTCTGAGTTAGGAGGCGGCTCTGAGTATCCGCCCACGTACCTGAAGGGGTCCTCGGTGTCCATAAGAATTATGGGCGGCAAGTACGGCCGGAAGCCATCCATTCCCAAATGAGCAACGGCGTATCCATGGGTAATCTTTGCGAGGAATCGAGCGAACAGAGTTGGATTAACCAAGGCAGCGATCCCGGCGATGGGTCATGTACCTGGATCGCAACCGGCCACGGTCGTGACCAAGGTGGCGGAAGCGTCCAAGCAGAAAGAGGTCCTTCCAGCCGGCGTGCAGTACATCCTGGACATGGCAGTTCAGGCCAGGGCGCGGCACGCCGGCTGGTACGGGCGCCGCGATTTTTTCGAGTTCCGGGCATTGGGCGGTGGCCAGGTGCTTGACCGGTTCACCACTGAGCAGCTTTGGGCCTTGGGCTGGTCCGTCAAAAGGACAGAGTTCGGCGTACTGCTGTCAGCGAAAGGCCACGAGATCATCGCGACCACCTGGCCCGTTGATCCGTTCGGCGAACAATCCGATTCGACCACCGAGCGCATAAGGGCTGCGGCGGGGTCGCCTGTGACGAGCGCGAGCGAGACACAGCCGACCACCGCCACGGCGAACGGGAGCACCCTGATCGCAGTTGGCAAGCGCCCGCTGGGCACGTTTCCCGAGACGCCGCCATATCCGGCCAGCTTCTAATTACCGTGACGCATCACGACCGATACAGGGTGAGATATCATGCTCCCGGACCTTGGGGGCGATATGGACATTCGATCAGGTGCGGTTGTGGCTCTACTTTTGCTGGTAGCGCCTCTGCACGCGCAGCAACTGCGCTCGGCTACCGGCCCGCAGCGTTTGCCTAGGCATACAACACCTGGACCAAAGGCGAGCAACCTTGGTGCAGAGCCCCTGAAATGCCAGCAGCACGTCGATCCGCGCATCCGGCTCTATTGTACGGACGTTGAGCGGTCGTTGATCCAAAGTGAGGCCCGTCGCCAAGGCATACCAACGCCATCGAGCGAGATTGTTCGCATGCCAGCGTACGGAAGCGCGGACGCAAAGAAATTGGGAGCCGCTTGCATGGGCGGAACGGCAATGCGCCGACTGATCAATGGGTGGGAGCAGTTACGAAATTCCAATGGCGAGTGGCTCCGCTGCCGAGAAGGCTAAGCCATGGCCCGTCGATGGTTGCAGCTATGCAGAGGCTCGTCACGCATTGTCCTTCTTGTTGGGCAATATGCCGTCAAGCTACCCAGAGTCTCGAGCCTGTATCGAGTTGCGCAAGGAGTGCGCTGCAATCGAGCTGAAGTTGAGGCATGGACGCAGCGGATCTACCCGAATCTGTGCCCGCTCCTGTGGTCGTCACCCGGATCGCTAGTAGTTGTAATGCCTAGGGCAAGGATTATGTCGGATAGTGAATTTGATGCCTGGTTCGAATCTGACGAATGGCCGCATTTCGTTGACCAGGACACGCCCTACGAGTTGAAGGGCGCGGATGCTGGCTTTCTTCCGGACGGACGTAGAGTGATGGTGGACTACGGGGTTGAAGGCTACCGTTAGGGGTGGGGGCAGCGCCCCTACGGAATCGCTTTACACGCGCTGGCGCGGTCTCGGCCCCCGACTCATGTAGACAACATTGGGTGTCTCGGCGTCGGGGCCAGGATCACGCACGCCTAACCGGCGTTCTCGGCGAATTCTGAGCGCTTCGGCTAAGTAGATGACGCTGGATTTCGTCGTGGTCGAAGCTTTACGCGCAGCTGAGGGTCGGGGAGCCGACTCAGCCATCATCAGCCGCCATTCCCGCGCTATGTTGCAGGTCAGGGACCACCAGGCCATGTCGCAGGGCTCCAGCTGGTGACCTTCGGGAGTGAACATGTGCCCAGCCTGGAAACCGAAGCCGGCCCAGGTGCCGGCCAGGTCAATTCGTTCGTGCGGATCGATCTTGATCATGCTGCGAGCTCATCCTTGTCGGGGGTTCCAACAGGGATGTCTGCCGCACCGAAAACGCCCGGCCTCTAACGCATTGATTTTAGAAGATATGGATGGGGTGAGCTTAGCCTCTTCCTGGCAGCTTCCGTCCACCAAAGATGCCCGATATTTCCGGAAGTCCACCAAAGATGCCCGATATTCCCGGAAGTTCACCAAAGACGCCCGGCATTTCCAGAAGTACATAAATAACGCCCAACAGTTCCGGAAGCCCATAAAACACGCCCACGACTGCCGGGGGGTCATTAGAATTGCCAATTAGCCCACGCGGCGGCAAAGCCTCCCCTTGTGTTGCGTACTCGCATGAAGGCTACTGCCGTTCGCAGTCCGGCACGAGACAGTGCCGTTGCCCCAATGATGGCAAAAATTGCTAAGAACTGCCTGCCTTAGGATTTCTGCTGGATTCTAGCTGTTTTTCGAGGTGTCACCCAGGCGACCCGGACTTCTCTCAAGGAACGGGCGGAACCCTGAAGCTCGATGACCGGATACCCACCTGAAGGCAGTACATCCTTCGGATTCAGCTTGAACACCCTTGCAAGCGTCAACGCCAAGCCTTCCTCATAAGCGGTTGCCAGAACCCACACAAGCGCGTCGACCAAGGCGGATCTTCCCTTAATGCTGTCCAATACCGAAGCGACGATTACGGAAGGGGACCTATCCGGCTTGTCGTTCGCGATACCAAAGGCCGCAGCGGCCAGCTCCAGCGCTGTGCCGCACGCTAACGTTACCATCGGGTCGACAACCGAGAGATTGAGCCAAGTCGCGCCGCTGGCAGAAACACCATAGGGAGCTAGGAACGACTCGTGCCGCTCTACCTCAGTGGGTCCTTGGGTGTCGTAGTGCGTTGAGCGGAAGCTCAGGACAGATAGGCCTTCAAGTCCGACCCTGGCGCATGCCGCTGCAGTGGCCCGCGTCAAAGCATCGTAGGCCATCAATGGGAGCGGAGCGCACATGAGGCCCGAGTTGCCGCCAATCATTGCCCAGCCCCAGAACGCCCCTGGCTCCGGATCGTCAGCGGATGGCTGGAAAGCCTCATACCTTACGTGAGCATTGCCATCGTCCTGGTGGACGGGCGGCATAGGAGTCGTTCTATCAATCAGGCGCGCCAGAGCTGAAGGCCAGCTTTGCGCATCACTGGGGAAGTGAATCACTCGGCCTGCCCGCCGGCGTGATGCCCAATGAAGGTAGTCATCCACCCACTGCGACACTTCACGAGCGGGAAATTGCCTGACGTCCAGTAGCGCTGTGTGGGCGTCGATTGGCTGAAATCCACAAGTACAAGTCCCGAGACCACCGGAGTGGTCAAAACTGGTGCCCAGCGTCCTTCCGCATGCCTCGCAGTGGCTGATGAGCTTCTCGCCATGCCAAGGGCACGCAGAGATGGAAGGAAGGAGAAATAGTGAACAATGGTAGCCGTGAAGTGCGCATGCGGGGCACCGCATATATGGAAGCTCACTACCCGCGAGAAGTCGAAGTGATTGAACTGGAAGCCACGCGGCCGGATTCCATAGATTCTTCGTTGTGACGTCACGGACTTCGATGGCTGACGCAAAAGTATCCTGCACCCGGCCCGGCAGAAGCAAAGGGCGGAGCATGGAGCGCCCAGTCTTACGCCTCACCCCCATGATCATGAGTTGCTCACTTGTTGGCATGCCCAGTGCAACGATCCGCTGCAGCACGCCGTAGCCCGATATGTATGGATAGAACTCATGCTCTGCGCCGACAATCCGAGGCGTAGAAGGATTTACGGCGCGAGAGCTATTCATTGCTTCCCCCTACCTGGTTTGCCGTATTCTGTATCTTCTCAATGATGGCGATTGCCTTGTCGGACATCTTCTCGCGCATGCGAATGAACTCGGTTCGCAGGTACCCGACATGCACAAGCGCAGCACGGACGTCAGATGGAGTGAAGCGTTCGAAACTCTGCTGAAACCAAGCGTTCGTTAGCAGATTCCGCACGGTCGATGTGAAGGAGCACATCGGCCAGCCACTATGTTCGGGAAGTCCCACCTCCCTCCGGAGGGCGGACACAGCATCGCAAATCATCTCCGTTTCAGATTCCAGCCGCCATCCGCGATCAAATGCGTCGGTGGCGAAGTATCTAGAAAATGGCATGTCCTCTGTCGGCCACCATGCTGCGCCGTCGTAGCGCGACAGGGCATGCCTGACCTCATCTCGCGCCGCAAGAGGAAGAAATGGGGCTGAGTCCAGAAACCACCGGCGAACAACATGTGACGGATGGTGCTGCCACATGTCGCCAAGCTCGATGCCCTGCTGGTCACTTTGGTACACAAAGACCAAAAAGAGAGTAAGCCTGTCCTTGCTCATCAAGTTATCAAGATCTTCTAAGCACTGAAACTCAAGATTGGTGAGCCGTTGAGCACTGTCGATGAACAATACGTACCTGCGTACGTCGGCGTGCCCACACGCGGCGCGCATGTGATTGTGTATTCGTGCCCTCAGCTCGTGAGGCCTGGCCGATGACCAGCGCGGCATTCCCAGTTGATGTGAAAGCGCGTGCCAGAAGCTCAGCGGGCTCCTGCATGCATCTGAGGTTGCGACGATTGCCCTGGCCACACCTGCGCGGCGTCCGTCCTCCACGAGCCAGCGCCAGTCGGTTTCGACTAGATAGTCTTGCGCCGTGGATTTGCCAACCCCGCTCTCTGAATAAAGAGAGCACCCATGATGACCCTGCTGAATGTTGTACAGAACGAAATCCGCCATGCGTTCGACAGGCTTCGTGTTGATACGGTAGCCAGACTCAATGAAAAGTGGATGGTCGGGGTCAAGGCGACGGACGGCCATGATGGCCTCCGCAAGGTCCGATCTAGTCATCAAGATTCACCTTGCCTCCCCGGGGGACTCTTACCGGGATGTGAGCTGGCTGGGACCGAATGTCGGGCAGACGGCCGAAGTGCAACTGCTGCAAGCGCGCAAGTTGGTCGACTGCGGGTTGGGACGTGTCTGCAGTAGATCGAAGATGCGCTATGAAGGCTTCAATTGCACACTCCACGCCAGCGATTGAGAAATCACTGCGCTGTTTGGACCAACGACAGATGATCCTTCGCGTCCTCTCGTCATGCGGCGCGCGCGACCAAGGCGCTCGCGCGGTAGCCACTCCGAATGGCACGGTGGCACTTTGAAGTAGCACGATTGAACGAAGATCGCGCCTATTCACGCGCGCAAGAATCCTGGTGCCAATCAGTCCCCATTTATCGTTAAGGGAAGGGGATCGGTAGTCCGCATACAAGTAGGTGACATGGGGCAACTCCCCATTATCCTTGTTGCCTTTTACGGGCAGGCTTACGATTGTCGAAGCCATATCTGCAGCATCCAGGCCACAGGTTTCCGGCGCAAACGCAAACGCTGACTCTTTGCGATTCGTGAGATACGCTAGCGGCGTCATCTGTCCGAGTGCGGAGTGAGGCGTCGCGTTGTAGTTGGCTATGATGACGTCCAGGAGCTCCTCGAGAAGGTGCATCTGGATGGGATGGGCATCCGGAGAGAAGTTGCTGATCCTGATCTTGTTTTCCCCCAGCCGTTTGGCGGGCTCAAAACCGCCGGGGATCTTACGCAGCGCACCACGTTCCAAGCGCGAGAAGAATTGCTCTACAATGGGTCGTGAGCGCGGTGTGTGCGACTTTCCGAAGATCATCACACCTCCCCGAGCCCTGCAGAATGCTGCTTCGAGTGCATGGGCCGAGTGCGCAAGGAAGTTGTCCAGTGCGACAGCGGCCGAGCGCGTGACTATCGGCGTTGCTGCCTGATAGACGGGCATTCCAGCGCCAGGTGCGTAGAAGAGGTCCGGGATCGTCAGGTCCCTGGGAGCCCAGGGTTCCATTGACTTGGACAAGCAGAGCGCTACATCAAGATTGTCATAGCTCTGGCCGACACAGAGAAGCCATCCCGTTACCGCCCTGGATTCAGTCTCTATTTCGATGAGAAGCCATAGCCGTGACACTTTGCGCGTAACACGCGCGCCATTGGGCATATCGATGGAGATCTTGCATTCAACATCGATTTGGTGCGCGTCAAACTCCGTTCTGGCGAACAGGCCCATCCGTACTGCTTGCTCCAAAGCGACAGGAGCGTTCGATGCCGATTGAGGTTCATAAAGGTCCACGTCGGCTACTGCCGACTGCCGCCGCTTGAGCAAAGCAAGCAGCGAGCGCTTCCCCTTGCCAGGATCGTTCAGGGGGAATTTGTCCTCCAGGTTGTGCTGCTTCAGCTCCGCAAGGACTCGTTGGTGCAATTTTACGAACGCGCTTGGAGGGCGGCCCGGCGGCAGATGGGTTGCAAAGCCATCGATCAAGGCTTTAACACTTGGCACAGCTTCGGAGACTTTGTGCCACGCAAATCTTCCTGGAACCAGCGGCAATTCCGCGGGTTCGAAGGAAAGCTCAGTCGAGTAACTGCCCCATGGAATGCATACGCGAAATCCGTGCGGCATGCCATCGTGGGCTATCGTGGGCGCTTTCATTGCCATGCGCTTCAGGCGTTTGTGGCAGATTCCATATCTCCGGGATATAGCGGTGATGGTGGAACGGCCCAGAAGCAAGGCGGTGAGTGCTTCCTTGGCCACGCGGAACTTGGAGAGATGATCTGGTGCAATATCAACCGGATGTGGGGAGTACCACTCGTCGAGTGTCGCCTGATCATAGATTTCGTACCTAGCCATGACGCACCTCCACGAGGGCATCCGGATCCCCTGGGCGATAGTCCACGAGTTGTACGCGGCCGGTGTAGACGAGGCTTGCCACTGCGCAAGCCACTGCGAACCGGGCCTGGCCCGTCTGCAGTTGTAATGCGCTCATGGTGAGGCGCTCAACGTTCTGGAGCATGTCCTCAATCCTCACTTCCAACTGCCTGGCCCCCGCGATCTTTGCATTGGCCCAGACAAGCGGAAGTAGTTCGTAGGCAACAGCGACCTCGCTGGCGCGAGATGCCAGAGAGTTTTCGTGGACAAGTCGCAATACGAGCCCTTGATTCAAGGCCATGTGGATGAGCTCGTCATCTGCGGGAAGCTTGACTAAGCCAACGCTCAGTGAAGCCACCTGTTTTGTAGGGATTACAAACTGGTAGTGCTGGGTGCCATCCCTCCGCCCGACCCAGAAGCTCAACTCAAGGTTGCGCTTCTCGCCTACCGTGATTCGACGCGGCCTCTCAACATACATCTCCACCTGGGGGTCAAATTCGAGCATCAGCGCCTGGCAAAAGTTGACCAGGTCGGCCACCGTTACGGTCCGCCCATTCTTCGGGGACTGAAATACAAAGATTTCGCGGCGGTCGCGCTTGCCGCGTGCTAGCTCGAGAGGGGAATGGGGCAGATGCCCCTCACGGCGGTCTTCGTCCGTCGGTTTGGCGGTCGCGCTTTTTCCTGCGGTCATCATCCTGCTCCTCAGCCGTCGGCTTGCGAACGTCTGCCCGGTCTCGAGATTGGAACAAGGTGCCCATTCAGGTTCGCCTCCGCCATATGAGATGGGGAGGAAATGGGCGCACCCCTCCGCGCGAACGGGAAGTCGCTTGACTTTGTCAAGGAAAAGGGTGAGCCTCAGGGTACAGGCTGAGTTTCACCACCATCTGCTCCAACAGATGTCACTTGCCCCCGCGCCAACGGGGGCAAGTCATTTCCAGGGTTCGGAGATGTTAGTTTCCGGCTCTTGGTACTCTCCTCGGCGCTCGGCGAGCGCATCTTCGGGGACGTCTTGAGTCTGTTCTTGAAACGCTACAAGCCCGGCCCCTTGAGTTTGGGTTGTGGGGCGTCATTCCTGGTTGGGCTTCAGAGCAGCCGCTTCATCTTGCGGGGTGCCAGATACTGCCGGCGGACTGATTGCGGCCCTCAGCCCAACCATCCAGTCGGCGATGTCCATCGCAAAGGCAAATTTGCCGCGGCGGCCGGGCACTTTGAATATCTTCACGGGCAAGGTTCCGCGTGCCTCTGCTTGGCGGAGCGCGTGGCTGGAGCGATAGCCAAGAGCTCGCGGCAAGTTTTCATAGCCGATGAGAGGCCCGAAATGAAAGGTCAATTCTCTTTCGATCTCACGGCGTTCCGGGGCCAGGATTGATTCGTTGGTCCGCTCCGTCATGGCGTGGTCACACCCCGTCGCTTGTGTCCTCCTGATTCTGCCCCTCTAATACGGATGGTGGAAGGAGTAACAAACTCGCGTTTCGTTACCCATCAAAGGTGAATGGGGAGGGGCACGGCCATGGCGCTCAAAGAGATACCCTTTTACGGCGAGGCGCGACTTGCCCGCATGCGTGCAAGCACGAGCATACTTCCCGCCAACCGAGCCGTGCCGTACTGCCTGCGATCACTCAGTGTCGGATTGTGGTTTGAATGCTTGCGAAGCCGAATGGGCCTATCCAGCGCATACGCGCTCGGACAGTCGATATCCCCGGAGCGTCCCGGCTGCCACTCCAATGTGTGGGTGAAATATGCCCATGCGGAACACGTCCCGTCCCAGGCGACGCAGGCAGCAGCCGAGGCGCGCTATCCCGGCTCCCGCATGGTTCTATGTTCACCGGTCTGGGCCGCTCTGAATGTCCACGAGGCACTTGGCGGTTGTGGAGAATCAATACTCATGTCGCTCAGTGCACCTGTGCAACTGGAAGTGTTCAGCGGAGCGAGCTTGCGAGCCGGCATGTTTGTCCGCCGAGACCGTCGGTTACGAGAGATCACCGAGGGCTTGTGCGGGCTGGGCACTCTGGATAGCCTGGCGGCACTAGTGGTGATGTTGAGGGTCGCCCATGAGCAGGGCAGACGGCATGACTGCTTTGCCTTGGGGCGTGCACTGCACGATTGCCTGCTACTGGTGGGGCAGGATAGTCCCATCCAGCTTATTGCCGAAGAGCTGTTCTGGTACTTCAGCCATTTCGTGCTTCCTTTCACAGGGTGCCGGGGTGTTCGGATTGCATCGTCGCGACGCCGCTTGCTCCTGCAGCATGAGGTTCTCTCCCGCCTCGTACTTGAGCTTGAAGACAGCGGGTTCGACTATCTCCCAGGCATGCGTCACCCGCTCTTGCGGGTAGTCCGCAATCAGCAGCATGCTCCGTCTTCGCGCTTCTTCTCGCCCGGCGTCGGACCCTGCAGCGCAACATCGCGGCAGATGGCGCGGTAGCGCTATCAATACAGAGTCTTGTTGAGACGAGGAGGCATCCAGGATGGTGAGCGCAGAGACTAAAGGCTCGACCGATTACGAAATGAGCCGCTTGTGGTGGGCGGCACGGCTGTCGCAGTCGAGTAGAGGCTCAAGATGATTGCCTATCTTGGTTGGGGGTCGCTGGTATGGCAACCCGACGGTCTACCGGTTCGTGGACAGTGGCTGGCAGACGGGCCAACGGTTTGCGTAGAGTTTTTAAGGCAATCCGGCAATGGACGGCTTACGTTGGTCATGCATGCGGCCGCGTCTGCTGTCACCTCCTTCTGGGTTGAGGCTGGTACCGACGACGAGGGCGACGCCAAGCGAGCCTTGCGTGAGCGGGAAGCCATTCCCTCAAAGAACATGGAGCGACACTTGGGGGTCTGGACACATGGCTGTCCAGCACCGGCGAGTATTCCTGGGCTCGCTGACTGGGCCGCTGCTCGCGGGATTACCACTGTGCTATGGACGGCGCTGCCACCGAAGTTCAACGGGGAAAATCAACGCGTCCCATCAGTGGAAGAAGCAGTTGCCTACCTCGCAAGCCTCTCA
The DNA here is from genome assembly GCF_059367915.1 of Stenotrophomonas sp. YJH_SMC_19. Lineage (NCBI taxonomy): Bacteria > Pseudomonadati > Pseudomonadota > Gammaproteobacteria > Lysobacterales > Lysobacteraceae > Stenotrophomonas > Stenotrophomonas sp. YJH_SMC_19. The sequence continues at coordinate 306,416 of NZ_JCAFRI010000002.1, forward strand.
GGGCAAACTGCGACGCTCGCAGAAGAGTACGTCCGGCGAGCCCCGCCCCAGATTGACACCGTCTATCGTCGTGAGTTTGCTGCACGTCTAGGCTGGCATCCCCTTCCGAAAGGGAGCTAACTGCGACGTGCGTGTGATAGCCGATGGCCAAACTCCGGCAATGGCCAGCACCGTTTCTCACCTTGGGCCGACTTGGGCCGGAAGGCCCGGCCCTGTCAGCGCTGCCCGGGGCTCCGGCTCAACAACTGGATGAGCAGAAGCCACTTGTGTGTCACTTTGCCGGCGGAGGCAGCACAACGATGAGTGCCATCCATGGGGCGATTGCCAGAACAGTGGCAATGTACGCGTACTTCAAACAGCTGAATTTTGACGAGAGAATCTTGGAATTGCGCCAACATTGACCCAGGAGGTCTTCCTCGAACTCCATCAGCGTACGCTCCGCGCACTTCTGCAAGAACTCGTGCTCGGCCATGCTCGACACCCGTTCAAAGAAGATGAGCGAATTTGACCCGCCTCGCAGTTCCGGAAAATATCCGTACCACAGGTGCCAGAAGCTAACAGTAAGCGGTGTAAGGAACAAAACGCCCGCAACCGAGATCAGGGCCGTTAGTTCATCAAGTTTCGGCAGCCGCGTCGCGATCATGGCAAGCATGCCCAGGTTGATACCCAGGCCGACCGAGAGTTTTGTGTCTACACGGGAGAAGAAGCCCAAGACCAAATTCAGCTGCTGCCAAGCGGCACTAACGCGGTCGCTTTGATTTGGCGGGTGGCCGCCAGAATTTTGAGGTTCTTGCACGGGGTGAGTTCTCTGTCTTGAGGGATACGGTTTGTGTTCGTTTGATGGCAGATCGAAGACCGCAGATGTCCAGCGTTCCGCAGCAGCGCGCTCCTGCAGCCGCACAATCCTCAAGGAAAGCTGTGTCGGCCAGCGCACATCGGTGCTGTTCCAAGATGAAAGTGACCAGGGCCGCAGCGTGGTCGCCACATGCAGTGATCGCACCGTCAGGATCGCGGCCACATGGGCAGACTGGGGGTCTCCCGACCAAGGTTTCAGTGCGCGTCGACACCCGAGCAAGGAGTAGTTTGCCGTGCCAGAGCTCGAGCCTCCGCTTCTGAGGGCGCGAATCCTTGCGGACCATGAACTGCCCCGCGAGCACATCTGCCTTGAATGCCGGACCCAGTCGTTCGGCTGCCTGCTCAGCATTGGCCTGATGCTGCGCAGCACGACCGTGCGCGCGGCCGTTCTCCGCTCCAGGAAAGACCCGGCGGGCGTTCGCGCCGATCTGGTAGGTCAGGTACTGGTAGACCGTGGCCCACCAATGCCTCGCTGCTGCTTCGTCTTGGATCCGGCTCGGATTGTCTTCTCCCCAGCCGAGGCAGAAGCTACGGTCACCGTTGATATGCCGATCGGGACAGAACCCCGGCAGCATGCCGGGGTCGGCGATCTCGCGCACTGAGACGTGCTCGCCTGCAACGGAGACGAGCAATCTAAATGCGTACTCGGCTCCGCCGGCCCGAACCACTGTGATCCCAACCAGCCCCCCGACAGGGTCTACGATCAACGTGGCACCGTAGTCCGGTGCCACGCGCTGCAGCAGCTCCAAAGGCCTTGGCGTCACGTCGCGGCCACATGAGGACGGATCGGCTGCGCGAGCGCAGGAGCCACTGCGGGTGCCACTTCAGCGTAGTGTGCCTCCAGTGTTGCCTTCGCCACGCGGTCCCCGGATGCGGCGAGTTCCTCCACCGCTGCGGCATAGTCTAGGTTCGCCGCCTTTCGCTTGTCGGTAAAGACGGTCCGTATCGCGGCGCTGGCGGCCTTGTAGGCATTTTCACCAATGGCCGTCTCCACACCGTCGCAGAGTCGTTGTTGGGCTTCAGATTCCAACACCGCTCGCCCCGTGGCACACCGCAGAAGGCTCCCCTTCATGCCCAGGCGGGAAATGGCAAGGGGGCCAAGTTCGAAGCCAATGGCCAATCCCAGCTCTGCCACTTCCGCGCCTTCGGCGCTCAGTTGCTCCAGGGCAGTGGAGAAACTGCTGCGCAATGCACCCGCGCACTGGGCAGCGGTGCTGACCGTGTCCTGCGCATCTGTCGTCTGTGACGTGCCCTCCAGCAGCACCCCATGAAGGCAGTCGCCAATAAAACGGACACGACGCCCTCCAAAATCCTCGTGTACGACCGCATCCAGCTCAGAGCGCAATACGTGCAGTGTTCGAACCAGATGTTCGGGATCCTCCTCTAAGTGCTTGTCCACGAAGTCGGTGAATCCGTCAATGTCGGCATAGATCGAAACGCCATCAAATCGCCTTGAGTTCGCCGCGCTGAGCAGGGAGAAGTCCAGATCAGAAAGCGGAGGCGTCGGTCGACTGAACTTGAATTCGCCGATAGGGAGCTCGGCCTGTTCATCTTTCCAGAGTTCGATGATGCGCGACTTGGAAATGCCGAGTGCAGCGGCCTCGACGCATGCGGAAATCTGAGCATCGGTCAGCGAAGTGGTGCGGTCCTTGTTGCCGGTCAAGGTAGGCAGTTCAAGCACGGCACGTGCGCCGTGCGTCAGGTAGATGCCTTCAGCCCCTCCATGCCCGGCACACTTGGCCGCCTGATTGGCTGGGGAGCCTAAGAAAAGAGGTTCTCGGCTGGCGCGACGACCATTGTTGACGGCCAACGCCATCCCGCTGTCAATGCCGACACGAACCTGGGCATTGGGGATGTGCGCGTCCGAGTCGCCCGTTTCAGCCAGCACATCGATGGCGAGCTGGGCGATCGCAACCGCGCGCTCGATCCGGGCGCGTTCGTTGGCATCGCCGTACGGCTTGGTCACAACCGCATGCAGCCGCTGGTTGTGAAAGTCCACACGGATGGCATCACTTTCAACGAGGATGCGATGGACGGCGCGGTAGTGCTGATTCAGGAATCGAAGGGCCCGCTTGTGGCAGGTTTCGCCTTCGATGTCAGTGCAGCTAAGCATGTCCGCCAGATTGACGATGTCGATGTAGACATGCGCCCCTTGGACGCGATAGGCGCGATTGACTGGAATATCCACCAGCGAGGTTTCCCGCTTGTAATCGCGGATGTCCACGTCGCGGACTTCGGCGTAACGGGTGGCAATGCGCTTCTTGGTGCGATCTTTTTTCCAGCTGTGTCCCATCGTGCTACTCCCTGCGCCCAAGAGGAGGCCAGGCCGGGCGGGTCGCGTCGCCTACGGCGTGGCTGGCAGCCGGATTCATTCCAGCTCCTTTGGGCGTATATTGGGACCCAGTTCACACTTTCAAGGGGGCAGTATGGGGACTGGGATCGTCGAGCGCCTCGCGGCGGATGATGGCAGGCGACTGATCGCCGCCTTGGCTGAGTTCCGCCTGCTGGCCGGCTTGGACGCGGCCGCAGCCCAGCTGGCACAGGCCGGGGAATTGCTCGACGTGGGGACAGGGCAGGCCTTTATCACTCAGGGCGCCCCAGAGACCGACGTTTTCTTCATTGTCTCCGGCTCCGTGGACGTGCTGGTCAACGGCAAAGTGGTTAATACCCGAAGGGCTGGGGACCACGTCGGCGAAATGGCAGCCATCGAACCGGCGCAACTGCGGGCGGCAACTGTTACTGCACGCGAGCCGACCGTAGTGCTAAAGGTGCCGGAAATCGATTTCAGCAGGATTGCGGATTCACACCCCGTCATCTGGCGGCGGCTGGCCGCGACCCTTTCGCGCCGTCTAAAAGAGCGCAATCACATGATTACCCAACCTCGCGGACAGGTCCGGGTCTTTGTGATGTCGTCGGTGGAGGCGCTCCCTGTCACGCGGTTGCTGGTACAGCACTTCGAGCACGACCCGTTCCTGACGGTGGTATGGGACCACGGGGTGTTCCGCGCCGCCAACTACACACTTGACGAGCTCGAGCGCCAGCTGGAACAGGCAGACTTTGCCATTGCCGTGGCCCACGCGGATGACATGGTCATCAGCCGCGGTGACGAGTGGCCTGTCATGCGCGACAACGTCGTCTTTGAACTGGGTATGTTCATTGGATTCCTGGGGCGTCGGCGCGCCTTCTTGATGGAGCCGCGCGAAGACAAGCTGAAGCTTCCCAGTGATCTCACGGGGCTCACGACCGTCCCCTACCGATACACCCCTGGCCCGGACGCCCGGGCTTTGATTGCACCGGCATGCGAACAAATTCGCTCCCGCATTCTCGAAGCTGGGCCGAGGGACTGACGGTGGCACTGCTGGAAGAGATGACGGCCGCCGTGCAGGCGATAGCACAAACCCGATGGTCTACACGGAGAGGTCAAGTTGTACCCGATCCAGAAGATCTGCGATTGGGCAATGACGCAGTGGAGTTTGATCGTGCCACTGTTTTGTACGCGGACCTGAACGGCTCAACGAATATGGTCGACACCGAAGCCTGGCAGTTGAGTGCAGAGATCTACAAAGCGTTCCTGCACTGTGCAGCGACGATCATCAGGAAAGAGGGCGGCAAGATCACCTCCTACGACGGAGATCGTGTCATGGGCATCTGGGTGGGTGACCGGCAAGCCACGCCGGCGGCTAAGGCCGGGTTGAAAATCAACTATGCGGTCAAGATGATCGTCATGCCAGCGTTGAAACAGCAGTACCCCGACTGGACAGGTACCGTGAGGCATGTCGTCGGAATCGACAGCAGCCCAATCCGAGCTGCTCGCACGGGTATTCGAGGCGGCAACGACATCGTCTGGGTTGGACGCGCGGCCAATCATGCGGCCAAGCTCACGGACCTGGACCTTGCCCCGTCAACCTGGATTACCGATGAGGTGTTCATCCGGTTGGCTGATGAGTTGAAGTACGGTGGAACGCCGCCGACTCTGATGTGGGAGGCGTTCCGCTGGAACCGGCAGGGTGGTCGCCGCATTCACGGATCAGACTGGGCTTGGCGCGTCTAAAGCGCCCTCTGCGGACCCGGCATTCGCAGGGCCAGCATGGCAGGGAAAGGGCGCACTGTTAGAGGCCGATTTCATGGCGCGGGAGTCAGGCAGCCGAGTCCTGCCCTCCGATGAGTGCGCGCCGGGAGAGGAACCCGCTGCCATTGCGGAGCTCTGGCAGAGGTTCATCTACGCACCGGCCCCTAGCGCCGCATTGATCTCAGCGAAGGCCTTCTCAAAGCGCTCCAGCGTTTCATTGATGGCCGTAGTTTCCGCGGCCAGCACGTGCTGATTCTGGATGAGCCAGTTGGCGGGAGTGAAATGATCCAGGGGCGGAACGGAAGCCCCCATGACATTAAACAGTGCTTCGGCCTGTTTGACCTGGCGCGTCAGGGCACCGTCTTGGCTGAACTGCCGGGCGGAAATTTGCCCTTTTCCCTTCAGACCGTAGGCACCGTTGAGGATGTCGGCGAAGACGGCGGGTGCGAAGAAGTCCTCAATGTCGCTCTCCGCCTTTCCGGTGAAATCCGTGGCTACCAAGACGCCGGAAGTCTTCATGATCTGAGACTCCCTCAGCCGCTGCACCTTGCCTTTATCGCCATTGCCGTAGTCACACAAGGCGACCATGTGGATGCCCTTGCCAGAGAAGAGCGAGGCGAACGATTGCACTTTGTCTATGCCGCCTGTGGGGCAGATCACCCACCGGCTGTCCAAGCCTTGGCGCTTGCGTTGCTTGAGCGCGTGCGATGCCGCCTGAAGATAGAGCACATCCGAAGGTCCTTCGACCAACAGGGTATGCGCTCCCACAAACAGGCTTTGGGTAACCTCGTAACCGAGATGGGCCTGAAGGGGGAACAGCGTGTCCTGATCGACGCTCAGGACGTCCGCGGAGACCTGTGTGCCCTTAACGGTGGGGCGGCGACGCTGGTCGTAGGTGACAACGTCCTCGACGACGCGAACGTCCGCAAGACGATCGGCCGGCACCATAAAGGGCGAGTGGGTGCTGTAGATGACCTGGGGGTCGGGGAGTAGACGCTCAATGATGTAGCGGAGCAGATCAGCTTGCGCCTTTCCATGTAGCGTCAATCCAGGCTCATCCAGAAGGATGATCGCACCGGGGTTCCTCTTTCGCATCTGCTTGAACTGCGACAGGAAGGAGAAGAACCAGACGAATCCGGCGCTGCGCTCAGACAGGGGCACCGAAACCTTGTGGTTGTCATTCCGAATGCGGATTTTGGCAACAGTCCCGCTATTGAAGGGGGCGGGATCCTCGGAGAGGCCTTGGGCAAGCGCTATCTCTACACTGAGCGCGTCGTTCTGACTCCAAAACTCGAAGATCTCATCGGTAATTTCATTGGAGGCGGCTTGGCAACGTGCGTTGAGCTCTTCCAGGCGTGTGCTGGACTGCAATTCGCTGACCGACGTCCCGGCGTACTCGAGGAAGTCGAGGAAAATCTGGTCACCCGGGGAGATCGTCGCGCCGCTTTGGGTGTCACGAGACAGCTTGTCCAGCGATATCTCCCCGGACATGCGATCAAAGTGAGAGGTATAGAAGAACGCCGGCATCCTTTTCTGCAGGATATCGATGGCCGCCAGCACTGGTTTCCCCTTGCGGAAGCCGCTGATGGACCGCTTGACCGCCTGCAATTGGTCAGACGGCTCGGGGTGCGCATCTATCTCGACCACGAGTCGATCCAGCAATATCTTGGAAAACTTCTCCCGCTCCTCGCCTGCCACACCGTGCTGGTCGAGCAGAAACGCGCGCACCACGTTGGGATCGACGTGAATGCTCCAAGTGCTGTGGCCACTGTAATCTGTCGTTACGTCAACGGTCGTACTACTTAACGCGCCGGCACCCAGGACGTCGGCGACCGCCTTTTGGTCTTCGTGGCTGAGCTCCCAGGTCAGGGTGGCAACCGGTGCGGGTTCGTCGTCGTGGCGTTCCTCATACCGCGTGAGGAAGCGGCGGGGGTAATCGTGCACCGTGTCGTAAGCAAACTGGTCGGCGATGGGACGGGTACCAAACAACGCCGTCAGAATTGCAGTCTTGCCCGCCTCGTTCTTACCGACCAAGCAGGTCAGCTCTCCGACATCGAACGTTCCGGAATCCTCTGCAGAACGGAAGTTTCGGATCCGTGCCTTGACTAGCTTCATGCTGCCCCCTGATTCCTGCCGTGGATGGTGCGCGTCTTGTGCAGGATAGGGCCCGAGCGGGGCACATTCAACGCGCACTGCTGGCCGCTCGGGCCGGAGGCTCAGTCCTCATCCATCAGGCGCGCGGCGGGGTTGCTGCCGACGCCGCCCTGCTGGAAATATCCGATCACGCTGGCCACGGAGCGGTGATCGGTCATCGCCATCAGCGCCGGCAGGGCCACCCCACGCCGCGCACCTTCGGTAACAAAGCCCGAGCGCAGGCTGTGGCCGGCAAAGTCCCCGTCCAGACCGGCCAACCGCGCCCGGTCCTTAACGATGGCGGCGACCGCCTTGCCGCTGAGCGCGCCGCCCAATGACCGTGGCCAGACGCGCCGGAACAGGGGGCCGTCGGTAATCTCGGCCATGTCCAGCCAGTCCTGCAGTGCGGTGGCTGCCTCTCCCAGGATGGGCTTGTCGGGGCTGCTGCCAACCACTGGCCCGGACTGCAAGGTTTTTCCGTGATCCAAGCGATAGGTGTAGCCGCCTTCGGGCAGTCGGGTGAGGTGATTCACCGTCGCCTCGGCGACTTCGCTGCGGCGGCGCCCGCCGCTAGCAAAGGCAAAGTAGAGCAGGGCGCGATCGCGCTTCCCCTTGAGCGAGGTGTCGCAGGTGGCCGCCATTGCGCGCAGATCTGCGGCTGACAGCGCGGTCTTCTTGGCCGGGCGCTCGCCTCGTTTGTGAGAAGCCCTGCGCCCCTTGGACAGTAGGGTCCTCACGGCGCGATCCTCGCAAGGGTTGTCTTGGCGGGCCTGCTTGTGGGCCGCCGACAAGACCGCCACCCGGTGGACCAGGCTGGAGAACGCCAGCGGCCCAGGCTTCTTCTTCAGGCCCGCATGCACCAAGGCACTATCCAAGTCTGCAGGCAGATCCCAACGAAGCCCCAAATCGCCTGAGCGCCCCATGTGATCCACGATGAACTGAACCACTGCCGCCGGGGGGACGGGTAGGGCGATGGGCCTGCCATAGCGCCCTTCGAACCAGCCCGCCCAATAGCGCAGGGCGCCGGCGTAGCTGCGAATGGTGTTAGGCGCTTCGGCCTCCTGCAGGATGTCTCGCACCGCTTCTGCGGCGGAAGTGGCCAGCCGCTCCGGAACCAGCCCCGAAACGAGTTCCCCTGACGCAGCAGTGATATTATTCATATGTACTATGTATTGTGCACTATGATTAGGTTGAGCTACATCTGATAAATATGCCTTATCAGACATGGCCTGCCAATTCTCACCGTTCCGCAGAAGGACACCCAATGGCCAAGGGCATCAGCGAACTGGATGTGCACCAGGCAGCGGACGACATCATCGCCGCCGGCGAACGTCCCACCGTCGAGCGAATCCGAGCCCACTTGGGCACCGGCTCGCCCAACACCGTCACGCGTTGGCTGGAGACCTGGTGGCAGACCGTAGGCTTTCGCCTGCGCCAGCGCGCCATTGAGGCGGCGGTTCCAGGCATCCCAGAGCGGGTAGCTCACCTGAGCCAGCGTTTGTGGCAGGCCGCGCTGCAGGATGCCGGCGAGCTCGCTCAGACCCAGCTGGAGTCGACCAGGCACGCACTGGAGGAACGCGAGCGCCTGCTGGAGGAGGACCGGGTGGCCCTGACGCTGGCGATTGAGGCCAGCCAGAAGCGCGAAAGGGAGGCTCAGGTCCAGACTCAGGCCGCCGCCACCACCGCGGAGCAGTTGGCGGCACAGGTCTCCCAGATGACGGCACAAGTACAAGACCTGCTGCGCCAACGCGATGGAGCCTATGGACGGGCGGAGCGACTCGAGCAGGAACTGGATGCCGTACGCCGCAGTCTGGGCGAGGCCGCGGCCGCTCACGAAGAAGAGAGGAGGGCGCTCCAGGCGCACGTCAGGGCAGTGGAGGATCGTGCCCATACGGAGGTTGACCGGCATCGCCAGGCGTTGCGGTCAGCCGAGCAGGAGTGGGGGCGGGAGCGCATGGCCTTGGCCACCTCATTGCGAGAGAGCGAGCAACAAGCCATTGCTGCTGCCAACCGCGAGCAACAGGCATTGCGCCGACTGGAAGGCGTGAACGCGCGGGCTGATGGCTTGGAGGCGCAGCTGACGTCACTGAAGGAAACCACTCGGCAAGTTACCGAGGCACTCCGACAAGGGAGAGCGAACACGGCAACGCCAAGCAGGCAAAGCAAGCCACGCCGCACCGCGCCCAGAAGAGTGGGCGAGCCGACACAAGAACCCAATAGCAGGAAATCTAAGACTTGAGGCCATCCATTCGATCAAGGCTTCTTTCCCCGAAAGACTTGGAGGACGTACACGCCCCCCCCAAAGTTCATCCTCGACCGCGCCCGAGAGCACGGCGCGACAGGCCCCGTACGAACGGTAGAAACCAGCACGCCGGAGGAGGAACGCCATGAAGCAGGGAAGAACTGACAGAGATTGGGCGGTGGTCGCTGTGATGACCTTTGCCGCAGGAGCCGTCTTGACTTGGGCACTCATGAGCAAGCCGAGTCCCAAATCCGCCACGTTAGCGCTTGACTGGCCGGCGTGGGTGCAAGCGATCGGCAGCATCGCAGCCATCATCGCCGCGGGACTGATCCCCCTTTGGCACGCCAGAGTCAGGAGACGGGAGGTCACACAGTCCCTCATAGAGCTGATTTCCTATGCGCGATTTCCAGCGACACTGATGCTGGCGCAGTTCGAGGGAGGATTCGGCGGCCCCCGGCTGATCTTGGCGCATCTGACCCAGCTTCATAAGGCTTTCGATTCAGTCAACTATGTTGACGTGCCGAACCGATCCTTGGCGATTGCGCTGCAGCAATCAGCAACGGCTGTGAGTGCACTTAAGGAGATCCAGGAACTCTTTCTGAGAAAAGAAGAGATGAAAAAGGGGCGGGGGAGCGAGATCGTTAAAAAGTACCTGCTCATGCTCGATAGAGCCGTCGAAGAAGCAATCAAGGCAACCGGTCAGCGGCCTCGAGACTTCAACTACGACACAATCGTGCTGCCTAATGAATAGCCCATGCAAATGCTGTTCGTTACAACTACGCGGTAATAGTCACAAACCTCTCTCTAGTAATCCACTGCCGAGGGCTATCCGGCAAATCGTGCGGAGTCGGAGGGAGTAGCTGGCGTCTGAACGGGGGAACTCGCCTGGCGATGTAGCAGGGGCCTGGTGCACTGGACTGTAACAGAGCAGTTTCACTGTCACCGCGCCTTGTTACGGTAAAGAACCTCCGTTACATTCGCTGCTATGAACGACCTCGACGCCGCAGCCCGCTATCTTCAGGGTCTACTACCCGACATGGTCGGTGAGCTCGAGCCCTGGCCCAGCTCCAAGACGCGCGGCTTACCCCACTTCCTCGCCACCCTATTCGGCCTGGCCGAGCTTGACCTGCTCGGCCACAGGGTGCTGCTGGCCACCGTCCCGGCGCAGACGGAACCGTTGCCACCTTTGCGGCTGATCGCGCAGGTGCATCGATTGGCGGAAAAGGCCGGCTTGAGGGTCATTCTCGTGCTCTCCGGCGTTTCGCCCTACATTCGCTCCAAGCTCATCGAGTCTCGGGTGGATTTCGTTGTGCCTGGTAGCCAACTGTTCGCTCCGAGCTTCCTGATGAGCTTACGCGAGCGCGATTCGTCTCCAAGGGTGCTCACATCCGCTGGGGAGCGGTTGAGCCATCCGGCACAAGCGGTTCTGATCGCGGCCCTGTTGCGGCCCGACTTGGAGGAGCGCGGCATCCCTGGCAGCGTCCCGTGGGTGCCGCTCGACCTGGCGCGCGAGGCAGGCTACTCACGCATGACTGCCTCGCGGGTCGCCCGTGAACTGGTGGCGGCTAACCTCGTCAGCGCCCAGCGCGAGGGGCGGGAGACGAAGCTACGGTTCTTGAAAGCGCGCCGCTCCTTGTGGGCGGTCGCGCTGCCGCGGCTGCGCTCGCCGGTGCTGCGCACCACTTGCATCGGCAAAAGTGGCTTGGACATGCTGCTGGCCGATCATTGTCGTGCTGCGGGAGAAACCGGCCTGTCCGTTCTCACCGAACTGGCGGCGCCATCGCGTCCGATCGCTGCGATCGGACGAGACTGCTTCCGTCGGCATCCGGAGCCGGAATGGTTTCCCGTGGCCGGCGAGGGCTATGCAGACGTGCAGCATTGGGCGTACTCCACCCGCCTGGGTGGCGCGGGCACCGTCGTGGACCCGTTGTCGCTGTACCTGTCCTTGCAGGGACAGGGCGACCCGAGGCTGAACGGCGCGCTGCGGGACCTGCTCGATGAGGTCTTCGTCTGATCGCAGGCGCGCGGGAGCTCGGCGAGTGGTGCCTGAACTCCGGTACCAGTCCGCGGTCATCGGGGCCGTTGCGCTGGCCGTCGTAACGCAGGAAGCGAAGCGGCAAGTGGGGCCACGAAGGATCTGGAACGTGGTGCTGAGCGTGGAGGCGCTGACGCTTGCGTTCGGCCAGCGGTTCTCGGGGGGATATCGAGGCAGCGGCTACGAGGTGCGCCAGCCCTCGGACCGACACTCAACGTTCTATCGCTTCCGGCGGCCTGCGCCCAGAAACTGCAGGAGTGGCCGACGGGTCGTTTCGACCTGATCGTCTGCAGCGGGATGGACGACTAACCCGGGCCGGATGCCCTGCTCGAACTGCGTGACGGTGCGCATGGGGCGACGAAGGACGGTAGCCTGCTGGTGGCTTGCCAATGGCTGCCCATCCTTCAAGTAGCAATGCCTTGGGCGCATGCGCTGGCTAGGATTGTGCCGCGCTGAATCTGCTTCTGGCCGGCAGACGATCACCCTCGAAGTCGCAGGGCTAGGACAACTGATCTCAATCATGGAGGGATAGATGTGGCCTAACCCTTAACAACTCCGTGAGGGCGGCTTACATCGCATCCACAGTGATGCCATGAAGGATCATTGAAGCATGCTGGGACGCAAGTTTGTCCAGCGCAGGTGCATGCGGACTCGAGGTCCCGAACAGCTCGTGGAACAGCACACCCATTACGATCGGAGCCATGATTGAAAAGGCCATGAGATTTGAGTCGCCGGCGCGGACGGTCCCCTTGGCCTGCGCCCGCTCGACAGCGCTTGCCACCAGCCGGATCATGCGAGATGCAACTTCGTCATGCCAGATCCTCGCAAGCTCAGGAAACATTCGGCTCTCCGATAGCACCATTCGCAATGCTGCAGACAAGCGGGCATCGCCACCTGATGAGACCGCTCGCTGGAGGAGCGTCGGGATTAGCTCCTCAATCGACCCGTCGAAGGTCGCCTGTGCCGTCTCAAGGCCTTCCAGATTTGTGGAGATCAACTGGCGCGCTGCGGCTCGAAACAGCTCTTCCTTGGTTTCAAAGTAGAGGTAGATCGTGCCCTTCGCGACTCGTGCGCGCTTCGCGATATCAGAGAGCTTTGCGGCAGCAAAGCCGTTCTCAAGGAAAACATCTACCGCAGCGTCTACAATCTCGAGCGGCCGCGCCTCCTTGCGACGACTCCACTTAGGTTGCATCTCGCTCACGTGCTCAATCTCTTGCCCATGCGGGAATCCCAATAGCGCTGCAGCTCGTCTAGGGACTGCGTTGGCTGTGCCAATCCCACCCAAGTGTCAGGCCGCAGAACGTAGACAGCGTCCTGCTGACGTCCAGCGCGGCCATGTTCTTCGTGCCAGGTAAACTCGCGAAGAGCCATGCCGCGGCTGTCGCACCAGCCCTTTAGTTCAGTACTGGCTCGTCCATAGACATGGACCTGCCAGCCGATTTGCTCTGAGATCGCGTAGTTGTCCTCACCACGCGTCTTCACCCAGGGCAGGCGATCGCCGCCTTCAATCTTTCCAGCCTTGCCCTGGCTCAAGGGGCTATGCGATCTACAGCATCATCATGATCAACGTTGTCTTCCACGTGATCCCGCTGATTCTCGGGGTCGGCTACGGCGCGGGAACGCTAACTGCGATCATCATCTTCATCCCCCTCTGCGCTTGGATGATCTACACATCCTTTGGCGCGGGTCGTATGAGCTATCGAGCACTAGCCCTTTTGGTTGGTGCGGGAGTGTTGTTCCATGCCCTACTCACTATTCCGATGATTCTCCTGCTGCAAGGTGCAATCTCAGAGACGTCCGTAGTCATGATTCAGGTAGCCAACCCCTTTGTGCTGATGGTCATCTTGTCGGCGGCGGAGCGCTCGCGCTTGAGCATGCCGGCAAGGCAGCGTCGGCCAAGTGCCTCTCGCTAGCTCGAGTCTTCTTCGGCGCCTAGTCAGACCTCCCATCCCGTCTCGCTCACGCAGCCGCTTCGGTGACCCCTGGCGGACAAGGCGGAGCAACTTTAATGGTGCCTGTCCCCGCCTGTGTTGAGGCGGGGTAGCAGCTTGCAATGGCGTTAGGGATTCTCGATGGGAGCCAGATCATTTGCCCCTATTGCTCGATGGAGGAGGGGGCTGGCTCGCTCCTATTGAGCCGACGCCTTGCCCGGGCCTTTGTATCTGCTCAGCCAATAGCTGTAAGGCGTGGGTAGCACGCTGGCTGGGAGCTCCTGGCCAAGCGCAATGGCCATTTGGTACGGATAGTGCGGATTGGATAGGTGGGCCCGCCCGATCATCACTAGGTCAACCTGACAGTCCGCTACAACGCGCTCGGCAGTCTGTGGATCATCGATGCACCAACCTGTGGCCACCGGAAGCCCAGTTTCATTAGCAAATCGCTCAGCAAGGGGTGCCAGGAACGCCTGTGTACCCCATGGGACGCGGCCACCAAGAGCACTGAAGCCAATGCTCACGTTGAGCAGATCAAGCCCCAACTCTCGCATTTCTTTGCCAATCTCAATGGAGTCGACCAGTGCTTGGCCATCGCGCGAGTTGTACTCCACAACTCCAAAGCGCGCGGTCAGCGGCAGATGCTCGGGCCAAACCTTACGGACGGCCGCCAATGTCTCCAGCAGGAAGCGTGCTCTGTTCTCCGCACTGCCACCGTAGCGATCCTCCCGCTTGTTGCTGTCGGGGCTGAAGAAGCTCTGCGCCAGATAGCCATGAGCGAAGTGAAGCTCCAGCCATTCAAATCCTGCAGCAAGCGCACGCTTGGCTGCAGCGACGAAATCCGCTTGAACGCGATGAATGTCCTCAACCGTCATCTCGTTGGGAACTCTATCGAGCGAGCCGCCAAAGGCGATCGGCGAGGGACCAAGGATCGCCCATCCTGCGGGATCATCGGCTGCGATGTGGTCATCGCCTTGCCATGGCCGATTTGCACTAGCCTTGCGCCCTGCGTGGCCGATCTGGATGCCAGCTACGGCACCGCCTTGCTTGATGGCAGAAGCGATGGCTGCCATTCCTGGAATTTGCTCATCACCCCACAGGCCAGCACATCCCGGGGTGATGCGTCCTTCCGGAGACACGGCGGTAGCCTCGACAATCACGAGCCCAGCGCCTCCGCGCGCAAGCGCGGCATAGTGGCTGAGATGCCAATCGTTGATACGGCCGTCCTCCGCACTGTACTGGCACATGGGCGGCACCGCGATACGATTCTTAAGAGTGACACCTTTGAGCTCGAATGGGCTAAACAGGGCAGACATAAACGGGGCTTTGGGGAGAGCAAGAGGAGCAAGCACGGGGATTTACTCCGGCTTAGGACGTTGACTTGGCGGCTCGAGCTGCTTCCACCAGGCCGTCCAGCCAATCCTGGTGACCATTGATCATTGGATTCGGCTTGGCCAGACGCAGGGCTTCTGCAGGCTGTCCCTTCTGCGTCTCCTGCGTGAGGATCCGCACTCGGCCACCATCAAGGTCTTCGACAATCCACGCATGATGAACGTCAAGTCGATCGGCAGACCCGGGCTCACCGGCCCAGCCATGCCAAGCGATCCGGCCCGGACCCTCGGAGGTAGGAGCCTCATGCTCGACGCATTGAGCCTCCACGGGGAAGCCAAAGGTTTCAAAGTAGAATCGATCCCCGTTTCGCAACAGAGGGCCGGCGCCATCGTGGAAGCGCACATTGGCTGAATTTCCGTAGTAGGTCGGCCACAGACGTGGCTCTTCAAGCAACGGCCAAACATCAGCTGCGGCAAGGCCGAGGACGATCAGCTCATTCGAGACAAAGTTTTCGGTGTAACCAGGAAGGTAGCCTTCCGGCCAACGAATGCCGTTCATTTTCATCATATGCTCCTTAGGGCTAGCGGCGCGGCTCGCCGATGAATCGTTAAAATTACGTTCGCCAGCTTCTAACTTGCAGACCTCTGACTTCTACAGCCGAGACACTTGCTCCGTACCGTCGTGTCTCAGTTTGGCGAGGACTGCCTGGCAGTCGAAAGCTGGCTGAGGGTGTGCGTGGAGCTAGACGTACGCGCCAGCTGAATACGTAAGCTCGTAGCTGTGGCTGTAGATCTCCAGGATGTTGCCCAGCGGATCCTCCATGTAAACCATCCGATAGGGCTTCTCCCCTGGGAAGTACTCTCGAACCGGCATTCGCTGCTTTCCACCAGCTGCCACAATCCGAGCGGCCAGGCCTTCAACGTCCGGATCCTGAATACAGAAGTGGAAGACGCCCGACTTCCAGTACTCGAAGTTGTTCGCGGGACGCTCGGCGTTATTGAACTGGAAGATTTCGACTCCAACCCGGTCACCAGTGGATAGATGTGCAATGCGGAAGCTGCCCCATCCAGGCCCAAACACATCCGTGCACATCACGCCAATTGCGCTTTCGTCTTCAGCAATCCTGGTCGGCGGCATGACGAGGTACCAGCCCAAGACTTCTGTATAGAAGGAAACCGCGGCATCGAGATCGGTAACAGACAGGCCGATGTGGGAGAAGGCGCGAGGGTAGGGAGGGGGTAGGGCAGGCACGGCACACCACTGAAGAGAGGGGTAGCCGCAAGATTAGACCCTGCAACTCAACCATGATCTGATCCATTTTTATCAGATTGATAAAATATTCTTATGCTGAATGAGCATTGGCTCCGATCCTTTCGGGCTATCGCAGAGGTCGGGAGCTTTACCAGGGCCGCAGGCCAGCTGCAGCTCACCCAGGCTGCGGTCAGTCAGCATGTACGTCATCTTGAGCAACAGCTGGGTGCCCTGTTTCTGCGCAGACCACGATTTATTGAGCTGACGCCGGCGGGAATGGCTCTATTGCAGTACTGCCAAGAGATGGATTCGGCCGATCGCCGGCTTCAAGCCAAGCTCGCGAGCGCGGACAGCGATCAGGGGGAGTTTGCGCTGATAACCCCCGGGAGTGTTGGCCTTGCTCTTTACCCGGTGTTGCTGGACTTCCAGCGCACCCATCCCGGCTTGATCATTCGTCATCGCTTCTCGCCGGACCCAGAAATCCTATCGGCGGTACTGGAGAAGAAGTACGAGGTGGGTCTACTTGCACTTCGGCCGGATGACCCTCGGCTGCGGGCTGAGCCCTTCACCGAGGAGGCGCTTGAGCTGGTAGTTCCGAGAGGTGCCTGCGCGGACAGCTGGGCGGATCTTCAAAAGTTGGGTTTCGTTGATCATCCAGATGGCCAGGCTATGGCCACCCGCCTTCTCGCCCGCAAGTTCCCAGGAAATCCAGGCGTACGCGCGCTTCCTATACACGGCTTCACCAATCAGGTTGCGCTCATCCTTGAGCCGGTATCGCTCGGGCTGGGATTCACTGTCATTCCGCGACACGCCCGTGAATCCTTCGCTCGGCAAGACGCAATTGAGGTGGTTGACTGTGGATCTCCGGTGGTTGACACCCTCTGGATGATCCATCGATCCGAATGGCCACTGTCTGGGCCAGCTAAATGGTTGACCCAACAGCTTCGAGGCCTGCCTCGATTCAGCGGGAGGAGGGCTCCACCTCTCGCTGGAGCGGACTGAGGCCCCTTCTATACTGGTCTGGGGTCCGGCCAGAGTGTCGCTTGAACATCTCACTGAAAGACGTTGAGTTTGCATAGCCCAGATCGTCTGCAATCTGCGTAATTGATCGGTCTGAACCCAAGGCATCAATTGCCCTCAGAAAACGAAGCCGACTGCGCCACTCTCCGAACCCCATCCCTAGCTCGCGCTTTGCCAAGCGCTCAAGTGATCGAACACTAATGTGGTGGCGCTCTGCGACCTCAAGTGCCGACGGAGAGTCCTGAAGGGAGGTCTCGGCATAGCTCAGAATCCGCTTTAGCACGTCACCGCTGGCCAGCGGCAGGAAGCTCGACATCACCGGCGCGGCCAGAATCAGGTCAAGGGCGACCGCGGAGAGTCGCCGGTCTTCTGGCTTAACGGCCTCGCCGATGTCACGACGGGCCAGTTCGTCCAAGATCTCCCTAAGCAACGAGCTAACCGCTAACGCAGTCGGAATGCTGGGCATCTGCGCCGACGCGCCGACCGAAAGGTATGCGGATCGATAAGCAACCGCACCACGGTTTCGGGATGAGTGGTGAACACCAGGCGGAATCCATATCGCATAGTGGGTAGGGGACACCATCCAGTCCTCGCCTACCTGTAACTCCATGACACCCTGCGCAACATAGTTGAACTGCCCCCACGGATGCACACGAGCATCCCAGTCGGAGGGAGGCAAAGTCCCTTGCCGAACGTAGATGTCTCCAGGGATGGAGCTGAACGAGGGGACGGGGTCCATTGCCATGTCGCATTCAAGATGAAGATTGGCGCAAATTATGGATGTAACGAAATTCCGCCAAGTCTACGCTACTGGCTGTTGATATCCAGTATCTGAGGATGCCATGTACTACCTGCTCCCCCTCCTGGCCTGCCTTCTCTGGGGCGCCAACACCATCGTTACAAAGCTCGCTGCAGGGACCGTCGGCCCGGTCGATATTAGCTTCTGGCGATGGCTTGCTGCGGCCATCATCTTGCTCCCATTCGCCCTGCCGCGCCTGAAGTCGAACCTAGCGGTCCTGAAAGCCAATTGGGCACGCTTCCTCGTGCTCGGTGCTTTGGGCGGTGTCATGTTCCAATGCCTGGCGTACTACGCCGCACATTTCACTTCTGCGACCAACATGGGCGTTATCCAGGCACTCATCCCGTTGATCGCTCTTGCCTTGTCGCGCATCTTCATGGGTCACGCAGTCCGCGGTGGCGCAGTGATTGGTTCGATCATCTCCTTGGTTGGGGTGATAGCGGTAGTGTCCCATGGTGACTTTGAAGCCTTGGTTTCCCATGGAATCAACAAAGGTGACGCCCTGATGCTGCTGGGCGCTTTGGCTTTTGCCACCTACAATTTGCTGATGCACAAGTGGCGCATTCCCGTAACGCTGATCGAATCCCTGTTTCTTCAAGCCATGTCTGCAACGATCCTGCTGCTACCTCTTTTCCTTGTCGCAGGCACTGGCGTCCAGGGTGGCGCAGCCATCGGCTGCATTGCATTCGCAGCAATCGGCGCTTCGATCATGGCACCGTTGGCATGGATGACCGGCCTGCATCGGCTGGGCTCTGCTCGCGTGGCCGGGTTCTTCAATCTCGTCCCGATCGTCACTGCATTGCTTGCGGTGGTGGTCCTCAAAGAGTCTCTGAGCACCTGGGTCGTGGGTGGCGGTTTGATGGCAGTATTTGGTGTGGTACTGGCGGAGTACGCAGCTCGCAAGAAGCCTGACGAGGTCATGGTCGTGGATGACACCTCGACCAAGCGCTGAAAGACAATTGCATAGCTGCAGTTCAAATGAAAACGGGCCGCTTGAGGCCCGTTCTCCTTGTTCGGGGAACGCTTCTTCGGCTAGCCAGGTTCAAAGGGCCCTCTCCTCAAGGTGAAGTTGCATCTAGACAGCGCTCTTCAGCTGAGTTGGGCACATGCCGGTTAGTCGGCGAAACATTGCAATAAAAGGGGAGGGGCCGCTATAGCCCAGCCGCTTGGCAACATCACCAACTTTGCAGTCGCTCTGGAGGAGAGGGAGGGACGCAGCAAGCTTCAGCCTCTGGCGCCACTCACAACATCCCAGGCCAGTAGCGGCAACCCAGCGTCTTGCAGGAGTCCGAGAGGATACGCCAGCAACTTCTGCCCATTGAACTAGTGACTGGCCACTTCCTGGATCGGCTTGTAGCGCATCGATGATGGGGGCTAACAAGCGCGAAAACGCCAAGAATGCGCGGCCAAAGCTTCTGTTCCGGTAACTCAGCGAATGACCGGGGATCACCCCAAAGCGGAAAGGCTAACAGTAGGAACCGGGGATGCTTCGCGGCCCAGCTGCGCATCTTGCGCTGCCGCCGCCAAGCGATAGCCTTTGCGTCTCGAAGCTTGTGTAGGGCGCAATCCTCCACGTCAGACAGTCGCGCCGAAAGGGTATAGGCCCCGCGACAAGCCCATCGGAGGCATTTAGGGGTTCGCTTTAGCGACCTGTGGAGCTGCTGTGGAGTGGGCCGGAGAAATGTCTTCACATCAACAACTGTAAAGACGTCGCTTCACCCGGATCTACACGAGGGTTCAGACCCCACGGTTCCACAAAACAGCCTAAAGTTTCGACCCGGCACGCCGAGGCCGATCTACGTCACGGATTTCCGGCAGGGCGTGCCCCTTCCATCCGGTTGGCCGTCTGTCACTGGCGTGTGCGCCTGGTCCCGACCGGCCGGCAAGAAGCGCGAACCTACCGCTACACCCTAAGGGGCTTTAGTCTTTGATTCGCTTCTCAAAGTTTGTGATCAACTTGCCCAGCGAAAGGCCTGTCAGGCGGGCGATATCTCTCAGCTCCACCACATCAACCCTTCTCTTGCCTGTTTCGACGTCGCTGATGAATGACTGGCTGCGGCCCAGCATGCTGGACACCTGGGCCTGGGTCAGACCGGCAGCTAGCCGCGCCTCGCGAACAGCCTCAATGAGGGCAGCGTACTCTTTTCGATGGATGGACTTCGACACGACCGCGCCTTGGCTGAGCGGCCTAGAAAGCTATATCCAGTTCTCCGATATCTAAAAACCAGATATTCTGTCTTCTTCATTGACAGGGGGACGCATGAGCGAACAGCCATACCGCTTCATCACCGCGGCCAGAAGCAGAGCAACACTGATCCTGGCAGCATCAGCACTGCTAGCTGCCTGCAGCGGTCCGACAGACAAGAAGATGGTTACGAATGGAACCCAGCAGCAATACCGGCAGTCAATTGACGCTATCGACGCGGAACTCAATGCCCACGAAAGAGCGGCCTTCAACTGGGCAGTCGCTGGGATGAACCTTGAAGAGGGTCGGCAGGGAATCATTACGTACAGGGCCAAAAGCTGCCTAAGCGACTGAATTTCAAAGTTGATTGCTCGTCTCTCGATCAGGTTCTCCCCATCTATGGGGTCTGTTCAAGCACCTTGGCTGTGTAGCTCAGCGGCGCCACTTCCCTTTCAAGATCCAGGTGGTAGTCGCCGAAGCGATTGATGTGGCTGGTCCGATAAGGCGACAGGCCGGCCAGGATCTCGGGCGTCAGTTCAATCCCCTCCTTCCTCATCTCGGCCAAGGTCCGGCTCATGCCTTCCACGTTGTGGAGGATGATCATGTTGGCCACCAGCTGGCTGTACTTGATGATCTTGCGCTGCTCGTGTTGGACGTTCTCAGCAATGATCCCCTGGCTGCCAAAGAACACCCATTTCACGAAGCCGTTGTATTCCTCGCTCTTGTTGGTGGCAGCATGGATCGTTTTGCGGATCTCATTGTCATCAATGTAGCGCAGCAAGAACAGCGTTCGAACGGCCTTGCCAAGTTCCCGGAAGGCGAAGTACAGCTTGTTCTTCCGGCTGTAGGTGCCCAGCCGGCGCAGGATCGAGGACGCGGTGATCTTGCCCAATCGGATTGAGATCACCACCCGCAGCATGTCGTGGAGATGGGTGGCGATCAGTTGCCAGTCGATGCTGTCCCCGAACAGTGCCTGGATGTTCTTATAAGCCCTACCCGGTTCGGGCCGAAAGAATGTCAGGTCCTTGATGTTCCGGATCCGGGGCATCAGCTGGATGCCCAGCATGTGGGCCAGGCCGAAGACCGGATAGCTTTGGGCCTGCGTGTCGCCATGGACGATCTCAGGCTGGATGTCGGAAGTGTTGGCCAACAGACCGTCGAGGATGTAGATGCCCTCGTGCACGCCACAGGGAATGAAGTGGCTGAACGGCGCTACGTATTTGTCGGACACGTGGCAGTAGCCGATGCCACCGTAGCCGCCGTAGCGGATGTGATACTCCGACAGCAGGTTGTCCTCGTAGACGCTCCACTTCGTGCCATCAGCTGATGCGCTCTTGCCGCTGCCCCAATAGCCAGGCAGGTCGAATCTGTTGTAGGTATTGATGACCTCCACGATGGCCTTCTCAAGCACATCCTCGGTCACGTATTTCAGGTTGAGCCAAGCGACTTGGCGCCGGCTGAAGCCCTTGATCGACCGCGCCGTCTGCGTCGGCCCCAGGTTGCAGCCATAGCAGAATAGCGTGGTGATCACACGTCGGGGCAGATCTTCGACCTGGCTCTCGGTGCCGGCGATCGGGCGGAAGAAACGGTGCAGATCCAGCCATTGGCTGGCATCGATCAGGACATCGACGATGCTGGATTCTGGAAGCCGTTCGGCGATGAGGCGATCCACCGTGGTAATCGCGCTGGAGACTTCGGCGCGTTGCCCCTTCCGCAGCACCAGGCGCCCATCCAGGATGTCCGCATGTACGTTCTCCGGGAAACGCGCGTCGACCTCATCGGCCAGGGAGGTCAGTTGTGCACGTAATCCCGCCACGAAAGACTCGGCGTCGGTGGGCAGGCCTGACACCTGGCCGTAGGCTTCCAGTTCCTGGGCCAAGGTGGCTTCATCGACCAGCTGCTCACGGTAGTCATCAAACCGTTCGCTGCTGGGAATGAAGAGATCTCCGGACTTCAGTTCGTCCTTGACCTGCACCAGCACGGCCAGCTCGAAGTACTTACGGTGCATCCAGCCGGCGCCGGCTGCACTGGCCCGCTTGCCGAACACGTGCTGACACCAGAGCTTGGACATCCAGTCAAAGTCCTTTTCCGGGTCCAAACCGAGGGAGGCGACCTCGATCAGCTCACGGCGCTGGTTGCGCAGCGAGAGCACCGCTGCGATCAGCGGCTCCATGCCGGCGTCGTGGCTGGTCGCCCGAAGTTTCATCAGCTCCAGCCCATTGAACAGCAGCGGCCTGACCGCGCCATAGGGCTGCAGCATGAAAGGCAGGTAGTTCTTCCCGGCGTAGGCCATATGTTCTTCGCATTCGGCCAGCAAGGTCGACACTTCCGCTTCCAGGCTGTTGTCGATGGCATCCACGCGCTGACTATCGCTGCCGTCTAGCTGATAGGCCTGCAGGATTTCCTTGAGCTGGCCGATGAGGAAGTCGGCCCGTTTGGCATGTTCGAGCTGGTAGGCCAGCAATTTCTGCTGGGCCGTGTTCTCCAGCCCGCGCACCTGCTTGATGAACAACTCGGCTGCATCATCCAGTGTCTTGGCATGCTGGGCGCGAATGAAGATGGTGGCCAGCGCATAGCGCTTGTCCGGAGCCAGTTCGGCCAGCTCGCTGGCGTCATAGGCCCGAGCCATTGCACGGAACTGCTTGAGCTTGGGCACCGGCACATCGATGGGAGGCAGCTGGTCGGCCAACTGCTGCAGCATGCGGATGTGCTGCAGGTAGAACCGAACTTCCTTGTTGGTGGGCCGGCCGGGCTCGCGCTTGAGTGATTGCCAGCCGGTGAACCTGGACCCTTCCGGTGCGCGCAGCAGTTCGTCGATGAGCGTGCGCGTGGCAGGCGTCAGCGCGTGGCTGATGCTGCGGTAGTAGCCCAGATTGACCCGCTCACGGGCGCCGATGGCGGCCAGCTCCAGAGTGCGGAAACCGGGCAGTTCGTAGCGATGGTGCACCAGCTCTTCGAGCAGGACGTTCACGATGTCCGGGATGGTGTGCTTGGTCTGGGCTGCTCCGGTGGCCACTGTGTCCAGCCAAGCCAAGCCCGATTTATCCAGGGGACGTACCCCGATGAATTGCCGAAGCTGCGGCATATGCCGGCGCTGGCTGCCGGAAGCGTCGTAGCGTTCGAGCTGGTCGGTGTCCAATACGCGCCCGAGTCGGGCGGCCTTGGCGATGTGCTTCCGGATCCGCTCGGGTACGTCGGCCAACAGCGTGAAGTAGCCCAAGCGTTGGAAGAGCTTGAGATGAATCAGTACCGCCAGCTGCGGACCCGGCTGGGTGGTCAGCTGCTTGGCGAATGCAATCTCAGCGGCGGTCGGGGTATAGATCTCCTCCAGTTCCTTGGCGGTGGGATCAGGCTTCAGTCGCGGGTAGGCGGTCTCGTGAAGGGTAGCCATTGGATCCGGAGGGTGTGAGGGGGATCAGTCCCAGTGCCGGCCGTCGTCTGTACTGAGCGACGCTTCCAGGAAGCACTGGTGCGTATCGGCCATGCGGTGCATGTCATCGAGCAACGTGGCCAGGATTTCATCCAGATCCCTTTCGGGATCGGTGGGAGCAGTCAACTGGTACTCGCTGCTGGCGGTGTTCAGGCGCACAGCCTGGAACGGGGCCAAGCAGATCTCTTCAATTCGGCCTCGGGCCTTGGCCGCGCCGCGGCCCGTGCGGGCAAACGGGGTCAGCACCATGCGCAGGCGCAGCTGCAGGGCCGATTTGCCCTCCGGCGCCGGCAGTGCCATCGCCGGTACCGGCACGGTTGGACTGGGCAGGCTTGCTTCAATGCGGTCCCGGGCAAACGGGTCACGCCCGTCCAGGTAACGCATGGCCGACTGCACATCGCGCCAGCCCACGTACTCCATCAAGGCCTTCATGTCCCAGCCTTGGTCGTTGGCCCAGCTGGCAAAGCCGCGGCGCAACGAATGGCTGCTGTGGAGCCCCGCATCGGCAAAGCCTGCACTGGTCAGCAACTCGCGCAGCAGGCGCACCAAGCTGTTGGGATGCAGGCCTTCGGCGCTCACCTGGCCCCATTGGTTGACTGCCCGAAACACCGGCCCTTCTTGCAGGTCGGCCGCCTGCAGCCACGCCTGGGTCGCCTCCACCGGACATAACCGCGACAGCGCCGGCACCTTGTAGGTGACGCCGGCTGCTTGGCGATCACCCTTGCTGCGTGGCAAGAAGCAGGTCATCCCCTGTCCCGGCACCAGCGTGAGATGGGCCACGTCCAGACGCAGCAGTTCATCGCCACGGAATCCCCGCCAGAACCCGAGCAGCACCAGCGCTCGGTCTCGTTGATGGCGCAGCGCCGCCGGCCCATCGCCCCGGGCATGTGCCGCAGCGATCGCCGCGGCCAGCCAGTCATCGAGCTCGACCAGCCGCCGAATCTGGAGCGGCGCGGCTTGCTTGACCTGGCCCGGGTGCAGGGTCTGGATGCCTTTGAGCACCTTGCGCACCAGCGGCGATCGGGTCGGGTCGACAAAGCCGTGGTCGCGGTGCCAAGAGGCGATGGCCGCCAGACGTTGGCGGAGGGTGCTGGTCGCCAAGGTCTGCGCATAAGCGGCCAGGTACCGGGCCACGCTGTCAGGTGTCGCTGGGAGGTGGCCTTGCCATTCAACCTCGAAGTGCCGCAGCGCCGACGCATAGCTGCGCACCGTGTTCTGGCGCGTGGCCGCATCGAGGTAGCGGTCCAGTTCGGTCACTGGCGCGTGGCCTCCACCGAGGTCGTCTGGCGCAGCGTCGACAGGATGGTGCATTCCGCCCGCTGCCCGCCATGGCAACTGGCAATCACCCGTTCCAGCTCGCTGGCCATGCGCTGCAGGTCGGCCATGCGGGCGCGCACGTCGGCCAGATGGCTGCGGGCCAACCGGTCCACGTCCCCGCACGAAAGCTCCTCATCGCCGGCCAGCTGCAGCAGGCTGCGGACCTCCTCCAGGCTGAAGCCCAGGTCCCGGCCACGCGCAATGAAGCGCAGCCGCTCGATGTCGGCCGGGCCATAGACCCGGTAGCCGTTGCCCGTGCGCCCCGGGCGCGGCAGCAACCCGATCCGCTCGTAATAGCGAATCGTCTCCAAGTGGCATCCGCTGGCGTCGGCAGCCTCACTGATTTTCATTCGTAGTACGCTTGACTCCGTAGTAGCTACGGACTTTACGCTGAACCCGTATCCGCCGCCACTCCGGCCGCGGCGCTGCATGTGACGACCATGCCACTGCCCATCGCCTTGATTCGCTACTGCCTGATTGCCTTGCTGATCGGCTGGGTTCTGCCCGCTTCTGCTCAGGCGGAGCCTGCCGCAGCAGACCTGCGCCAAACCTGGCAGATGCTCGATTACATCGCGGTCGACTACCCCGGCGCGGTCCAGGCCGGTCGCGTAATTGCCCCCAACGAATACGCCGAAATGAGCGAGTTTGCCGGCGCCGTGCGCAGTCAGCTGGCAGCATTGCCCAGTGGCCAGAACCAGCAGGAGCTGACGGCCCAGGCCGACCGCCTGGTCCAGGCGGTGGCAGAGAAGGCCGACCCGGCGCAAGTGGCAACGTTGGCGCGCGGGCTCGGCACGACGCTGTTGGCCCGCTACCCGATCGGCGCTGTTCCGGCGAGCGCGCCGAAGACCTCCCAGGCCGCGTCCATCTACAGCCAGCAGTGCGCGGCCTGTCACGGCCCCACAGGTCACGGTGATGGCCCCGCCGCGCAAGCGTTAAGTCCGCCGCCGATCGCGTTCACCGATGCCACTCGCGCCGCGCAGCGAACGCCGCTGTCGTTGTACGAGGTCATTTCCCAGGGTGTGCCGGGTACCGGCATGGTCAGCTTCTCTGGGCTGTCAGAAAGTGATCGCTGGGCGTTGGCATTCTATGTGGGCAGCTTGGGGTACTCCTCGCAAGCCAAGGCTCAAGGTGAGGCGTTATGGCGCACCAGTGCCGAGGCCCATACGCACATTCCCTCGCTCGAAGCGCTGACACGCACGCGAGAGGCCGATCTTGCCACCACGATGCCCGCCGATCAGGCAAACGCGATCATCGCCTACCTGCGTTCGCAGCCACAGGTAGTAAACGAAGCGGTACCAGGAGCCGATCGCTTTGCGGTGGCGCGGCAGCGACTGGCCGCCAGCCAGCGCGCTTACGCTGATGAGGACCTGGCTCAAGCCAAAAAGCTTGCGCTCTCGTCCTATCTGGATGGTGTAGAGCCGCTTGAACCCACGCTGGCCACGCGCAATCCGTCATTGCTGCGAGAGATCGAGACGGCCATGGCAGGCTACCGCGCGCAGCTGGATCAGCATGCGCCCGCGGCTGACGTTGCCGGGCAGGCAGCGCAAATTGCCCAGCTGTTTGATCGCGCGGACGTGGCGCTGCAGGACACCCGAATAGGCGCCAGCACCGCGTTTCTAGGCAGCTTTACCATCTTGGTACGCGAAGGACTGGAAGCGCTGCTGATCGTGATTGGTATCGTGGCGTTCTTGCGTAAAGCCGAGCGGTCTGATGTGTTGCCGTATGTGCATGCGGGTTGGATCTGCGCGTTGTTGGCAGGCGCAGCTACCTGGGCGGTGGCCACTTACTTTGTTGATATCAGCGGTGCGAACCGGGAAGTCACTGAGGGCGTCTCGGCCTTGTTCGCTGCCGCTGTCCTGCTCAGCGTAGGCATCTGGATGCACCAAAAGAGCCTTGCAGGGCGGTGGCAGGAGTACCTGCACGCCAAGCTGACGACTGCGCTGACACGGCGCTCGGCTGTTTTCCTGTTCATGCTGGCCTTTGTCGCGGTGTACCGCGAGGTGTTTGAGACGATCTTGTTCTACATCGCGATGTGGAGCGATCAGGCGTCCACCGCCATCCTCGCAGGCCTGGCGGCGGGAATCGCGGTGTTGGCTGCGGTGGCGTACTGGATGCTGCGCATGAGCAGGCGGCTGCCGATTGGCCGGTTCTTTTCGATCAGCTCGATTCTCATCGCGGTGATGGCGGTCATCCTGATCGGTAAAGGCGTGGCCGCGTTGCAGGAAGCGGGCTGGATCTCTCAAACACCGCTCGCGTTGCCGCGCATCGAGTGGATCGGCCTGTATCCCACCTGGCAGTCGCTGCTGGCGCAGGTATTGGTAGGCACCGCCGCCATCGTGGGGTTCCTCGCCAATGCCCGTTCCGGTGTGCGTAGACAGCCAGGCGCAAACAAGCAATGAAACAACACAGCAGAGGACCAAGACATGAGTGATTGCGGGTGCCACCACGAAGCCAAGAACAAGGAGGAGCGACGCATCCTCTGGATCGCCTTGGTCCTGAATGCAGCGATGGCCGTGATCGGCGGCATTGCCGGCTGGATTGCCCATTCCACCGGGCTGCTGGCTGACGCGCTGGACATGCTGTCTGACGCCACCGCCTATGCCATTGGCCTGGTCGCTATCGGGCGCACGGCGCGCTTCAAGGCCAACGCCGCGTGGGTCAGTGGCAGCGTGCTGCTGGTGCTGGGCGTAGGCGTGCTGGTCGAAGTCGGCCGCCGGGTGATGTACGGCGCCGAGCCGGTCAGCGGTTGGATGATCGGTACCGCTCTGGTCTCGCTGGCCGTGAACCTGAAGGTGCTCCGTATGCTCGCCCCCTTGAAGTCTGGCGAAGTGCATCTGCGAGCGACCTGGCTGTTTACCCGCGCCGATGTGGTGGCCAACGTTGGGGTGATTCTGGCCGGCCTGTTGGTGTGGTGGCTGGCCAGCCCCTACCCGGATTTCGTGATCGGCGCCCTGATCGGCCTGTATGTGATCAAGGAGGCTTTCGAGATCTTGGGTGATGCTCGCCGGGCGCGTGCCGACGCGCGCAAAACGCCTGCATGACAGCGCTTGGCCGGCTGAGCTGTGGCCTGCGCTGGCTGCTGCTGGCGCACTTGGCCGTGGGCCTTGTGACGCAGCCGGTGCTGGCAGTGGTTGGCGAGCTCCATGCTCAAACCCATCTGGCCGCGGCCGACCATGACCCGGCAGTGGCATCACCAGCTTCCGAGCGTGGCGTAGACGCCGCGCTGCACCGGCTACAGCAGCTGGTGCTGTGCTGTAGCCAGGCCGCGCCGGCTCCAGAAATAGTGTTGGCCATTGCTCATATCGGCCGGCATTGGCCGTCGGCGACAGCCCATGCGGACAGATATCGGCATGAGCACCTGCTCGCGCCGTTCCGGCCGCCGATCGCAGGGTGATGCGCGCCGGCGTGCGCCGGATCCCTGTTGGCTATCGAAAATTCTGGAGTACTTCATGCATGTGCGATTGGCGGCCCTGGCCGCGTGGCTACTGTTGAGCGCGGCGGCAACGCCGGCGACAGCAGAAGAGCTGATGACCTTGGACGACGCGTTTGCACGCGTGGCCCAAACCCACCCCGAGCTGCGCCTGGTCGATGCGCGAGCCACGGTGCTCGCTGCCGAGCGCGACCAGGCCGTGCAGCGGCCACCGTGGACGTTGGGGGCGGAGGTTGAAAATGCGCTGGGCACGGGCGCGGCCCGTGGCCTGGACAGCGCGGAGTTGACCTTGAGCCTGAGCTCGGTCCTGGAGCGCGGCGGCAAGCTCGACGCCCGCCGCACCTTGGCCCAAAGCCGGATTGATGCACTGGCCGTGCAGCGCGAGACCAGGCGGCTGGACCTGCTCGCCGAGACGGCGCAGCGCTATTTGGCCGTTGTCGGTGCCGACCGGCAACGCAGCCTGACGAACATGGATGTCGGCCAGCGCCAGCGGACCGTCGCCGCTGCCCGGCAGCGCCTGCAGGCTGGCGCGTCTCCCGAATCGGTGATGCTCACCGCACAAGCAGCACTGGCGAGAGCAGAGTTGACCCGTGATCGGGCCGAGCAGCAGCGCATTGCCGCCCGGCAGCACCTTGCTGCCCTCTGGGGCGAACGTGCTCCGAGCTTCGAGGTGGCCGCGGCGGATCCCATGACCCTGCCGGCGATCGCGTCCATGCAGTCGCTGGCCGAGGAATTGGAGCGCACTCCCGAGTTGGCGCAGTTTGCCGATGCCCGCCGGATCGCGCAGGCACGACTGCAGCTGGCGCGTTCGGCGGCCTCGCCGGACTTGTCGTGGCAGCTGGGCGTGCGCCGCCTGCAGGAGACTGACGACACCGCGCTGGTGGCCAGCCTGTCCATGCCACTGGGCAGCCGCAGCCGCGCGCAGCCGGAGATCCGCGCCGGCGAAGCCGAGCTGGAGGTTCTGACGATCGAGCGCGAGGCCAAGGGCCTGTCGCTGTATTCCACGCTGGTCGAAGCCCATGGTCGCTACACCGTGGCGCAGGCCGAGGTGGCACGGCTGCAAGGCGAGGTGCTGCCGAAGTTGGCCCGGGCTGAGAAGGCCGCCGAGCGCGCCTATCGCGCCGGCGCGATCAGCTACCTGGAATGGGCACAGCTGCAGTCCGAACGCACGGCCATGGCCCAGCAGCAGCTGGACGTGGCGCTCGATGCGCAGCGCGCCCTGATCGAAATTCAACGCCTGACCGGCC
Source organism: Stenotrophomonas sp. YJH_SMC_19 (assembly GCF_059367915.1). Lineage (NCBI taxonomy): Bacteria > Pseudomonadati > Pseudomonadota > Gammaproteobacteria > Lysobacterales > Lysobacteraceae > Stenotrophomonas > Stenotrophomonas sp. YJH_SMC_19. The sequence continues at coordinate 335,692 of NZ_JCAFRI010000002.1, forward strand.
AAGCGCTTGTCGCGCCGCCGGCGGCTGCTTCCACCGGAGAGACCCCATGAATCGCTTTTCTTGGACCGCACTGGGCATGGCCCTGATGATGCTGGCCGCCTGCAACGCGTCGGCCCCCAACGAAGCGTCCGAAGGCGGCGCCGCCGCTGAGGGCGAAGAGCACGGCGAGCACGAGGAAGCGCCGCTGGAAACCAAGATTGCCGCCAAAGCTGCGCAGGCAGCGGGTATCCAGGTCGCACCGGCAGGCCCCGGTGAGATTGCTGACGAGCATGAGGTGCAAGGGCTGTTGACCCCGATTGACGGTCGCATCGCGCAGGTCACGGCACGCTTCCCCGGACCGGTCCGCTCCGTGCGTGCGGGCGTGGGTGATCAGGTACGGGCCGGCCAGGCACTGGCCACGGTAGAGAGCAACCTGAGCCTGACCACCTATACCGTCACCGCGCCGATCAGTGGCGTGGTCATGGCGCGCACGGCCGCCGTAGGCATGGCCGCCGCTGAGGGCGCGCCGCTGTTTGAGGTCGCCGACCTGTCCACGCTGTGGGTGGACCTGCACATCTTCGGCGCCGACGCCCAGCACATCGGTGCTGGCGTGCCGGTGACGGTTACCCGCTTGAGCGATGGCGTCACCGCACAGACCACCTTGGAGCGCGTCCTGCCCGGCACCGCCACCGCCAGCCAAAGCACCATTGCGCGCGGCACGGTGGCCAACACCGATGGCCTGTGGCGGCCGGGGTCGGCGGTCAAGGCGCGGGTCACCGTGGATCGCCAATCGGCAGCGTTGGTGGTGCCGATCACGGCGCTGCAGACCGCAGAAGACCAGGACGTGGTCTACGTGCAGCAGGGCGAAACCTACCACACCCGGCCGGTGAAGCTGGGGCGCCGCGACGCCGAACGCGCCGAAGTGCTGGAAGGCCTCAAGGCCGGTGAACAGGTGGTGGTGGCCCAAAGCTTCCTGATCAAGGCCGACATCGAAAAGTCCACCGTGGAAGAAGAATGAGGCCCGCCATGCTCGAACGCCTCATTGGGCTGTCCATCCGCCATCGCTGGCTGACGCTAGTGCTCACCGCTGCGCTGGTTGCGCTGGGCGTGTGGAGCTACCGTCACCTTTCCATTGACGCCACACCCGACATCACCAACGTCCAGGTCCAGATCAACACCCAGGCCCCGGGTTACTCGCCGCTGGAGGCCGAACAACGGGTCACCTTTGCCATCGAAACGGCCATGGCCGGTCTGCCCAAGCTGGACTACAGCCGCTCGCTGTCGCGCTACGGGCTTTCGCAGGTCACCGTCGTCTTCAAGGACGGCACCGACCTGTACTTTGCCCGCCAGCAGGTCGCCGAGCGCCTGCAGCAGATCGCCTCCCAGCTTCCCGAAGGGTTGGACCCGGAAATGGGGCCGATCTCCACCGGGTTGGGCGAGATCTTCATGTACACCGTGGAGGCCGAGCCCAACGCTCGCAAGCCCGACGGCACCCCGTACACGGCCACGGACCTGCGCACCCTGCAGGACTGGGTGATCCGGCCGCAGCTGCGCACCACGCCCGGCGTCACCGAGGTCAACACCATCGGCGGCTTCGAGCGGCAGATCCACATCACTCCCGATCCAGCTCAGTTGGTGGCGCTGGGCTTCACGTTGAACGACGTGGTCGCCGCGGTCATGCGCAACAACCAGAACATCGGCGCCGGCTACATCGAGCGCAACGGACAGCAGTTCCTGGTGCGCGTGCCGGGCCAGCTAGCCAATCTGGAGGCAATCGGCAACATCGTGCTGGACCGGCGCGATGGCGTGCCCATTCGGGTGCGCGACGTCGCTAGCGTGGGCGAAGGCAAGGAGCTGCGCACGGGCGCGGCCACCCAGAATGGCCACGAGGTCGTGGTCGGTACCGCCTTCATGTTGTTCGGCGCCAACAGCCGGGAAGTCTCCCAGGCGGCCGCGGCCAAGCTGGATGCCGCCAACGCCAGCCTGCCTGCCGGCGTCCATGCCAAGGCCGTCTATGACCGCACCGCGCTGGTGGATCGCACCATCGGCACGGTGTCCAAGAACCTGATCGAGGGCGCGCTGCTGGTGGTGGTGGTGCTGTTCCTGCTGCTGGGCAATGTGCGCGCCTCGTTGATCACCGCGGCGGTGATCCCGTTGGCGATGCTGTTCACCATCATCGGCATGGTGCGTGGCGGCGTGTCGGGCAACCTGATGAGCCTGGGCGCGCTGGACTTCGGCCTGATCGTGGACGGGGCGGTGATCATCATCGAGAACTGTCTGCGCCGGTTCGGCGAGGCGCAGCACGCGCTAGGCCGCCAGCTCAACGATGAAGAGCGCTATGACCTGACCGCCTCGGCCACCGCCGAGGTGATCCGTCCCAGCCTGTTTGGCCTGGGCATCATCGCCGCGGTCTACCTGCCGATCTTCTCGCTGTCCGGGGTAGAAGGAAAAATGTTCCACCCGATGGCGATCACGGTGGTGCTGGCCCTGACCGGCGCCATGGTGTTGTCGCTGACCTTCGTGCCGGCGGCGATCGCCAGCTTCCTGCGCGGCCGTGTGGCTGAGCACGACAACCGCCTGATGCGCTGGTCGCGTGCCCGTTATACGCCGCTGCTGGATTGGGCCCTGCGTCGGCGCGTGGTGGTGCTGGCCGGCGCGGCCGTGCTGGTGGTGGGCTGTGGCGTGCTGGCCACCCGCTTGGGTTCGGAGTTCGTGCCGAGCCTGGATGAGGGCGACATCACCTTGCAGCCCATGCGTATTCCCGGCACCAGCTTGGAGCAGTCGGTGGCCATGCAGGAAACGCTGGAGAAGCGCCTGGCCCAGTTCCCGGAGGTGGCCAACATCTTCTCAAAGATCGGCACCGCCGAGGTGGCCACCGATCCTATGCCGCCGTCGATGGCCGACACCTTCCTGATGCTCAAGCCCCGCGACCAGTGGCCCGACCCGCGCAAGCCCAAGGCCGAGCTGGTGGAAGAGCTGGAGGCGGCGGCCAAGGAAATCCCGGGCAGCAACTACGAGTTCACCCAGCCCATCCAGATGCGCACCAACGAGTTGATCTCCGGCGTCCGTTCGGACGTGGCGGTCAAGGTCTACGGCGACAACCTTGACCAGTTGACGCGCCTGGCCAGCCGGGTCGAGCGGGTCATGCGTAGCGTCCCCGGCGCCGAAGACGTCAAGGCCGAGCAGGTCTCCGGCCTGCCGCTGCTGACCATCACGCCAGATCCGGCGGCATTGGCACGGTATGGCCTGAACCCGGGCGATGTGCAGGAAACGGTGGCCACCGCCATTGGGGGCAGTGTTGCCGGCCAGTTGATCGAGGGCGACCGCCGCTTCGACCTGGTCGTGCGCCTGCCCGAAGCGCAGCGCCAAGACCCCGCTGTGCTGGCAGATCTGCCCATTCCGCTGCCGGCAAGCACCAGTGTCGATGAGTCCAGCCGTCTGGCCGCCGGCGCCAATGGGGGGCCTCGCACGGTGCCGCTGCGGGAAGTGGCGAAGATCCAGGTAGAGCGCGGGCCCAATCAGATCAACCGCGAGAACGGCAAGCGCCGCGTGGTGATCACCGCCAACGTGCGCGAGCGCGATCTGGGCGGGTTCGTCGGCGAGTTGCGCACACGCATCGGCCAGGATGTCGCGCTTCCAGAGGGCTACTGGATCGATTACGGCGGCACCTTCGAGCAGCTGATCTCGGCCACCCAACGCCTGGGCGTGGTCGTTCCGGTGACACTGGCGTTGATCTTCGCTCTGCTATTCATGGCCTTCGGCTCGGCCAAGGATGCGGCCATTGTGTTCAGTGGCGTGCCGCTGGCGCTGACCGGCGGTGTGCTGGCACTGGCTCTGCGCGGGATTCCGTTGTCGATCTCTGCCGGCGTGGGCTTCATCGCGCTGTCGGGCGTGGCCGTACTCAACGGGCTGGTCATGATCGCCTTCATCCGCCGTCTGCGCGAACAGGGCGATCCGCTAGACGACGCTGTGCGCGACGGCGCCCTTGGACGCCTGCGACCGGTGTTGATGACCGCCCTGGTAGCCTCGCTGGGCTTCCTACCCATGGCCTTGAATGTCGGTGCTGGCTCGGAAGTGCAGCGGCCGCTGGCCACTGTCGTCATCGGCGGCATCGTCTCATCCACCGCATTGACCTTGTTGGTGCTGCCGGTGCTCTATCGTTGGCTGCATCGCGACCGAGCTCCCCGCGCCGGTAGCACTGCTTTGGAGTCCCCATGAACGAGCTCAACCTGGAACAGGTCCGTGCGGCGATGTTTACCGACCCGGGCGTGAAAGCGGTGGACGACCTGCGCCTGGTCGCCGGTGAGCATGGCCGTGCGATCGCGGCCACCATCACGGTCGCGGCGCCCTCGGTCGACCTGGACCTGGTGCATGCTGTGATTGCCCAGGTCCTGGCCGATCAATTCGGCATCGATCAGATCATGCTGTGTTTCAACGACCCGGGCCCGGTACCGCCGCCGCCCACCGCGGCGCCGTTAAAGAAGATGTGATCGCAGCCCCTGGCTCTATGCGTCTGCGCTGGCAGGCGCATAGAGCTGATGACCCGGCAACGCGCACGCGCCGGCATACACAAAGGCCACGCTTTGCCGCGCCCGGGTGAAGGCCACGTAGTATTTCGGCGGCGCGGTGATACGCGCTGCATCGGCCGTGCGCAGGTACTGCGTCAACGGCCCGTTCGGAAAGATGAGGACCCGACTGTAGGTGCGGCCCTTGCACTGCCCAAAGTTCACCGCCGGCAGTCCGTCGCACGCCTGCCGCCGGTCATGCCGGAGCACGGTGGGGGCGAACTCCTGCATGTACGCGGCCACATCCCCTGGAGCGACGAGGTAGATGCCATCGTGTCCGGTGACCTCGCCATTGCCTGATTGGGTCCGCGGCATCTGCGGATAGAGCGTGTCAGCCATATCGCACAGGGCCTGGACGCAGCGCAGACTGGTGAGGCGGTGATCCAGCCGGCATAAGCCGTCGGCCTCCCAAATCTGAAACAGCGCTGCCAGATTCGGACCACGGTATTGGCTGTACCTTTGCGCATAGTTGGTCGCATACGTGGCTTGGCGCGTATCGCCTACCAACGTGATGGCAATCTCGCTCTTCAACAGCCGTTCGACCAGATCCAGATCAAAGCCGGCCAGATCCTGGACTTCGTCGATGTAGAGCTCGTCGTACATCGCCGCCAATCGCGCCACGACCTGGCCTTGGGTCAGCTCATCGCAGCGCACAGCGAAATCGGCCGCTCGGTCCGAATACATCCGGTTGCCCGCCAGGTAGTGGCGCGCCACCTGGGTGCGTGGGGCGCGGTTGTTGGTGACACCTTCTACGAACAGGATGGTCTCGATGCGAGGCTCAGGGCAAAGCGCAGCCTGGTACGGGCGAATGCACTGGCGCAGCAGAAAGCCATACCAGCTGTGCAAGGTGACATGCGCGGGGACCGCGCCTGCGTGGGCCTCAAACGAGCGCCGGATCTCTTCCAGGTTTTCCAGCGTGTAGGTGACAATCGCGATGCGGCGCTCAGGTCGCTCCAAGGCCTGCCGGACCAGCAACGTGGTCTTGCCCGAGCCGGCTGCCGAGAGCAGGACCCGGTTAGGTGATGGCACGCTGGACATAGTCCGGGAACCTGATCGAGTGCGGGCTATTGAAAATCGCCAAGGCCGTATCGGTCTTATGGCCCTTCATGTACTTGAGCAGCGCCACCTCATCGGCAAAGGCCTTGCCCAGCACGGTATTGAGTTCGGCCAGCGAGTTGGCTTTGATCAGCTGCTCTTCCAGCGAAGGGGCGCTCTCGTCGGAATCGTAATAGATCGCGTTGATGTGCTCGGCATAGCGCTCTTGCACAACTGCGATATCACCGTCGTTGTCGGTGATCACCTTGGCCTGAATCCTCAGTCGATCGGCAATCTGCAAGAAGCGTTTGAATGCCAACGACTTGACCGAAATGATGTCTACGCCGTGAGCCATCGGCGCCACGCCGTGATGGTCACTGTAGGCACGCTGCACGATCAGTTCGTCGGAAGGGCCTTCCACCAGGATCGCCTGCTTGGCCAGGATCAACCGCAGCGTGTCGTGGCCCGGCAGCTTCATGAAATAGTCGTGGGTATCGCTGGGCAGCTGGTCCAGCTTCATCTGGCCTTGCGCGCTGAACAGGATCACGTTGTCCACGCCCAGCTTGTTCAACACGAAGCTGCTGTGGGTGGCGATGATCACCTGCTGGGCGGTGGAGAGGGCCGCAATCTTGTCGATCAGCTGGGTCATGCTGGAATAGGACAGATGGTTCTCCGGCTCCTCGATCAGCAGCACGTGAGCCGCGCCGGCCGCGTGCATCGCCAGCTTCATCTTCACCGCGCTTTGCTCGCCCTTGCCGGCCTGGGTGAACGGGAGCTCATCCAGGTAGGGTGACAGGCTGGTTTCCCACGTTGAGCGCGGCGATGTGTCCACGCCTACCGTCAATGCCCTGTGGCTGATGTCCCCGGTGTGCTCGGTCAAGTAGGCATTGATCGCTGCCACATCCGCTTCTTCGGAAAAGCTCTGCCGCATGCGGCGGAAGCTCAGCGACAGCGAGACGCGCTGCGCAGGCGTCAGTGCCTGCTCGATGATGCCGGCGATATAGCGATCGGCACCGGACAAGGTCTTGATGCCGTGCGTGTCGATGATGGTCGAGTCGAACGGAATACTACGGGCGGTGACGCCATTGTTGGCGAAGGAGTACCAGCGCACCGTGTAGTACTCCACCGGCAGGCTGACCGCGCCCTGGTGCTGCTGCAGGTAGGCGTTGAACTCCTCGCGGTAGTCGTCGTTGAGCTCGACCAGCAGCCGGATGCCGGCGGTATCCAGACGCAGGGAGTTGTTGGTGCCGCGTAACGACGCCAGCGCGGCGTCGGCGCCCAGATAGGCTTCGATGGAGATCCGTGGCGGCGAGGCCGGCGTGCCCGTGGCAAGCGCTCCCAAGTACTCCTGCACCGTGGGCTGGTGGAACAGGTAGGGCGTGAGCTCGTAGGCAAGATTGCGCCCATGCAGCTGGCCGGTGACCACCGCGTGGATGGCCTCCAGCAGGGTGGATTTACCGACCTCGTTGTCGCCCACCACCAGGTTCATGTGGGCATTGAGGGGCAGGTCCAGATGGCGAAACGACTTGAAGTTGTCGATGACGATACGTTCGATCGGCATGCACAGTCCTATGATGGCCAACGGGCTCGGTGGCGGAGCCTGCCTGCACCCTGGCTGGCCTCCTTTCCGCTCTGGGCCATACTACCCAGCGATCGCCGGCCCTGGGCGGTTTCGTACTGCTTGGGACGCCGGGAAGGGTCAGAATCCGCCTTACGCGGGATAATTCAATATTATCCCGTATAACTATTTTCGCCGACGAGCGGTCGTCTACCTGCTTTAATAGTATGTAATTACATGGTATGTAATACATTACGAAATAAAGTGAGGTGGCACGATGGCGCGCGCAGGACTCTATAAGAGTGACGTCCAGAAGGCGCGCGACGCGCTGCTGGCCCAACGCAAGAAGCCGTCAGTCGACGCGGTGCGAGTGGCCTTGGGCAACACGGGCTCCAAGACCACGATCCACCGCTACTTGCGTGAACTGGAAGGAGAGGAAGGCGGCGGTCCGGCGAGGACGGTAGCCGTTAGTGATGCTTTGCAGGACTTGGTTGCGCGCTTGGCCTCGCGGCTCCAGGAGGAAGCAGAGGCCATCCTCACCCAGGAGCGTGAGCGCCATCAGGCTGAGCTCCACAGTCGGCAACAGGCGCTTTCCGGTGCCCAAGAGGAGGCTGCCGCCTTGAGCAGTCGGCTGCAGCGCACCGAAGCAAGCCTGCACCAAGAGCAAGCTGCTCACGCCCTCCTTCAACAGAATCTAGGTGACAGGATCGCGGAAATCGCCCAGTTGAACGAGCGCATCGCTGGCATGACGGTGCGGCTGGCTGATCATGAGGCGCATACGCGTTCTCTGGAGGACAAGCATGCCCATGCCCGGGAAGCGCTTGAGCACTACCGCACTTCAACCAAAGAGCAGCGTGAGCAAGAGCTTCGCCGTCACGAGCATCAGGTCCAAGAGCTGCAAGTAGCCTTACGTCAGGCCAATGAAGCCTTGGGCGCGAAGAATCAGGAGCTGTTGGTGCTGAACCGCGACAATGGTCAATGGCTGGAGCGCCACGGGCGGATTGAGCGTGAGCTTGCCCAGCTACGACAGGCCCACGAAGGCCAACACAGCGAGGTCGTGGCGTTGCGCCAGACCGCGACGGACTATTTGGCACTGCAGGAGCGCTGGAAGACTGACGCCAAGACCTTGGATACCATGCGCAACGAGCTAGCTCAAGTTCAAGACACCCTTGCGCGGGAGCGTGAGCGCCGCGAGAGCGCTGAAGCCGATGCGTTGCGTGCCAATGCACGTCTTGAAGCGCTAGAGCCTCTACTGAATCAACTGACGCCAGCACAAAATGCGGTGAAGAAAACTCGGCGCGGCCATGCGCAAGATGGGGGAGCCGACTGACGAGGCTGCTCGTTTGTCTGCTAGCGGCTGGGGTGGCGCTCACCTGTCCAGTACGCCCATTCCATAGGGACGACCCAATCTACAAACAGTTTGGCTACTGAGGACTCCGGTGCCAAATGATAGGGCTTGAACATGCCTTGCTCGGGCGAACTGGTCATCAGGTAGCGCAGGCGCTTCTGGACCTCCTGAAAGATGGCTTCCCGCACATGGGCGCTGTCGTGCACGCCAAGACGCATCGCCACCGAGGCACCTTGGCGTACCGCCGCCCAGCAGCAGTAACGCCACCGCGCGATCGGCAAGCCCCGCGGTCCGGATTGAAAGACGAACCCCACATCACGTGCCCAGCCTGGGTCGAAGTGATGTTTGAGCAATTGCTGCTCCAGAAACTGCTCGGTCTCCCAGAGTGCAAGTTCATCCCACAGCTCCAGTTTCGCGTCCGCCAAGTCTACATCGTGTGCCATATCGCCGAGTTGGTCTTCCAGCACCGGGAGCAGGTGCCTGCGCTCGTGGGTAGACCAGGCGAAAGCCCATTGCAGATCTTCGATGGGCGTGACCTCGGCATCGGGGCGGATCTGCCATCGATCCGCTGGCCAGGGAACTTGGATCAAGGCCAAGTCTCGCAGCGTGTCCAGCACCAGCAAGGTGGAGCGGCGTGTGGGCGCCACCGGTAGGCGTCGTAGCTGCGCGGCTAACAGTGCGGCTAGGAAAAGGGTGCCACGAAGGCCCAACTCCTCGATGCTGGCGACCCCAGATGGCGTCATTGACGAGGTTCCGGGCATGCGGTTTCCGGGGATGAGGGAGCGGCGTGGCTCCTGGGGGGGGGGCGGCGCTACCGGTGTCGCCGGTTGCCTCAAAGCTAAGAATATCTTAGTATGCAAGGCTGGGTACATCCGCCATCCTTATGGGGTCTCCATGGGGTGCGCGCGTGACTTTGTCCGTCGACTCAACACCGACCTTCGCTCGACGCCTCAAACAAGCCCGCCTGCACACGGGTTTGTCGCAGAAGGAGTTGGGCATCCGGGCCGGTCTGGATCCTCACGTGGCCAGCCCCCGAATCAACCAGTACGAGCGTGGCAAGCACGAGCCCATGCTGGAGATTGCTGAGCGGTTGGCCCAAGCGTTGGGGATCCCCGCCGCCTTCCTTTACACCGACGATGATCTGCTGGCCAAGTTGCTCCTGCGCTGGGGCTCGCTAAGCAAGCAGCAGAAGCGCGAGTTGGTGAAGCTGATCGAGGCCACGCCCGAGAAGTAAACCGAACAAGCGCTCGCCCTATGGGCAACTCTTCGCCTCAACCCGCCCTTTGGGCGCTTCTGGAGGGAGCTGCAGTGTCCGCGGCTAGTGCGACTGACAAGTCGCGACATCTCAGGCTTACTTGAGATTTTGTTCACGACCGATACACACGCGCCTTGTCTAAAGTGATATACCATGTCGCCCGTGTCAGCCTCCTCACTTCTACTGCGACTGTTCCTGATCGCCATGCTCGTGCTTAACGGCGCGTGGTCGGCGTTTGCGTCCGTCAGTATGAACCCGGTCATGGAAGAGCAGGCCAGCGAAGTGGCTGCCGCGGTGCAAGTCGACGAAGACTGCTTCGCCCATCACAGTGCTGAGCATCATCCCGATGCCACATCGATTGAAAAGGCTGGCACTGGGCATGGCGACCATGCCGGTCCCGACTGTTGCAAGTCTTCTGCGTGCCGGTGCGCCTGCGTACACGCTTGCGCGAGCGCACTTCCTGCGCGCCTGCATGTTTCGGTGCAACTGGCCTTGGGCCTGGATGTCATGCCGCTGCCCCTAGGGCATGCGGCACCTGCCTTGCCTCATCTGATCCGACCACCGATCGGCTAAGCGTCCCTAGGCGCCGCAATGGCGCCGTTGGTGTGGCTTGCATGCCTGTTTAGGCCAGCCGCCCGCTCTGTACCACCGCCCGCCGGTGGCAACACGACGCTTGGAGCATTTTCATGTCGCATGATGATTTTCGTGGTCCACGCGGTGGACCGCTGCTGCCTTCGCGGCGGCGATTTGTCCAAGGCTTGGCCTTGGGAGGCGCAGTCGCAGGATTAGGTTTCTGGCCCAAAGCCAGTTGGGCGCTCAAGGGGCCGGGACAACCCAACGTACTATCGGGCACTGAGTTTGACCTGACCATTGGCGAGACGCCGATGAACTTCACCGGCAAGACCCGCACCGCGATCACGGTCAACGGGTCCGTTCCGGCGCCGTTGCTGCGGTGGCGGGAAGGCACCACGGTCAACTTGCGCGTCTCTAATGCATTGCCCGCTAACTCCATCCATGGCGCGGACACCTCCATCCATTGGCACGGCATCATTTTGCCGGCCAACATGGACGGCGTGCCGGGTCTGAGCTTTGACGGTATCGGACGTGGTGAGACCTACCACTACCGGTTCACCCTGCATCAGGGCGGAACCTACTGGTACCACAGCCACTCAGGGTTCCAGGAACAAGCCGGGCTCTATGGCCCGATCGTCATCGACCCATTGGAGCCGGAGCCCTTCAGTTTCGATCGCGACTACGTCGTGATGCTGAGCGATTGGACAGACCTGGACCCGACGGCCCTGTTCGATCGTTTGAAGAAGATGCCGGGCCATGACAATTACTACAAGCGCACGGTCGGCGATTTTGCGCGCGATGTGAAGCGCAACGGCCTGTCGGCCACGTTGGAAGATCGCAAGATGTGGGGCGTGATGCGGATGACGCCCACGGACCTGTCCGACGTCAACGCCAACACCTACACCTACCTGATGAACGGCACGACCTCACTGGGCAACTGGACCGGTTTGTTCCGCAGTGGCGAGAAGGTGCGCCTGCGTTTCATCAATGGCTCTGCCATGACGTACTTCGATGTGCGTATTCCGGGGCTGAAGATGACCGTGGTGGCGGCAGATGGCTTGTATGTCCATCCGGTTTCCGTCGACGAGTTCCGCATCGCGGTAGCAGAAACCTTCGATGTGATCGTGGAGCCCTCCGGGCAGGACGCATTCACCATCTTTGCCCAAGACTCCGGTCGCACCGGCTACATCAGCGGCACGCTCGCTGTGCGCGAAGGATTACGCGCGCCCGTTCCGTCTGTGGATCCCCGGCCGCTGCTGACGATGGCAGACATGGGCATGGATCATGGGTCGATGGATATGTCTGGCGGCAGCAAGGGCATGGAAGGCGGCTGTGGTGCGGCCATGGGCATGCCTGGCATGACCCCACCTGTCAGCGGTAACGCGACCTCGGCCCATGCAGGCCATGCGATGCCCGCCGCCGGCGATGGTGCCATGGCAGGCATGCAGCACGGGGGCATGCAATCACACCCTGCTAGCGAGACCAACAATCCCCTGTTGGACAACCAAGCCATGAGCGTGAGTTCGCGCTTGGATGATCCGGGCAATGGCCTGCGCGATAACGGCCGTCATGTGCTGACGTATTCCATGCTCAAGAGCACCTTTGAAGACCCTGACGGACGCGACCCCGGTCGCGAGATCGAGCTGCATCTGACCGGACACATGGAGAAATTCTCCTGGGGCTTCAACGGTCAGAAGTTTTCCGATGTCGAGCCGCTGCGGCTGAACTACGGCGAGCGTATGCGCATCGTATTGGTTAACGACACGATGATGACCCATCCCATCCATTTGCACGGCATGTGGAGTGACGTGGAGGACGACAACGGCAACTTCATGGTGCGCAAGCACACGGTGGATATGCCGCCAGGTAGCCGACGCACGTATCGCGTGCGTGCCGATGCGTTGGGCAGCTGGGCGTTCCATTGCCACCTGCTTTATCACATGGAAGCCGGAATGATGCGCACGGTGAGGGTCGACGAATGAACATCAATAGACGCGATACCACCCTGACTGCGCTGACGGCTATCTCGCTGGCCCTGGCCAATGCGGCCAGCGCCCAATCTATGCAGCACGGCTCCATGCAGATGGAGCAGGGCGCGCAGACCCAGACTCAGGATCACTCTGCACATCAGGCACCGACATCAAAACCTGCGCCAGCCCAAAAGCCTGCAACACCGGCCAAGACGAGCGAAGCGACGATCGATCATGCGGCGATGGGCCACGCCGAGCCGCAGGCTAACGCAGCCGAGCCTGCCATGCAGGGCATGGACCATTCGCAGATGGGGCACGGCTCGCCCGCGAGCACACCTGCGGCGCCCACAGCGCAGGCGCAGTCGATGCAGGGCATGGATCACAGTCAGATGGCACAGCCCGCTGCAGCCGACACCTCCGGCACGGCCACGCCTGCGATGCAGGGGATGGACCATTCGCAGATGGGCCATGATTCGCCCGCGCCCGCTACACCAGAAGCGGGAATGCAATCGATGGAGGGCATGGACCACAGTCAGATGGGACACGGGCCTGCAGCGCCAACGCAGCCGCGCACCCCGATTCCCGCGGTGACGGACGCGGATCGCAAGGCGGCCATCGCGCCGGAACACGCGCATCCGGTGCATGACAACTCGATCAAGAGCTACGTGCTGCTCAATCGCCTGGAAACCTGGGATGCCGATCCGGGCACCGGGCTGGGCTGGGAGGGCCAGGGCTGGATCGGTACGGACCTCAATCGCGTCTGGCTCCGCAGTGAAGGCGAACGCACGGATGGTCAGACCGAGTCGGCTGATCTGGAAGTGCTTTACGGCCGCAGTATCTCCACGTGGTGGGATGTGGTGGCCGGTGTGCGTCATGACTTCAAGCCTGGGGCATCGCAGAACTTCGCCGCTATCGGTGTACAGGGCTTGGCGCCGATGAAGTTCGAAGTGTCCGCCACAGCCTATCTCGGCGAAGGGGGCCAGACTGCCGCCAATGTCGAGGCCGAGTACGAATTGCTGCTAACCAACCGGCTGATCTTGCAGCCGCTGGTGGAAGTCACCGCCTATGGCAAGAACGATCCATTGCGCGGGATAGGTTCGGGTCTGAGTGCCGCTGAGGCGGGGCTACGACTTCGCTATGAGTTCACCCGAAAGTTCGCTCCCTACATCGGCGTGGTGTACGAGCGCGCGTTTGGCAATACCGCAGACATGCGACGCGAGCATGGCGAGTCCTTTGAAGACACGCGCTTGGTCATCGGCCTTCGTACCTGGTTCTAAGGGGAACTGACAATGAAATCCAACAAAAAGATGTGGGTATGGCTCGGTGCCGGCGTGGCATTGGTTGCGGTGGTCGCAACCGCCACGCTCTCTCTGGGCGTGTACAACGTGGCCGCCGACGATCCGCATAGTCGCCCGGTGTATGCGCTACTTGAAACGGCGCGCGAGCGTTCCATTGAGGTGCGCGCCGCCAAGCTTCAGCTACCCACGAACCTTGATGATCCTGAGCGTATCCGCCAGGGTGCGGGCAACTACAACGCCATGTGCGTGACCTGCCATCTTTCACCAGACGCGGCGGCCACCGAGATGAGCAAGGGCCTGTACCCCGCGCCACCGAACCTAAGCAAACAGCCGGTCGCTCCAGCTGAGGCGTTCTGGGTGATCAAGCACGGCATCAAGGCCAGCGGCATGCCCGCTTGGGGCGGCAGCATGGACGATGAGTTCATATGGAACATGTCGGCCTTCCTGCAGAAGTTGCCCACGCTGGACGCGACTGCGTACAAGGAACTTGTCGACAGCAGCGAGGGCCATTCGCATGGCGGCGGCGAGACGCAAGGCCACCATGACGACGAAAAGGCCGAGGATCACCCTGCCTTATTCGAGCCGGGCAACAACTCCATGCCGCATGCGCACCCGCCGGGCGTGGACGACGATCACCACGGCCCGACACCCAGCGACACGGAAGTCGGGTTGGTGAGCCACGGCCATCCCGACGGCAAGGTGGAGTCGCACCCTGCACCACACACGCCCGTGGCCGATGACGGCCATGCGCACCCCCATTGATCTTCTTGGAGCCCACGCAATGAACGCAACAGCAATCTCGTTCACCCTCGCACTGGCACTGGCCGTCGTGTCCCCCGCAATGGCGCAGGCGACACAGCCGCACGCACATCACCCCGCTGCCGCGGCATCTGCGGACGTCGACGTCCCAGTCACTGCAGAGGCCGCGGTCGCCGTAGCGGAGCGTTTCAACAGGGCCCTGTCTAGCGGCGATCTGGCCACGGTCGAAGCCCTGCTCGCTGCCGACGTTCTCATCCTCGAGTCCGGGGGCGCCGAACGCAGCCGCGAGGAATACATGGGCCATCACGCAGTCAGCGATGCGGCGTTCCTCAAGGGCGCCCATCGCCAGCTGCTCCGTCAGCGCGCACGAGCCGCTGGCGAGTTCGCGTGGGTCGGAACCGAAAGCGAGTTGCATGCCCAGAAGGACGGCCAGCCACTGACCGTCCAGAGCGACGAGACGATGGTGCTGAAGGAGACCGCGGACGGCTGGCGGATCGTCCACATCCACTGGTCCTCGCGGACCAAGCGCTGAGTCGAGAGATTGAAATGACTACGCTCACATTGCACCGTCTGACTTTTGTGGTCCTTGCCGTGGCTGGTCTGGGTGCTTGCACCCAGGATGCTTCATCCGCGCAACCCACGACCTCGCCCTCCGCACAGGTTGTCGTCCAATCAGCCGACGCGACTCCAGCAGCCCTGCCACGCATGACCGTCCACAAGACCCCGACCTGCGGGTGCTGCGGTGTCTGGATCGACCACGTGCAGAAGGCGGGATTCACCGTGGATGTGCACGACATGGATGACCTGGGTCTGGTCAAGGAGCGGTTGGGTGTCCCCTATGCAAAGGGCTCCTGCCACACGGCCGAGATCGGCGGATACGTCATCGAAGGCCACGTTCCGGCCGCGGACATCAAGCGTCTCCTCGAAGAAAAGCCGAACGCACGCGGCCTGGTCCTCCCAGGGATGCCGCTTGGTTCTCCGGGCATGGAGGTCCCGGAGGGACGCCAGCAGCCGTTCACGGTCGAGCTGATACATCGCGACGGAACCACTGAACCGTTCGCACAGCACTGATCCGTCGCAGCAACAGGGGACGGTGTTGCGGGCGCGCCGATTCTCGCCCGCGAGGAAGAAGGAGAACTACATGACTCACCATTCCGCAGCACACCGGCCCCAGGCCATGAACGAGTGCATCGACAACTGCACGCAATGCCATGCGATCTGCCTGGAGACCATCAACTACTGCCTGACCAAAGGAGGTGTTCACGCGGCCCCGGAGCACATCGCCCTGTTGGCGACGTGTGCCGATACCTGCGCAACCAGTGCCGACGCGATGCTGCGCGGTGCCAGCGTTCACGACGTGGTTTGCGGTGCCTGCGCGGAGATCTGCCGCCAGTGCGCCGATGCATGCGACGCCATGAACGACCCTGAGATGACGCGCTGCGCCGAAGTTTGTCGCCGCTGCGCGGAAAGCTGCAGCGCCATGGCAGCGTAATGCGTCGAGGATCCCGCCTGAGCCGGTGGGATCCTCGTCTCGCGAAAGCGGAAGTATCAAGAAAATCCGACAAATCGTGGTTTCAGTGACAGTCCGACATCTAACGCTTGTCGCATCGAACACAGCGCGGCCCCTCCCGAACGGGCTTTGCATCACATTCCAATGAGGATTTATCCATATGAAGTCGTCCAACGTCATTCGCTCCTTCGCGCTCGTCCTCGCAATCGCGGCCGGGCAGTTTTCGCTGCAGGTCGCGCACGCCCACGCCGCGCTGCAGCAGTCCACACCGGCGGCAAATGCGGTGGTGGCCTCGCCAGGCCAGATCGATCTCGTGTTCAACGAGACATTGATTCCGCGGGCGTCGCGTCTCAAGTTGCTCATGAAGCACGGCAGTTCCACCATGCCGATCGAGAATTTCACGACCGAGATCGTCAACAACGGCAAGACCCTGCGTGCCAAGTTGCCTGGACCGCTGGCTCCGGGCGTCTATACCGTGGAATACCGCGCCGTCGGTGGTGACAACCACCCCATGCCGGGCAGCTTCAGCTTCACGGTGCGCTGAGGAGTCGCGAATGTTCGACCTGTCGGCTTATGCACTGAGATTCTTGGAATACCTTGTCATCATGGTTCTTTTCGGGGTTCCACTCTTCGGTTGGTACGGGTCGCGTCGATCGGCACTCGCCGACGCCTTGGCCGGGTGGTCACTCATGGGCGTTCTATTGGCGGGTGCCGTAGCCGGTCTCGTGCTCACCGGGCTCGATGTCGTCTTCAAGACCGCGGGCATCATGGGAATGCCGCTTGCCGAGGTTGATCGCGCATCGCTTGGCTGGTATCTGCTCGAGACGTCCGCGGGCCGGGCAGCCATGGCGAGAGGCGCGCTGCTGGTCGCCCTGATGTTCGTGCTCGGATGGCATCGTCGCCGCGGGAAGGTGGAGACCGCCTTCCCGCTGGGGGCGATGCTGGCGGGCGGCGCACTCGCTTCGCTGGCATGGAACGGCCACGCCGCCGCTGGCGAGGGCTTGGCAGGCGCGGTCCGGCTTGCTGCAGGCATCGTCCATCTTCTCGCGGCAGGCGGCTGGATCGCAGCGGTCCTGATGTTCCTTGCCATGCTGCTGCGCGGCAAAGAGACGAACGGCAGCGGGCGTCTGCGATCAACGCATGACTTTCTGCATGGTTTTTCGACGCTGGGAACGATCTTCGTTGGTGCGCTCATCGTGTCCGGCATCGCGCACTACGGGGATCTCACCGCGTGGTCGTTTTCGGCCCTGTTCCAGAGCACCTACGGGAAGTTGCTGCTTTTCAAACTGGCCCTGTTCGCTGGAATGCTGGGTTTGGGAGCGCTGCACCGATGGACGCTGGTGCCGCGCTTGGAACGAGCGCTGACCAGCGGAGATCCCGCGCAGGAGGTGCGGGCTTTGCGGCAGAGTGTTACGGCTGAGGCCGCGCTGGCCATCTTGATCCTGATTGTTGTTTCAGTGCTCGGGACGCTCAGCCCCGAATAGCTGTGTAACCCGCAATGGCACACTGCCTTGGCAGTCCATCCCCACTAAAGCGAGCATCGGCATGAACTCACCGTCGTCCCATGACCATCACCATTCTGCAGGCGCAGCCCCTGTCGAGGCTGCGGATGGACGGGTCATCACCAATCCCGTCCGCTATACGGACGATGCTCCCCAGCAAGTTGAAGTGACCGCCCCAGCAGCGGTGGCCCAACCCAGCGGTACCCACGCCACGGTCTACACCTGCCCGATGCATCCGCAGATTCGTCAGCCAGGTCCCGGCACCTGTCCGATCTGCGGCATGGCGCTGGAGCCGGAGATGCCCTCGCTGGAGGAGGACGACAATCCAGAGTTACGCGATTTCACCCGAAGGTTCTGGTGGACGTTGCCTTTGACGTTGATCGTCCTGGTCTTGGCCATGCTGGGACACCGTCTGCCCGGCTTGTCCACGCAGGCGCGCACCTGGATTGAGCTCGTGCTGAGCGCCCCGGTGGTGCTCTGGGCGGGGTGGCCTTTCTTTGAGCGCTGCCTACAGTCCATCGGCAATCGCAGCCCCAACATGTGGACGCTGATCGGCATCGGCGTGGCCGCCGCGTTTGGCTACAGCGTGGTGGCCACCGTGGCACCGGACCTGTTTCCGGACTCTTTCCGCGAGCATGGACGGGTAGGGGTCTACTTCGAGGCGGCAGCGGTCATCGTCTCGCTCACCCTGCTCGGACAGCTGCTGGAACTGCGGGCGCGTTCCAAAACCTCGGCGGCCATCAAGTCCCTGCTGGGATTGGCGCCCAAGACGGCTCGCCGCGTCAAACCCGATGGGGGCGAAGAGGACGTTGCGCTGGATCACGTGCACGTGGGTGATCTGCTTCGCGTACGACCGGGCGAGAAGGTGCCGGTCGATGGGGAAGTCATCGAAGGCCGCGCCAGTGTCGATGAGTCGATGCTGACCGGTGAACCCATTCCGGTGGAGAAGGCTGTCGGTGATCACGTTATAGGCGCCACGCTCAACGGGACGGGCGCCTTAGTCATCCGGGCGGACAAAGTCGGATCCGGGACGGTACTGGCGCAGATTGTGCAGTTGGTAGCCCAAGCCCAGCGCTCCCGCGCGCCGATGCAGCGTATGGCGGACAAGGTGGCGTACTGGTTTGTCCTGGCCGTGCTGGCCACGGCGGTGCTCACGTTCTTCGGATGGGGTCTGTTTGGACCCGAACCGTCCTGGACCTTTGCCGTCCTCAATGCCGTATCGGTTCTGATCATTGCTTGCCCGTGTGCCTTGGGTTTGGCTACCCCCATGTCGATCATGGTCGCCACTGGCCGCGCTGCGCAGGTCGGGGTCCTGTTCCGCGATGCTCAGGCGATCGAGCAGCTACGTCTGATCGACACGTTGATCGTGGACAAGACCGGTACGTTGACCGAGGGGCGTCCAGCCTTTCGCGACACGCTCTCCAACGCCGGCTTCGACGCCGATCAGATCCTTTGTTTGGCCGGCAGCTTGGAGCAGGGCAGTGAGCACCCCTTGGCCGAGGCCATCGTGGCTGAAGCCCAGCGACGTGGCTTGAACCTGGTGGCCGCCCAAGATTTTGATTCGCTCACCGGCCAAGGCGTCCGCGGGCGCGTGTCCGATCAGGATGTCGTGCTCGGCAACCAAAGCCTGATGGCGTCGGTTGGCGCCGATGTAGCACCTTTGCAAAGCAGCGCCGAGCGTCTTCGGAAAGAAGGCGCTAGCGTGATGTTCCTGGCGGTCAATGGTCGGTTGGCCGGCGCCATTGCGGTGGCTGATCCCATCAAAGCCACGACCTTGCCTGCCTTGAACCTGCTACGTGCCGATGGCCTGCACGTGGTGATGGCCTCCGGTGACGCACAGGCGACGGCCGAGGCCGTGGGGCGCACGCTGGGCATCGAGGATGTGCGTGGTGGCGTCAAGCCGCAGGACAAGGCCGACCTGGTCCAGCAACTCAAAGCCCAGGGTCGTCGCGTGGCCATGGCTGGCGATGGCATCAACGATGCGCCGGCCCTGGCGGCAGCCGATGTGGGCATCGCGATGGGGACGGGCACGGATGTGGCCATGTCCAGCGCCCAGCTCACCCTGGTCAAGGGTGATTTGAGGCGCATCGTGCAAGCCCGTGCCATCTCGTCTTTGACGGTGGCCAATATGAAGCAGAACCTGGGCTTCGCCTTCGTCTACAACGCCATCGGCGTGCCTATCGCCGCCGGCTTGCTGTATCCCAGCTTCGGCCTTTTGCTCAGTCCGATGATGGCGGCCCTGGCCATGAGCCTGAGCTCGGTTTCGGTGGTCACCAATGCCCTGCGTTTGTCCGGCTCCACCGTTGTTGCCACCCCCCACCCTGACCGCGCCGATGAGCCTGCGCGCGGCCATTCCTGTCACTGATATCCCACAAGGAGTACTGCAATGAAGCGTTATGCCTCCCTCTCGATGATGGCCTTGTTCCTGATGGCGGGCGCGGCCTTCGCCGGCGGCCAGACCACCACGCCCACCACCGACCACGGTCAGCACAAGCCGGCGGCGGCCGATGCCGATTTCACCAAGCTCGATGCCAACAAGGACGGCTCGCTGTCCAAGGAAGAACTGGCCAAGCACAAGCTGGCGCCGCACTTTGGCATGCTCGATAGCAACAAAGATGGCAAGCTGAGCCCGCAGGAATTCGCTGCCGGCAAGGGTATGTAAGTGTTCTCAGCCCGGGAGCTGTTCCAACAGTTCGCGGGTTCTTCCGCCGTTCTGCCATTCCCACGGAGATTGTTATGTCCTCTTCGCACGGTACGCACGAAAACGCGCAAGACCCGCAGTCCCAGCACGCAAAACCGCACGCCTCACACCAACCTGCCCACCAGGCACAACAAGGGCATCAAGGCCATTACGGCCGCCTGTTGTTGATGATGGGCCTGTCTTTCGTGGCCATGTACGCATTGATGTACGCAATGGTCGATCAGTGGGCTAACGTCTATAACAACGTGAACCAGTTCTACATGGCGGGCCTGATGGCCGCTCCCATGCTGCTGATCGAGCTGTGGCTAATGTCCAGCATGTACCCCGATCGCCGACGCAATCTGATTCTGGCTGGTCTGACGGTGGCGTTCATGCTGTTCTGCTGGTGGGGCATTCGCACTCAAGCAGCGGTCACTGACAAACAGTTCATCCGTTCGATGATTCCCCACCACGCTGGCGCCATCCTGATGTGTGAGGAGAATCGTCTGAAGGATCCTGAGTTGGTGAAGCTCTGCCAGGACATTATTACCTCGCAGACACAGGAGATCGCGCAAATGAAGCAGTTGCTGGCTGAGCGTTCCCATTAGCTCACTGCCTTTTGCCAGCCGATATCACTTCACTGAGCCTGCGCACTGACCATTCGGTGGATCAAACGCGCGGCCACACGTGCGGTGGCTTGATCCGGATCCAGGGGCGGACACAGTTCCGCCACGTCGACCACACGTACCTTGCCCGAGGCCATGACCAGATCCAGCAGGGCTTCCAGGACCTCCAGACTCACCCCGCGTGGGTTGGGGGCGCTCACGCCCGGGGCCACCACCATTGAGTACGCCGGCAAGATCACCAGCGGCTTGGGTAGCTACACCCAGTGGCGTGGCTTGGGCTCACTGCGTATGGGCAAGAACCGTTGGACCGGCGTCTATTCGGCGCAGTACATCGGCAGCGCGGACGACATCATCGCCGTGCCCGACACGATCGGCTCGCATGTGTCCAGCGTGGTGTACCACAGCCTGCAACTGAGCTACGGCATCAAGAAGAAGTGGGATATCTCCGCCGGCGTTGAAAAAGTGCTCGATAAGAAGGCGCCGTTCGTGAAGAACAACCCCAACACCGACACCGACACCATGACGTACGACTTGCTGGGTCGTCGCTGGAATGTCCGCTTTGGTTACCACTGGTAAGCCACGATCACGAGGAGCTACACATCATGAGAAACACGCAACTATCCGCCACACTACTGCTGTTCGCTGTGGCCGGCAGTGCCGGTGCGCACGACCTGTTTGTCGCTTTCTCCAAGCCTGGCACCGCAGCGGGCGAGGCGAACACAGCGTTGGTGAACAATGGCACCTTCGATGAAAGTGCAGGTGCAGTCACCCGAGCGCGTCTACAGGACGTTTCGCTGAGTCAGGGCGGCGCTAAGGCTGCACCGGACTTGGCCAGTTGGAAAGAGGTCGGCAAGCAGAGCCAGCTCACCGTGCATCCGGCGGGCGAGGGCACCTATCTGCTGGGGGTCTCGACGATGGCCTCCACCAGCACGCGTACGGCCAGCGAGTTCGGCAAGTACCTGGAGTTGGAAGACTTGCCCGATACCCTGGCCACCTATGATGCGAGCAAGTTTCCCAAAGGGGTCACCTATAGCTATACCAAGCATGCTCGTACCATTGGACAGGTGGGCACAAAACTGACCGACGATTTCGCTGCCTCGCTGGGCTATCCGCTGGAGATCCGCTTGGCCCGCAATCCTGGAAGCGTGAAGGTCGGCGAACAGCTGTCGTTCCAGGTGCTGCAGCAGGGCACGCCAGTGCCCAACCTACGCGTGTACGTCGGTCATCGTGCTGACGCACCGGTCAAGGGTGGGCACGGTAGCGCTACGCTCCTGCGCACCGATGCCCAAGGCCAAGCCAGTTTCCAGGTGACCACCGCCAAGACCTGGTACATCCACACCAATCACATTGTGCCCTCTACACAAAAGGGTTTGGATTTTGTGTCGGATCGGGCGTCGCTGAGCTTTGAGATTTCCCCGCACGCCGGGCACTGATAAGTAAGCATGTAGGCGGTACTCTCCCCTTTGACGCCAGTCATGACTTCTTCCATGACTGGCGTCTTTTTGTGGGGACTTACCTCAAGTGCTCAGTCTGTCTCTCATTGGTCGCCCCGCGCCGCGCGCAATCCACGTCGCCGCACTAGATAGAACGCTGCGGGAATCACCACCATAGAGAGCACCGGTGCGGTGAGCATGCCACCCAGCATCGGCGCGGCGATACGTTGCATGACCTCCGAGCCGGCACCGGCACCGACGAAAAGCGGAAACAACCCGGCCAGGATGACGGCTACCGTCATCGCCTTCGGGCGCACCCGTTGCACGGCGCCTTCGTAGATAGCCTCTTGCAGGGTAGACACATCTTCCGGCGCACCGCTGGCCAAGCGCTGCTCCCAGGCATGACGCAGGTACAGCAGCATGATGACGCCGAACTCAGCCGCAACGCCGCCCAGAGCGATGAATCCGATCATGCTGGCCACCGAAATCGCATGGCCCAGCCCCCAGATCAACCAGAAACCGCCCACCAACGCCAAGGGCAAGCTGAGCAGGATGATGGATACATCGCTAAGCCGGCGAAACACCATCCAGATGACCAGGAAGATGATCGCCAACGCCGCGGGCACCACCCATTGCAGGCGTGCCAAAGCCCGTTGCAGATACTCGTACTGCCCCGACCACGCCAGACCATAGCCGGCAGGCAAACTCACCTGGGTCTGCACCGCGGCTTGCAGGTCCTGGACCACCGATCCCAAGTCGCGATCGGCCACATCCACGTAGATGTAGCCCACCAACTGGCCGTTATCGCTCTTGAGCATCGGCGGGCCTGGGCTGATTGACAGCTCCGCCACCTGGCTCAAGGTCAGTTGCACACCGCCTGGCGCGATCAGCGGCAGATCCTGCAAGGCCTGCAACGAGTCACGCTGGCCACGGGGGTAGCGCAAGACGATGGGATAGCGTTCGCGCCCCTCGATCGTTTCCCCGATTGGATCACCGCCAACGACCGTGGCAATCAGTTGCTGGAGTTGGCCTTGAGTGAATCCGTAACGTGCAGCGATTTCCGGGCGCACCTGTACATCGACATAGCGCCCACCCGTGACGCGTTCGGCCAGTGCCGAACTCACGCCGGGCACAGTCTTGGCCACCTGCTCGATCTGCTGGCTCAGGCGCTCGATCTGCTCCACATCGGGTCCGGAGACCTTGATCCCAATCGGGCTCTTGATGCCGGTGGCCAACATATCGATGCGATTGCGAATGGGCGGGACCCATAGGTTGGTCAGACCGGGAATCTTGACCGCTGCGTCCAACTCCTGGCGTAGCTTCTGGGGGGTCATGCCCGGGCGCCATTGATCCCGCGGCTTGAAGGTCACGGTGGTCTCAAACATTTCGATCGGTGCCGGATCGGTCGCACTTTCGGCACGGCCCGCCTTGCCGAACACGTGCTCAACCTCCGGTACGGTCTTGATCATCCGGCCCGAGAGCTGGAGCAACTGACGGGCCTTGTCGGCGGACAGGCCGGGCAGGGCCGTGGGCATGTACAACAGGCTGCCTTCTTCCAAGGGCGGCATGAACTCACTGCCCAACCGGCTAAAGGGGATCAAGGTGAGCACTAGCAGCAGGCCGCTGAGCAGCAAGGTGACACCGGGATGTTTGAGGACCCACAGCAGGATGGGCCGATAGCCAGCGATCAGGATGCGATTGATGGGGTTCTGCTGTTCCGGGCGGATGCGGCCGCGGATCAGGTAGCCCATCAAGACGGGGATCAAGGTCACCGACAACCCTGCTGCGGCGGCCATCGCGTAGGTCTTGGTGTAGGCCAGAGGCGAGAACAATCGCCCTTCCTGCGCCTGCAGGGCAAAAACCGGCACGAAAGACAGGGTGATGACCAGCAAGCTGGCGAACAGGGCCGGTCCGACCTCGGCCGCCGAGCGGGCCATCAGCTGCCAGCGCTCCTCACCCTGAGGTTCCCGGCCGTGCGCCTCCCGCCAGTGCTCCAGATGCTTGTGTGCATTTTCGATCATCACCACCGCTGCATCGACCATCGCACCAATGGCGATGGCGATGCCGCCTAATGACAGCAAGTTGGCGGAGATCCCCTGGGCGTGCATCACGATGAAGGCCGCCAGGATACCCAAAGGCAGGGTGATGACGGCCACCAACGCCGAGCGTAGGTGCCACAGGAACAGCAGGCATACCAGCGCTACGACCAGAAACTCTTCGCCAAGCTTGTGGGTGAGGTTGCGTACCGCATCCTGGATCAGCTCGGAGCGGTCGTACACCGGCACCACTTCCACGCCCTCGGGCAAGCTGGATTGCAACGCCTGCAGTCGCGCTTTGACGTTCCGAATGGCCCCCAAGGCATCCTTGCCGGTCCGCAGGACGATCACGCCGCCGGCCACCTCACCTTGACCATCCAACTCTGCGATACCACGACGGAAGACCGGCCCGCGACTGATCGTGGCCACCTCGCCGAGCAGGACGGGGATGCCGTCGTTGCCGGTTACCGGCACCTGTTCGAACGCCTCCTGTGTGCGCAGGTAGCCTTCGCTGCGCACCATCAGTTCGGCTTCGCCTTGTTCGATCACCGAGCCCCCGGTAGCGCCGTTGGCCGCATCCACCGCCTCGATGAGCTCGGCCACCGTCAGTCCACGGGCCGCCAACGCCTGCGGATCGGGCTGGATCTGCCAGGCGCGCACCGCACCGCCCACACTGGCTACTTCAGCCACGTCCGGCACGGTTTTTAGCTCATAACGAAGAAACCAGTCCTGCAACGCACGCAGCTGCCCCACATCACGTTGACCTGTCCGATCCACCAAGGCGTACTGGTAGATCCAGCCCAGTCCTGTCGCATCAGGACCCAGCGCCGGATTCACATTCGGCGGAAGTCGATCGCGTACCTGGCTCAAGTACTCGAGCACTCGAGAGCGCGCCCAGTAAAGATCAGTGGCATCGTCAAACAGGATGTAGACGAATGAATCACCGAAGAAGGAGAAGCCGCGTACCGCCTTCACGCCCGGCACGGACAACATCGTGGTGGCCAACGGGTAGGTGACCTGGTCTTCGATGATGCGCGGGGTTTGCCCCGCCCATTGCGTGCGGATGATGACCTGGGTATCGGACAGGTCCGGCAGCGCATCCAGCGGCGTGTTCTTTACCGACCAGATACCGACCACCGCCAGCAGCGCGGCGGCAACCAGCACCAGCACGCGATTGGCGATGCAAGCATGGATCAGGCGCGCGATCATGGTGTGCCCTCCATCGCTTCGGACATGACCTCGCTTGCCTGGCAATCAGCGGCTGCGGCGGGGCCGAACTTGGGTACCAACTGCATATCCATGAACGGTGACTTGCCCGGCTTGTCGAAATGCTTCTCCGGCACCATCGGGTCATACCAGTACTGCACCGGGCAGCGCGGCGGCGTAGAGGTGGAGGTGTCTGGCGCGACAGGCGCCGGCTGTCTGGACGGTGACGGCACGACAGTGCGTGGTTCGTGCCCGGCGTCATGGCGCTCGTGCACACCTGATGCGCTGGCAGGGCGTGTCGGTTGTGCAGCACCCAGGCGCTCCAACGCACCGGAGAGACTGGCTTCGGAGTCGAGCAAGAACTGACCCGAGACGACCACGCGTTCACCACCGGCCAAGCCTGCCACGATCTGCGTGCGCCCTTGCACGCTACGTCCCACACTCACCCGCACTGGCCGGAAGCTCCCGTCCGGATCCTGCACGATGACCCGGCTGTCCCGCCCGGTGGCGATCAGCGCCTCCGTGGGAACGACTGGCAGGGCCTGCTCGGCGTCGGGCTGCACCAGAACCTCGGCGAACATGCCCGGCACCAGCCGACGCTGCGGGTTGCGCAGCACAATTCGCGCCCGCTGCGTGCGACTAGCCATGTCGACCTGGGGAAGCAACGCCTGGATCTGTCCGGCAAAGCGCTCTGCCGGCCAGGCACTGACCGTGGCCTGCACTGAGGTCCCCGGCCGCAAGGTGCCCAGCGCTGCCTGGGGTACCGAGGCCTCCAGCCACAACGTGTCCAGCCCATTGATCTTGAACAGTGGCGTACCGGGCATCACCGTCTGTCCCTCGCGTGCCAGGATCTCGGTCACGACACCACTGTGGTCTGCGCTAAGCACGACGCCACTTCTGGCCGAGGCGCCAGAAGGAACACCCAACGAACGCAACCGTTGTTGCGCCGCACCCTGCAGCTCACGCGCGCCCGCGGACTGAGCTTGGCTCAGGGCATGTGCTTCGGCGATGGCCGCGTTCCATGCCGGGGCCTGCACGGTGGCCAGCGTTTGACCACGACGAACCTCGGTAAACGGCGCCTTTACCTGCACGTGGGTGATCAAGCCTTCCATGCGCGCACTGATCACGCTTTCCTGGGTCAGATCCCACGTCAGTGTGCCCGGCACGCGTACGGCAGTCCCTAGTAACTCTACCGTCACTTCCTGAGTGCGTATGCCCACGTTCTGCTGCAGGCGCGGATCGATCTGCGTTCCGCCCCCTATGGCCTCATCTGCGTATTTGGGCAGCAACTCCATATCCATGAACGGAGATTTGCCCGGCTTGTCGAATCGCTGCTCCGGCGCCATGGGGTCGTACCAGTACAGCACCTTGCGTGCTTGATCTGCGACGCTCGTGCCGGGGGGCGGGGTGGTATCAGAGGTTCGAGTCATCCAGGCGTAGCCGCCGGCAAAGCCGAGCGCCAGCAACCCGAGGGCCACGGCGAGCTGTGTGAGACGCGTCTTGGTCGGGCTCATGGCGTGTTCTCCTCATGGGGTAGCAGATAGGCCAGTGCCGCCCAGGCACGGCCCTGTTCGCCCAGCAGACGGGCGTTCTCCAGGTGCAATTCGATCTCATCGCGCCGCGCTTCCAGCCACGGCTGCAGGTCGGCACCGGCGCCGTAGGCGGCCAACGCCGTGCGTGCACGATCGCGCGCCAAAGGCAGGCTCTGCGTGTTCTGGCGCTCCAACTGGCCGGTTAACCCGCGCCATCGCGCTATCGCGCGTTGCACCGACTCGGCTTGGATGCGCCGGGCCTCATCGCGCTCTGCGGACACCGCCTCCAGCTCGGCCCGCCGTGCCGCGATGCCTCGTGCTTGGCGGTTCTTCTGGAACAGCGGCAGGCCCACACCCACTTCCACCATGAGCATGTCGCTGCGCGCCATGCCGTCGGGTGCGCGCTCGCGACGTCCGTAGGTGAGCTCCACACTCCAATCCGGGCGGGTTTCGGCCACGGCCGCATCCACCTGGGCCTGGGCTAAGCTCTCGCGTGCCTCCCAGCCCAGTAGTGGCGTGTGTTGGTCCAGTTTGGCCAGCAGTTGGGTGGGCTCCAATGGCAACTGCGAAAAATCCGGTGCCGCACCACTGGCCAAGATCGCCTCTGGTGCAATACCCAACCACCGCGCCAGGCCGGCCTGCGCGGCGGCGTGCTCCGCATGTACCTGCTCCAGGCGATTGTCCAACTGCAGTAGGGCGGCCTGGGCGGCAAGCACATCACTGGCCCCGGCCGTGCCGCCTGCCAAGCGAGCACGCGCCGCACGCTCGGCTATACGGGCCGGCTCGCGCAGACCTTCCAACGCATCTACGGCTTGCTGCGTACTCCACAGCTCGATCCAGGCCAGCGCGGCCGCTTGGGCCACCATCTGCTGTTCGGCCATCGACAGTGAGCGCGCTTGCGCCAGCGTCGCTTGCGCCAACGCGTGCTCGGCACGTCGTTTCGCACGCGCAGGAAACTCCTGCATCAGACCGATTTGCTGGGTGGTCATCTCATCGGCCCGCAAGCTGAAGGCATCGGGTCCGCTGACGGGCCAGTTCGCCAGCCCCACGATCAAACGTGGGTCGGGAAGCGCGCCAGCACGCGCGGCTTCTTCGGTACTGGCATCGATCTGCGATCGGCGCACCTGCAGGGTTGGGGCGTTAGCAAGCGCCCGTTGTAGGGCTTCTGTGTAGCTGATCGGGATAGCGGGCGATGCCGCCAGCACAGGACCACTGAGCGCCAGGGCAAACACGAACCCACACGCCATCTTGCGCCTTGCACGCAAGAAGAAAGACATCTCCATAAGACCTCCGGGAAACGACAACGAGCGCGCTGCAACGCATGCAGCACGAGCACGGGTCAATCCAGGAGGGGGCTTAAATCAGCAGGCTACAGAAGCGCTGCAGGGGAGGCGGATCGGACACGCACACCGGAACATCCCGATACAACTGCGCGTGTACCGGTGGCAACAGAGCCTGCACCAGCGCGAAGGCGGCCAGCGCGGGCTGGTAAGGCACTTGAGGGGCCTTCGCATCGGCCGTGGCGATGTGATCGCGCTGGCAATGCTGGTCGCACAACGCCGGAGCATCGGGATCCGGCGTGGACATCTCTTCGCAACCGACCATCAGGGTCGCTTGTCCAGCTTCCACCGATTCCAGCGGACAGGCGTAAGCCACCAGCGCGAGTTGCTGCAGCAGCAGCGCCCACAGTCCCAGCCATGCCAGTCGGGCACGAGAACGGGGTCGCCGCCATCGCCTCAGCAGCCTCACCATGACAGCTCCCGCACGCCCGAAGCAGCGCCTGCGGACGCTGGGCAGATCAGGGCAGGGGACGTGCGAGCTCTCATGATGGCCAGTCTAGCCCTCTTGGGGCCGACTGTCATTGATCAGGATCAAGCCCTCGCGCGGACTCAGCGGTGGCATCCGCCGCAGCAGGAGGATGCGACGGCCGGGGCGGCCGGCGTACCAGCCTCAGAAGGGAGCACCGCAGCGATCACATAGCCTTGCCGCTGGATAGCCTCAACCGCCTGTTCTACGGCAAGCAGGCCCTCGATCTTGACCACGCCACTGCCCAGATCGACGTCCACCTGGGCGTGGGGGTCAAGGGCCTGAATGGCTTGGGTGACCGTTCGGACACAGTGACCACAGGTCATACCTTCAACAACGAGATTCATGGACAACCCTCCAAAAGCATCGGCGGTTTGCCGACGGCGTGACGATGAGCCTTCCCACGGTGGGAAGGTCAAACGACAGGCAAGTTGAGTGGTAATCCGTCCCGCGTTGTTGACCTTCCCATCATGGGAAGGCTCAGGCTACCTGCTCGTTCCTATTGGCCCTCACTCCATGGACATAACGCTCACTTATGCGAATTAAGTTATTGATTATATTACATTAATACAGGAATCGCAAGGTCTGTAGTTGCACCGTGCCCTGGCCGGCCACAAACGCGATAAGCTAAGCATTCCTTAGTGCTAGTCATTCTTGATGTCATGACGATGCCATCTGAGCGCACCCGCAATGTGCTGCAGGCGGGCGCGTTCCTCAGGCAGCTAGCGGCCAGCCAAGCCGTGCCTAAAGAGGTGCGGCAAGAGGCATATCGACTGCTGCGGCACTATCCAACCGTCAGCGACATCGAGGCGATTGCTGAGCACGAAGAGCGGCTGCGAGCGCTGACCCAGTCGGCCTTCGTACGACCCTACCTGAGCAGCGAGATCGAGGCGGATTGGTTCTCCGGGTACCCGCTCGGCCCTCATCGCATCTGACCATGAAGCAACCGAGCAGGCCGCGTGGAAGAGGGACTACGTCTGCGGAGACAGCGCTGGAGGCTTCCTTTGAACGGGCCCGCGACAGTGCGGCCGAGGAACGCGCATTCTTCAAGCGACTGATGGATGCGATCGTGTACGTGCATGCGCCCATCTCGGACGACGCGCAGACACTGCGGCTGGTCCAGTTCCGCCATCCTGACGGTTTCGATGCGATCCCTTTCTTTACCTCGCTCGACAAGGCGCAGGCGGCCAGCTCGTCTGCTGTCAGAATTCTGGGAGTTTCAGGCCGTGAGCTGCTAACCGGTACTCGCGGCGCGACGTTGATGCTCAATCCCAACTACGGCGGCGTTGTCCTGTACCCGGAAGAGGTTGCGACATTGTTGGATACGGGCTTTCTGGCCAGGGTGGAACGTCTGGCGCCGGCGGAGTTCGCGGTGAGACCTGCCCAGGCCGCGCCGGCTTGGCTCGCTCCGGCCATCAGCGGCAGCCTTGAGCACGCCGACTTCGTCTCGTCGGCCTATCTCCTGGAAACTCACTCGTCAGGGGGCGTCGAACAGCCTCCCGGTCTGTTGATCTGGCTGGTGGTGGACCTGGCTTTCGCCGAGCGGGCGGCTCGTCTGGTGACCACCGCCATACAGCCCTTATGCTCAGATTTGGACGTCATCATCGACTTGGCGGTCCACGACGTATCGCTGCCTTTGCCGGCGGGCTTGGATGATCCCCAGATCCTGCCCATATTTTTTCACGAGAATCAAGCCAACTTGAGCACAGCTCATCGGCCTATGAGCCCTGAAGATAAGCTACTAGCACTCCTTCCGGGATTGACCGAGGAAGAGAAGGAACGGCGGACCCGCGAGGGTATGGCCGACGTCGACGCTGGACGTACGATCCCGCACGAGGAACTACTGCAATGGATCAGGCGACGGTCAGAGCCTTCTTGAAGGTTTCCGTTGGGTCAGGAGCGTGGAAACTCTTGAATCCAATATTCAAGAAGGGCACGCGTGCCTGAGCAGTACTCCAGGAATGCCTGTGTCACGCGGCTTCTGGTTCAATCAAGCCTAGGTCTGTAATCCACGAACTGCCTGACGTCGAGGGGTGTTTCCTCGTTGAATCATGGTGTTAGAGACGATTCGGCTGTTTTTCTCACGAATCCCTGCCGACCTTCTTGAAAAACTGAACCAGACCTACCCAAACGCTTCCGTAAGGCAGGTGGTGAGAGGGCAGGTTAAGCACATCAGGGATAGCAATCCCAAGGAGATAGAAGCGCTACGACAGGAGGCCAACGATCAACTTCCTACTATCGCCGAGCTAAAGAGGGTCAGTGCGGTTGATCCAGAGTTCCGGATGGAAAACAGCTTCTTTGGGCCCAAGCCAGTCATCACCGCCCGCATCATCAACCGCTCAACACTGCCATTGAGCGAAGCGAGCTGGAATGCGGCGCTGTACATCAATGGCGATGTACAGCCTGTAGCCACGTCGAAGGTGCGCAGCGATTTCCGTTCCATCGAAGGCCTCAAGCCCGAACACCATGTTACGGCTCGATTCACTGTCGGATTCGTCAAGGGCGATAAGGCCTGGACCACCTTGGCGATTCGTCAAGCTACATCCACACGCGTCGAGCTGGAGATGATCCCTGAGACAGCAATGGACTTTACGGACAAAGCCTATCTAAGTGCCGATCTTCAGAAGCGCATTGATTTCCTTGAGAACCAACTCAAGCAAGCGAGCGAGTTCGAAGATGTCTGATGCTACCAAGCCCCGCCGGCGGATCACCCTCCGGCGGGGCTTGGTAGCGGTACCGACGTTCACCCCCGCCAAAGAGGACCATTACACAATGCGCCCCTCCATCCTCGCCTTGGACTTAGAAGGAACGCTGATTTCCAACGCTGTAAGCCAGATCCCGCGCCCGGGCCTCTACGAATTTCTGGAGTCGGCAAAGTCGCTCTTTGAGGGTCTAGTCATCTTCACCACAGTTCCGGAGCCTAGATTTCGCGAGATTGCCGACCTATTGGCTTGCGAAGGAGCGGCCCCGGGTTGGTTTGCCCGCTTGCCATACATAGACTGGACTGGGCCGACGAAGGATCTTGCCAACGTTTCCCAGCCCATCGGCTCTGCATGGCTACTAGATGATTACGCCCCCTATGTACAACCGGGACAGGAACATTGCTGGGTCCCGGTTCAACTGTTTTGTTCTCCTTACCCCGAGGACGACGCGGGACTGGACGATGCCATCGAGGCAATCCGTAAGCGACTGAACGAGTACTAGAGGGCCATCTCTTGGCCAGCGTCCAATGGGCCACAGGCTCGCCGGTCAACCAAGGTCCAGCGCTTCGTTGGAGAACCGTCGATATAGACCTGGGGGGGCGTTTACCGCGATAGAGTCCTGAGCCCCCTCAAACCATCTCATGGACCCGTGGCAGCTGGTCGGTCTACTCAGACTAGAAGCTAAAGCTGCCAACTGCCGCTAGGTTCCAGCCAGTACGCCATGCCCAGCGGCAGGAAAGTCTCCATTGCAACGTCCAGGATCAACGGCTGACGCCAACCCTGACCAGGCAAGAAGCAAAAATCCTTCCGGGCGAGGGTTCCAGCTTGCTCGCGTCCAGCTAACCAGATGCATCTGCGTTTTATCTCGCGATCAAGTGCTCGCCTCGCGGCATGCTCATCCAAACCGCTTTGTATGAACTCCGAGGCAGAATTTCGCATGCTCGCCCACAGCACGTAGCGCTTACGCCCCAAGCTGAGCGCATTCCATTCAGGCGATCCAATCGACTGAAGCCCGTCGCCTAGCTTCGGGTCCAACCGATGCTTCCGCAGAAGGTTTGCCAAGTACGCTCGAGCTTCGGTGGATGCCAGTGAAATTCCGAGATTCCGCCTCGCACTGGGCGTGCACTCAGCCGCCCACTGGGTGAGCGACCGGGTCAATGCCGACTCAAGGTTCAAGTCACTGCGAGACCACGGAGATTTGTAGGACCAAGCCAGGGGCTCATACAGAGATCTTGCGGCAAGCCGAGAACATTCGACTGGTTCGCGATGGAGGACGCGCAGCGTCGCAAGCGTGTCAAGTGCCTGCGAGGCCAACCCCTCAGCAGCTACCGGCGAACTAGCCGTTCTTGAGCGCTCTAGCGCGCACCACGCGCACGCAAGAAAGGGACCTATTGAACGAACGAAATTGTCCAGTTCTGGCCAGGGCGCGATGAGGGTCGGTTGGCTAACGACATAGGCCACACAGCCCTCAAATCGCGATACCAGTTGTCAGGATATCAACCTGCCCACAGACTGTCTATCTGACTTTCCGATATTGACCCTTAGGTGTTCTCTCCAGTTCAACGATATCTGAACATCCGATATCCTAGCCGTGCAGCGAATGAGCGGGGAGCGCCCCGGCGCACGACGCAGAACGTTACCGCATGTTGGGAGAGCCGAAATGATGCGCACCAGCGCTAGCCACCCGTTACTGATTGCAGAGTTGCCTGTTGGAGCCCATGGAGGCGGCATAGGGGTGACATTTGCGCCAGGCAAGTACCAGGAAGTCGCCATGACTGGAGCATGGGCGAGAGACCTAGATGTGGACGTCTCGGCTATTCAGGACTGGGGTGCCACTCACCTAGTCACCTTGCTTGAGCCTTGGGAGCTCAAGGACCTTCGAATCGAGAGCTTACCGGCGATAGTGGCGGGGAAGGGCATCTCTTGGCATGGACTGCCAATCACTGATGGAGCCGCACCAGACGACAGACTCCTCAAAGATTGGCTACAGCTAAGTGCTGAGCTCGTCGCTGACATGCTGAGCGGTCAAAGGATCGTGGTCCACTGCAAGGGGGGGTTGGGACGCGCGGGAACGGTCGCTGCCATGCTTTTGCTGCAGTCTGGCGAGGCCAAGCGGGCATCGGATGCCATCCACATGGTGCGGCATGCCAGGCCAGGCGCAATCGAAACGATTGCTCAAGAGGAGTTCCTAGAGTACTGGGCGCAGAGCCTTCACCCGGGCGGAGCTTGACCACTCAGGTGCGCAGTCAGGAACTCAAGGACGAGTTGCCTGTGGATCCAGAACTCGAGGGCTTCTTAGGTCTGGATCCAGAAATCGACGGCGTCTCCATAGTGGATCTTCGCGAGGGTTCAGGGCACATCAAAAATTCGCTGCCTCGAAAGCTAAGAACCTTGCTGTCGCACGAATCAGGGTCTTGTGCTGGGGCCGGACCAGCGCTATCGCTGACTAAGGCAGGGCAACCTCCAGGGACTGTACTGCGACGGCGCGATCAATAGACATCTGTCAGATGTATCGCCACCACTATCGATCTAATGAATGCTGACTCAGCCGATGCGTGCTGCCTTAGGAGTTACGATCTGACTGCACTCGTGGCCGAGGCGAAACGCCACGACGTACAGGACCGTGGCATCCATCGGCATACCTGAGCCCATCCGAATGACGACCTTACGCTGACCGTGCGACAGTGATACTCCCAGTTCCCGCAGGACCTCAATGCGCTGCTGCAGCCCGTCGTAGATGTCTAGCTTGTCGACTTCTGAATACAGGTCTTGGCAGTCGCGATACTCACGGTAGTAGTCGACCAGTGCAGCAAACTCGCTCGCCGCCTCGCGCGACAGCTCGAAAGCCGGTTCGGACAGATCCATGTCGCACGAAACGATCAGGCTGGCCAGCTCGCGCCCAGCAGCAAGCGGGGACACCGCCAGGGTGATGTAGTCGCGCTCAAACTGCGCTTGCGCCGCCTGCAGTTCCTCGTCTGTCGGCAGCGAGAAAGGCTTGTTGAGTGCATCGATGTCATTGAAATCGAAGGCGCGCGCCAGTGCGCGACGGGTGTCGAAACTGGCCGAGTCACCCTGCTCAACCCGCTGAACTGTTCGCACGTTCAGGCCCGAGATCTCGGCCAATTGTTCTTGCGACCAATGACGCAACTGGCGGAACTGGCGAATGCAGGCGCCAACCTCAGCAGCGGTAAGCAGGCGAGGCGGGGTCTTGGTGGTCATAGAAGATAACTCCGGAGGGGTAGGGAGCCCAGATTAGGAGGGTGCCGAACTTGGAAACATGACAGTCGCCCGACAGGCCCCCGACACAGATCAACTGCCAGGACTTGCCCCAACGAGAAATCCGGGGCAACTGCTTATGCGCCCGTGATGTTCTCCCCGTGCCCCCAGAGGGGGGCGAGGCCCAACTGCCTAGTCACTCACCACAGACCCCACCCTAGACGCGCAGGCGATCCGGGACAGCTCTATGGCGAGGGCTGATGGGGGGTCAATGGCTCCAACTCTGGCAAAACACCCCCAAATTGATGATGCAGTGCATTCATCCATGCCAGAACTGGTTCGCCTGGCCACAGGTGCGCCAGATTCAGAAGGGTTAGCATGGCAAGCGCATTGCTGTTCATGGCCACCCCCGCCAGAAGCGCGCCCGGGTAGCCATTTAACTGCCTTGCCAAGGGGTGAATCCCGGCATGGAGATAGGAGTTCAAGCCGACATAAAGGCATTGTCTGGCTCTGCCCAACAACTGTGATGCTCCTCGGGGCCCAGAGGACTCAAGCTTTACGAGCATGTCCTGAACGCCAGGGAGCCTCTTTGCCGCTTGCTGACTCTCCAGAGTCAGGGGCGCAAGAAGCTTCTCGATGTCGGTGTCGGTAGCTGCATAACATGCCCAGGTTGCACGCACGAGGGCCTCATACTGGGGCCGGACCAGCGAGATTGCTGACTGGGGCAGAGTAGCGATCAGGGACTGTACTGCCACGGCGTGATCAAGGGACATCTGGCAAAGTGCCGCCACCGCCGTCGATCTTCGGTCACGTCCATGCTCTATCTCCATCCAAGCGGCTCGAATTTCACCCAAGAGCTCTAAGGAGCCCTCCAGCACAGACGCCCGATCCTGGTCAGCCGATTGAGGCACAAGTCATCCTAGAATCGTGATCTGCAGGCAAGAGTAACGGCTCGTCCATCGGGCAAAGCCCTCAGTTGGCCGGCTGGGCTGCAGCATCTGTTAGCCGGTAATCTCTGCATTGCATCATCCGTGCATCAGCAATTTCTGCGTTGCGTCAGTCGCAAGTCAAATTTTTCTGCAATGGACCGTCTTGCACTGAAATTTTATTCCTCAAAAGCTGAAATCTCTGCAATGGCACCCTAAGAATGTCTGCGATGAACAGCGTTCTGGTCCGCGCGCGATTGCTTCCTATATTGCAACCATACGCTCAGCCAGCCAACCGCCGGGATCCATGATCGCGCGAGCGGACGATCCCGGTCGCAAATGGCTGGCTGCCGTCACTCTCGTGGCTTTGAGCGATCAAGGGGAGCAGTCTGGCCCACGTGTCGAACAGAAGCCTTGGATCTTGGTGGATCAGAAGCGAAACCCGCAGCGCATCTTCCATCGCCTTGAGGTAGCCGCGGCGTATCTCAAGTGCGTTCTCGCAAGCATTGGGGCGACCAAGAATTTGTGTGATCGCGGAGGCCATAGCAGTCTGGACAGGAGGGGAGGGGAAGGCGATAGTCTGCAAACGTCTAGACGATCCCGCAATGAGCATCCTCAACGTTCTCCTCACTCGTGACCACCTCGTCGTCGCAGCGGATACCCTGGCAGAGGATGCTCTCACAGGGGCGTATTCCGCGGGGGCAAAGCTGCTGCTGATCCCTCAGCACAACGTAGTGCTTGCTGCGCGCGGGTCTACGCAATTCTTCCTGGGGGGCTCGCAGAATTCGGAAAAAATCGTACGCTAAGGTTTTCCGGGCATCCGTAGGGGCCGAAACTTCCCGTCTTCCAGTCTGCGGCTCTGCCGCCAGACGTAATCGCCGGTGAGGTTGATGTGCTCCCAGCCCAGCGGCGACAGGAATTGCAGCAGCTCGCCGTCCACCGGCTTGCCGGCCTCGACCAACCCCTGGGTGGCGCGCTCCAGGTACACCGTGTTCCACAGCACGATAGCCGCCGTCACCAGGTTGAGGCCGCTGGCCCGGTAGCGCTGCTGCTCGAAGCTCCGATCCCTGATTTCCCCAAGGCGGTTGAAGAACACCGCCCTGGCCAGCGAGTTGCGCGCCTCACCTTTGTTCAGGCCGGCATGCACGCGGCGGCGCAGCTCAACACTTTGCAGCCAGTCTAGGATGAACAGCGTGCGTTCGATCCGGCCCAGCTCGCGCAGGGCCACGGCCAGGCCGTTCTGGCGCGGATAGCTGCCGAGCTTGCGCAGCATCAGCGAGGCAGTGACGGTGCCCTGTTTGATCGAGCTGGCCAGGCGCAGGATGTCGTCCCAATGGGCGCGGACGTGCTTGATGTTCAGGGTGCCGCCGAT
Organism: Stenotrophomonas sp. YJH_SMC_19; assembly: GCF_059367915.1. NCBI lineage: Bacteria > Pseudomonadati > Pseudomonadota > Gammaproteobacteria > Lysobacterales > Lysobacteraceae > Stenotrophomonas > Stenotrophomonas sp. YJH_SMC_19. Next base: position 372,579 of record NZ_JCAFRI010000002.1, read on the forward strand.
CAGCGGCCGCAGCGTCGGGTAGGTCTGCACGCCCTGCGGCACGTACAGCTTGGTTTCGCCGAGGTCGCGGATGCGCGGCGCGAAACGGAAGCCCAGCAGGTGCATCAGGGCGAAGACGTGATCGGTGAAGCCGGCCGTGTCGGTGTAGTGCTCCTCGATCCGCAGGTCGGACTCGTGGTACAGCAGGCCGTCGAGCACATAGGTGGAATCGCGCACGCCGACATTCACCACGCGGGTGCTGAACGGCGCGTACTGGTCGGAGATATGGGTGTAGAACAGCCGTCCCGGCTCACTGCCGTACTTCGGGTTGACGTGTCTGGTGCTCTCGCCCCGGCCGCCAGCCCGGAAACGCTGGCCATCGGAGGATGAGGTGGTGCCGTCGCCCCAGTGGGCGGCGAAGGCATGCTGGTACTGGTGGTTGACCAGCTCGGCCAGGGCCGCCGAATAGGTCTCGTCGCGGATGTGCCAGGCTTGCAGCCAGGACAGCTTGGCGTAGGTCAGACCGGGGCTCGACTCGGCCATCTTGGTCAGCCCGAGGTTGATCGCATCACCGAGGATCGCGGACAGCAGCAACGTCCGGTCTTTGGCCTCGGCCCCGTCCTTCAGGTGGGTGAAGTGGCGGCTGAAGCCCGTCCAGTCGTCCACGTCCATCAGCAGTTCGGTGATCTTGATGCGCGGCAGTAACTGACTGGTCTGGTCGATCAGCGCCTGCGCCCGATCCGGCACCGCCGCATCCAGCGGGGTGATCTTCAACCCGGACTCGGTGAGGATGGCATCGGGCAGCTCGTTGTCCTTGGCCAGGCGGGCGACAGTGGCCAACTGCTCGTCCAGCAGCTGCAAGCGCTCTTCCAGATACTGGTCGCTGTTCGGGTTGATCGCCAGCGGCAGGGCCTGTTCCCGCTTGAGCGCGGCGAACTTCTCGGCCGGCAGCAGGTAGTCGTCGAAGTCGCGGAACTGCCGCGAGCCCTTGACCCAGATGTCGCCGGAGCGCAGGGCGTTCTTCAGCTCGGACAGGGCGCAGATTTCGTAGAAGCGCCGGTCGAGGCCTTCCGGGGTGATCACCAGTGGCTTCCAGCGCGGCTTGATGAAGGCGGTGGGAGCATCGGCCGGCACCTTGCGCAGGTTGTCGGCGTTCATCTCGCGCAGCGTCTGCACGGCTGCCAGCACGCCCTGCGCGGCCGGGGCGGCGCGCAGCTCCAATACCTCCAGCAGAGCCGGCGTGTAGCGGCGCAGGGTGGCGAAGTTCTCGCCGACCAGGTGCAGGTGGTCGAAGCCCTCCGGCCGGGCCAGCAGCTCGGCTTCGCTGACGCTCTCGGTGAACTCGTCCCAGGGGATCACCGCCTCGATGGCGGCATAGGGGTCGCTGCCGGCTTCCTTGGCCTCCAGCAGCGCCTGGCCGATCTTGGAGTACAGGCGCACCTTGTCGTTGATCGCCTTGCCCTGCTTCTGGAACTGCTGCTGATGCTTGTGCTTCGCGCCGCTGAACAGCTTGACTAGGATGCGGTCGTGCAGATCCACCAGCTCATCAATCACGGTTGCAGTGCTCTCCAGCACCACGGCGGCCAGGGTCGCATAGCGCCGCTGCGGCTCGAACTTGCCGAGGTCTTTGGGCGTCATCTGCCCACCCTCGCGGGCCAGCTTGAGCAGGCGGTTCTGGTGGATGTGCCGGCCCAGGACTTCGGGCAAGTCCACCAGCTGAAATGTCTTCAGCCGCTCGATGTGCTCAAGCATGTGCCGAGAGTTGGGTTTCAGCGGTGCCTGGCGCAGCCAGGTCAACCAGGTGATGCTGCTGCCGGCCTTGAGCTTCAACAGCTCGTCCAGCTTGGCCCGATGCGAGTCCGTGAGCGGTTCAACCAGGGCGCGGTAGACCCGCCGATTGGCCCGTGCAATGGCCTCCGAGCAAGCCCGGTCGATCACGCTCAACGCCGGCAGGATGCGTCGCTTCTGCCGCAGGCTCTCCAGCGCCTGGCCGGCCAGCAGCAAGCCCTTGTCGGTCTGCTGGGCCAGTTCGGTCAGCTCGCGCACCAGGGCGCGGAAGTCGGACAGGCCGAACGGGGCCAGTTGAAGGTAGGTGCGCAGTTCCTGGGCGTGCTCGCGACGGGTCACATCGCGCTCGCCGTACTTCGTCCAACTCGCCGGATCGGTCTGGACTTGCTTGGCCACCCACAGGATGACCGGTTCGGGCAGCTCGCTGTCAGTGCCCAACGCATAGCCGGGGTAGCGCAGCAGGCAGAGTTGCACGGCGAAGCCGAGGCGGTTGGCGTCGCCGCGCCGCTGACGGATCAGCGACAGGTCGGAGTCGTTGAAGGTGTAGTAGCGGATCAGGTCATCCTGGCTTTCTGGCAACGCGAGCAGGGTGCCCCGCTCCGTGGCCGAGAGGATCAAGCGACGCGGCATGTGTCAGTCGTCCGTGCGGAGGTACTGGTAGAGGGTTTCCCGGCTGATGTTGAACTCGCGGGCAAGCTGCGCCTTGGGCTCGCCGGCCGTCGCTCGCTGCCGCAGGGTAGCAGCCTGCTCATCGGACAGGGCTTTCTTGCGGCCCCGGTACGCGCCACGCTGCTTGGCCAAGGTGATGCCCTCACGCTGCCGCTCGCGGATCAGGGCGCGCTCGAACTCAGCGAAGGCCCCCATCACCGACAGCATCAGGTTGGCCATCGGCGAGTCCTCGCCAGTGAACACCAGGCCCTCCTTCAGGAACTCGATGCGCACGCCGCGTTGAGTCAGCTTCTGTACCAAGCGACGCAGGTCATCGAGGTTGCGGGCCAGCCGGTCCATGCTGTGCACCACCACTGTATCGCCTTCGCGGACGAAGCTCAGCAGCGCTTCGAGCTGGGGGCGCTGGGTGTCCTTGCCCGATGCCTTGTCGGTGAACACCTTGCTCACCTGTGTCTGTTCCAGCTGGCGTTCCGGGTTCTGGTCGAAGCTGCTGACCCGGACGTAGCCGATGCGGTGCCCCTGCACGATGTCTCCTTGGTTGAAGGCGGCTTAAGTGCTCCTTCTGTTCCGTTGTGCCTCAAACCCCGTTTCTGTCAGGCTGAAATCTATGACCTTCGCAGGCATGTGTCAAAAAATGCGAAAGATGACTCTATTCTGACTAAGCGGCGCGGCCCTGCCTGACATCCAGTTAGGGTATGCCTCAATCTGACGGTAGCGAGTCGCAGGCGTTCGGATCGGCATCGGTTTCGTTCCCTGTCTTGGCACGCGCTTCGAAGCGTTGATAACACTCCAACCCGCAGAAGTGCTCGACGTATTCCGCGCCTTCCGGGGTGAAGGCGGCATCGAGCGGGATTTCCTTGCAGCACACGCAGCAACTGGTGGTGGTCGAGTCACTTGCATTCATGGTGGCACCCCTCCATTGACTGACGAAGACGGCGAATGCCGCCGCCGGCATTGGCTTCGCGAACAGGAAGCCTTGTCCTGTGTCGCAGTCCGCTTGTCGCAATAGATCAAGACTCGCCGATGTTTCCACGCCTTCAGCCACCACATCCATGCCCAGCCCGTGCGCAAGCTGAATCACGGTGTGCACGATGGTTTGGTCGCGGCGGTCGTTGGCGAGCCCGGCGACAAACGATTGGTCGATCTTGAGCGTGCTGATTGGGCAGCACTTCAGATGTTGCAGACAGGAATACCCCGTCCCGAAGTCATCGGCGGAGAAGCGCACACCGATCTGCCGCAAGGCGTCCAGGGCGGGGAAGATCGCCGGATCACCAAACGCGACCGATTCGGTCAGCTCGATTTCGAGATACTCGGCGGGCAACTCGGCATCAGCCAGCACGCCCTTTACCCACCCGTCGAAGTCCGGTCCCACTTGGCTCGCCGAAACATTGACGGCCAGCCGGAACGGTCGCCATGCCAGCATTCGCCAGTCACGCATCTGGCGGCAGGCTTCGCCCAGCACCCAAGCGCCGATTTCAGGCATCAGGCCGGACGATTCGACCACGGGCAGGAACTGGCCCGGTGGCAATAGTCCAAGCGTCGGATGACGCCAGCGCAACAGGGCTTCCGCGCCGACAATCCCACCACTGCGCAGATCGACGACGGGCTGGTAGTGCAGTTCAAGCTGCCCGCGCTCGACCGCTTGGGCCAGTTCCGGCGTCGTCCATCCATCCGGCCGGAAAGCGCTCATTCTCTTTCCCTGAATGCCCGCAACGCCCGCGACAGGGACAGAAGGAACAGGCCGGTCAAACCGAGCGCCGCGATGACCCAATGCTCGCCGAGGAAAGCACCGGCGGTTGTGCCGGCCAGCACGACAGCGAGGATGGGCAGGTGGCAGGGGCAAGTCAGCACAGCCAGTCCGCCCCACAGGTAGCCGGTGATCGGTTTGTGCGTCTCGGACGGCAAGCGCTCGGGGTTGTTCATGGCAGACTCTCCGCGTGCTGTGCCGGCTCGGTCGGCAGGGTGGCCAACTGCACTTCCAGATCGGCCAACGCTTCGCGCCGACGCTCGACGAACTGACGCAGCAGGGCAAGCTGCGCGGCCGCTTCGTCGCCGTCCGCCGCATCCAGCGCCCGGCACAGCCGCGCCAGCGCGTCGAGGCCGATGCCCGCCTCGAAGGCCGCCCGCACGAAGCACAGCCGTTGCAAGGCGGCGTCATCGAACAAGCCGTAGCCGCCTGGTGTGCACGCCACCGGGCGCAGCAATCCGCGCAGCAGGTAGTCGCGCACGATATGCACGCTCACCCCGGCATCAAGAGCCAGCCGGGACACCGTGTAGGCGTTCATTGAACACCTCCTTTTTCTCACCCGGCGCAGCAGGAAAGCTGCTTCACATCCTTGTTGAAGGTCTGCGCCGCGAGCTTCAACCCCTCGACCATCGTCAGGTAGGGGAACAACTGGTCGGCCAGTTCCTGCACCGTCATGCGGTTGCGAATGGCCAGAGCCGCCGTCTGGATCAGTTCACCCGCTTCCGGCGCGACCGCCTGTACGCCGATCAGCCGATGGCTGCCTTCCTCGATAACCAACTTGATGAAGCCGCGTGTGTCGAAGTTGGCGAGCGCACGCGGCACGTTGTCCAAGGTCAAGGTGCGGCTGTCGGTCTCGATCCCGTCGTGGTGGGCTTCCGCCTCGCTGTAGCCCACGGTCGCCACTTGCGGATCGGTGAACACCACGGCCGGCATTGCGGTCAGGTCGAGCGCCGCATCGCCGCCGGTCATGTTGATCGCGGCACGGGTGCCGGCCGCTGCCGCCACATAGACGAACTGCGGCTGGTCGGTGCAGTCGCCGGCCGCGTAGATGTTCGGGTTGCTCGTGCGCATGCCTTGGTCGATGACGATGGCACCTTGCGCATTGACAGTGACCCCCGCTGCGTCCAGCGCGAGGCTGCGCGTGTTCGGTGTCCGACCGGTGGCAACCAGCAGTTTGTCGGCGCGCAATTCACCGTGCGTGGTGGTCAGCACGAATTCACCGTCCATATGGGCGACCTGGCTGGCTTGCGTGTGCTCCAGCACCTCGATGCCCTCGGCACGGAAAGCGGCTGTCACCGCCTCGCCGATGGCCGGGTCTTCACGGAAGAACAAGGTATTGCGCGCCAGGACCGTGACCTTGCTGCCCAGCCGGGCAAAGGCTTGCGCCAGCTCCAGCGCCACCACCGACGAGCCGATTACGGCAAGGCGTTCGGGAATGGTGTCGCTCGCCAGGGCCTCGGTGGAAGTCCAGTAGGGTGACTCTTTCAAGCCCGGAATCGGCGGGACCGCCGGGCTGGCACCCGTGGCGACCAGGCAGCGGTCGAACATCACGACGCGCTCGCCACCCTCGTTCAAACGGACGGTAAGGCTCTGGTCGTCCTTGAAGCGCGCCTCACCGTGCACAACGGTGATGGCCGGATTACCGCCCAGGATGCCTTCGTACTTGGCGTGCCGCAGTTCGTCGACGCGGGCCTGCTGCTGGGCCAGCAGCTTACTGCGGTCAATCGTAGGCACAGTTGCCGCAATACCGCCATCGAACGGGCTTTCCCGGCGCAGATGGGCGATGTGGGCGGCGCGGATCATGATCTTGGACGGCACACAGCCGACATTGACGCAGGTGCCGCCGATGGTGCCGCGCTCGATCAGCGTGACCTGCGCGCCTTGCTCGACGGCCTTCAGCGCCGCCGCCATCGCGGCTCCACCGCTGCCAATGACCGCTACCTGCACCGGGGGCTCGTTGCCACTGTGCTTTTCGGCGGCGGCCATCCATCCCCGCACCTTGTCGAGCAGTCCGACGCGGTTGTCCGCCAGTGGCGCATCGGCTAGCGTTGCCTTGTAGCCCAGTCCGGCCACGGCGGCAGTCAGCGCGTCCGGCGATGTGCCCGGCACGATGGCGAGTTGCGCTGTGCCCTTCGGATAGGACACCAGCGCCGACTGCACGCCTGGCACTTTTTCCAGCGCTTCCTTGACGTGCGCCGCGCACGAGTCGCAAGTCATGCCGGTGATTTTTAGATGGGTCATGCAACAGATCCTTTATCGTTTGTGGCGCCAGACAATGACGTCCGTTGTGCTGCGGTGCCGTTTTCAGTGACTCACTGCTTGACGCTGGACGGATAGCCCGCGTCTGCGGTTGCCTTGGTCAGCTTCTGCACGCTGGTCTTGGCATCGTCGAAGGTGACGACCGCTTGGCGTGTCTCGAAAGTCACGTCAACTTTGCTGACGCCTTCGACCTTGGAAATCGCCTTCTTGACAGTGATCGGGCAGGCGGAGCAGGTCATGCCCGGTACGGACAGCGTGACGGTCTGGGTGGCGGCCCAGACGGGGGCAACAACGGCGGCGAGGGCGAGGGAGGCAAACAGTTTCTTCATGGTGAACTCCGATCAGTAGAAAAATGGCATGACGTAGGGAAATCCGAGCGCGACCAGAACCAGCGCGGCCACGATCCAGAAAATGAGCTTGTAAGTAGCTCGCACTTGGGGAATCGCGCAGACCTCACCCGGTTTGCAGGCCGCTGCCTGCCGGTAGATGCGCCGCCAGGCGAAGAACAACGCCACCAGCGCCACGCCGATAAAGATGGGGCGATAGGGTTCCAACACCGCCAAGTTGCCGATCCAAGCGCCGCTGAACCCCAAGGCGATCAGAACCAACGGCCCGAGGCAGCAAGCCGAGGCGAGGATGGCGGCAAGCCCTCCAGTGAAGAGCGCGCCGCGCCCGGTTTTTGGTTCAGACATGCGCTTGTCCTTTCGAATTGAAATTGGATAGCGTAACCTTACTTCCGTACTCATGTACGGAGTCAAGCGATATGGAAAACAATTTGGAGAACCTGACCATTGGCGTTTTCGCCAAGGCGGCCGGGGTCAATGTGGAGACCATCCGTTTCTATCAGCGCAAGGGCTTGTTGCTGGAGCCTGACAAGCCCTATGGCAGCATCCGCCGCTATGGCGAGGCGAATGTAACGCGGGTGCGCTTCGTGAAATCAGCCCAGCGGCTGGGCTTCAGCCTGGATGAGATCGCCGAGCTGCTGCGGCTGGAGGATGGCACCCATTGCGAGGAAGCCAGCAGTCTGGCCGAGCACAAGCTCAAGGACGTGCGCGAGAAAATGGCTGACCTGGCGCGCATGGAGGCCGTGCTGTCTGAGTTGGTGCGCGCCTGCCATGCGCGAAGGGGGAACGTTTCCTGCCCGCTGATCGCGTCACTACAGGGTGGAGCAAGCTTGGCAGGTTCGGCTATGCCTTAGCGTGCTTTATTTTCCGTTTTCTGAGACGACCCCTTAGAAAGCCTAGTCAAAGAGCTGTCACGAGAACACCGTTAGCTTAGCGTACGATTTTTTCCGAATTCTGCGGTTCCCCCTTCCTCCGCATCTACGAGCTTGCACTGCAGGCCAGCTTCCGCGCAGATTTCACAATAGAACAGCTATCTGCCGAGCTAGGGCTGGTGGTGGACCAACTCTGGCCGAACTTTGAGAAAGCGGTTAGCGAAGCGGGATTGCCGATCGAGCAACTCGGGACCGAGTTGGTGCTTGGTGGATGGTCGTTGAAGAACGGCCGGATGATGGCCACGGCGTATGCGAAGAGTGACAGCCGGCGCCCTTGCGTTGTCCAGCCGATCGGGGGGCAGATGGCGTCGCCGGGCGAACCGCTCCAGGCCGCGACCCCTAGCATGGCCCAGGTGGATCTGCTGGCCCATGCGCGTCTCCAGGTCAGCTACCTCAATGGGCAATTGGGCCGGAAAGTAGCAGGAGGTCGACTGCTAGTTGGGTTTCTGCAGAAGGGGCAAGCCCTGCTCAAGGATCTAGGAGAGATCTAGGTCGCGGGAGTCAAATACGCTAGGGGCTGAAATCGAAGTTCAGGTCTGGCCCTAAGGCAGAAGGCCAAAGCAGACCAAGGTCGTCCGTGGATTTGGGATGTTTATCGAGGGCAGGGTGGATGTCCGCTTCTGGCCGGAAGCGGACATTGGGCGGCGACCGGCCCGGTGATGGCATCCGCCTTCGACCCAAAGCGGGCATCGTTCTCGACACACCTGAGTTGATCCGTACTCCAAAGCCTGTTTCCGCTACCCCTTGTAGTGCTCGACGTAGAGCCCCAAAGCTGCCAACGACGCATACACGGCGGACCCAGCGTTGGTCGCGTACAAGGCAAAGGGAACCGGAGGATCGCAGGGAACTGTTGCGATGAACCACGGAGCTGAGCTCGTCAAGCTCGTCCTAGGTGATGTGAGGAATCCTAGCTCCCTACGCATACCTAGCGCCTCGCGGACGTACGCCTTGTTCCAGCCGCCAGTCTTGCACGAGACCCCAAGAAGTAACTCCGTAAATGCGGGATAGCGACGGGTCTTAATCGGACGATATACACCGACGTCAATCTCGTGACGGTCAGCCGCTTTGACCACCGTCGTGCCTTTCCAGCTATGGCTTAGTGTGGTGACCTGCACTGAAATCCTAATCTCGAGCTTCTCAGTAGACGTAGATCCACTGATGTAATCGTGATCCGGATGGTTTGCTTTGCATGGAGATCCTCCAAACGTCAGGACGCCTGCCATCTTGGGGGTACACGTGAGCTTGTAGCCCGCACTATCGATGATTCGCAGAAGCCTAAGCAGCACCCGAAGTTCGTAAGCCTTTCCTTGCGCGTAGGGAGACCCGCTCGCCTTAGCACGCGAAATGGCTGCTTTCACAGCGTTGAGGATTGCTAACTTACTGATCGTCACAGTCGCGGTCCTCGTGGCGCGTGTTCCTCGCGAGGGTCGTCCGGTGGCAGATATCGAGCGATATAGGCCTCAAGATCTGCCTGCTCGTGATCCGTCAAACGCTGGGGTGATACAGTTGGTAGATGTGACCGGATTGAGCGAACTCGGCGACCTTCTGGTGTCTCAACAGTGTAATGAACGTCCTCCAGTCCGGTGAGACCTTGGACCAGCTTCCCGATCTCACCCAAGGTTTGCGAGAGGGCGTCTTGGGTCGTCACAGGTCTAAAATCGAGAACCGCCGCAAGTGCGGCTGCAGCTTGTGCATTCGTGTCGTCCTCGTAATCAGACATCGCCTGAACAATCGCGGAGCGAAGCGATCTAACAATTTGTGGATCAAGCTCAGACGCAAGGGCTAGCGCCTTCCCTATCTCCCTAATTACCTCTTCACCACCTTGATCTTCTGCCATTCACAACTCCACAGCTGTAGACATTAACGGGCCGCGCGGGATGAACCGCCCGGATTCTCTAAATTCAATTGCCGAAGGTTGCCGTTGGCAATGTTCCTTAAGAGTAAGGCACAGTGCGGTTTGGTTCCATAAGCGGATCGCGCTGGCTGTATCCCGAAGTGTGCGATGACGCCGAAGCTGGATAGTGTCGCTGAATTGGACCATCAGGCACTTAGGTCTGAGCCCTGATACAGATTGATGATATGACTCCAAGTCGCGTACGGGCTGCGAAGAGCACCGGCTACTTTGGTCCGCTTCTGACCGAAAGCGGACATTCGTTTAACCAAGGGTGAAGGAAACTTTTAGGGCCAGGATGGACTTCAACTCTCTCGTTCGCTCGCTTCTATCCGATGCGAAGATGCGCCGTAACAAGCCTCTGCGAGACTAGTGCGCGAGCCAGGTCGCTGACATTGCTCCATGGCCTATGACGTGCCCCGCACCCGCTGGTCAAATGGAACCGCCCTCGGCACCATGGGCACGACCATCTAAGGAGTTCTTCATGCTCTACCAAGATAAGTACGTCGCCTTCATCGACATGCTCGGGTTCTCCGCACTTGTCCAAGAGTCGGCAGCCGACATGAGCAAGCTTGATGAAATAGCAGAGGCCATCGACAGACTAAAGAACACAGCGTGCTGCAACCCAGCAACAGGACTTTTGTTCACTTACTTCAGCGACTGCATCGTCATATCAAGCAGCCGCTCTCCTGCTGGCCTTGCCGACATCCTGAGCTGCATCAGAATGTTGGCCGAGAACCTGCTAGTGGTTGATATATTGATACGTGGAGGGCTCACAGTTGGAAGCATTCATCATGATTCTCAGATGATCTTCGGACCGGCGATGCTGGACGCCTATCGCATGGAATGTAAGGAAGCACGCAATCCCATGGTGCTCGTGAGCGAAGAGGTGCGATCGGATGCTCGCGCTGCGGGGTTAAGCAACCTGTTGACGTGGGATGACGAAGAGCCAGACCGCCACTATGTCCACTATCTGATCTCGTACAGCGCTTATGACTCTAATCCAAGGGCGGGCGTCGTGATTCTCGATAGCCAGGCCGCTCTCATCCGGCATTTCATCGCCAAGAGGCTGCTAGGCGCTCCGGGTAAGATCCTGGATAAAGCCGAGTGGATGGAACGATATTGGAACGAGAAGGTGGCGACAGGTGGAATTCTCGGACGTGTTGACAGGGTCGCAGACCTTGTTAGGCCCAATGCGCGACCATTTCGCAGCAGACTCGCCGTTCTAGCACCGCAACCGGGCGCCACTAGTGTGGACTAGCGAATCAGGCAAGCAGCTGCCGATTCCTTGCAAAGATTCAATTCAATTGGCCATACGGAAGCACGTGCAATCCCTGATGGCAGTCGGGACCACCATCTCCCCATTGCCAGCCGCGTCTGAACCAGCGCCCGGAACGCTTCAGCGGAAGGGGCTGGTCCCTTCCGCTGGTGCCTGCCCTGGTTGCACCGGCTATGCGCGGCCACCACGTTCCCGGACACGTCTCTGCCCCCGTCCTGTTGGGCCACCAGGTGCTCGGCGGTGCATTGAAAGGCTCGGGCCTTACTGGCCTTCAGCCCGAGCTCTGAGGGTGCAGTGAGCCACATCGGCAGGCCGCAATAGAAGCAACGGCCCGATTGGGCGTAGAAGGCAGAAGTGCGAAGGGATCTGCGGCGTTTGGCGGTCATGGATGGCTCCGGAATCGAAGGATTCCCGTGCCCCCATTGGGTGGACCTCGGGCACCCGGAGCCTATTGGCTATGCGGGCACAACACCGGCGCTTTATAGCGACTGGCTAAGGCGTTATAGCTCAGCGCTTGAGCCGCTACAAGGCCCAGATGCCGACCAGAACGGGAGGGAGTCACCGACGCCCAGTTAAGGTCAAAGCTTGGTCAGGGGGCGAGCGACGCGCTTGAGCAGGTGGAGCGGGGCGTGGCGCGTCACCCAGGGAAGTCGCGGTGTTGTAGTCCTGCTCAACCCGCTGAACTGTTCGCACGTTCAGGCCCGAGATCTCGTCTAATTGTTCTTGCGACCAATGTCGCGACTGGCGGAACTGGGAAGTGCAGGCGACAAGCTCTGACCGATCAGGTGCGCAGTTGGGAACTCAAGGGCGAGCTGGATGTGGAGCCAGAAATCGAGGGCGTCTTAGGTGCGGATCCAGGAATCAAGGGCATCTTTGGGGGAGATCTGGAAATCGCGGGCGTCCTTGTGGGGAAATACGGGCGGACAGCTGTGGGATCTGGGGCGTTTCCGTTGTGGCAGTCAAGGGAGGCAAGAGCCAAGCCAGAGCCGCAGCCATTGCCAAGAGGACCCGACGAAGGCCCAGATTCGGCGGATACGACATTTCGCATAATGTATATTATGTTCAAAGCATCCCCGGGGACGCTGGCGTACCGTTCGCCTCAATCCCCTCGCGGCCTGGCAGCTACGGCTTCCTCCATCGTCCGATCAGGGTCTTATGCATGCCCCAGGCGATCCAGCCGCAGACCAAGCCGACCCCCCGCGACAATGATCTCTTCCTCTTCAAAGGCGGCTCCATTCAGTCCTTGATAGGTCACGAAAGCCAACGCTCTCAATGACAGCAAGGCAAACAAAGCTGTAGGCGCCCAAAGCAGGACCTTCATCGTTCTCCCGCCTCCAATTGCATCGGCCGGTCACTTGCCCTGACAGGAACGTGATTTCCGCCCGGCGTGACGCGTCACGTTAATGGTCTATGGCAGTCCGCTGCCGCAGGCCCTCTATCTCAACCTGGCGCCCCTTTCTGCACTAGCTCGAAAGCAGCCCCTTCGCCAGAAGCGTGATTCGGGTCGCCGCATTGAGGTCGTACGCACCCAGATCCTTCGGTTCCACCCAGGCATGGGCATCAAACTCTTCGTTGATCGTAACGTCACGGTTCAGTGCTTCGCAGTCGAAGATCAGGTAGATCATGTGGATCTGCTCGCTGGAACCGTCCGGATAGAGCTTGGTGCGGATGTCGTCGCGGAAGGTCCATGGTTGAACGGCATCGATCTGCAGCGCGTGCCCCAGCTCTTCGCGGATCTCCCGGCGCAGGCCTTCCTCGATGCGTTCGGCGGGCTCCAGCCCGCCGCCGGACAGTCCCCATTGGCCTGGGAATGCACCACGGTCCAACGGCATGCGGCACAGCAGATAGGCGCCCTGGTTCTGGATCAGCGGGCATACGATGACGCGTTGTCTCACAGGGTCTTCCTTGGATGTTGGGCAGATGACGGAAGGATTGTATGAAACCCCGCGGCATCCCGATGGGTTGCAATTGATTTAGCGTGGCAGGTCACAACGAATCTGCGCGACGCGCCGGCTTCACACCCTGCCGCCGGTCACTTCGCAATAGTGCGGGGGTCCTCGTTGTTCGAGTGGTTCATGTCCCCTCCTCCTGCGCCCGTACATCACCTGCCCTGGCGACGGCGCATTGCCATCTACATCCTGCTGGGCTTGTATGTTGCCTACCTCCTGGCCGGCAACATCTTCCTCAACACCCCGCTGTTCGACCAGGTCACCAACCGCAAGCCGCACAAGTTCGTGATGACTACCGGCCCAGCCGTCACCTTGCTGCCCGGCCACGTGATCGCCTGGAACGTGCACATGCGCGGCCACGTCAACCACACCGTCTACGTGCTGCATGCCGACCGGGCAAGCGCCAGGCTGGCAGTCCTGCCGCTGTTCCAGCGCGAAGTTCGGGTTCCGCGCCTGCAGGCCACGGGCGTATCGGCCGAGATCAGCCGTGTTGAAGAGGCCATCCCGCCGCCCCCGCGCAGCGACCAGGGCTGGACGCTGCGTTTCGATGCCATCCACAGCGACAGCATCCGCAGCGCCCGTTTCGGCAAGCTGCTGATCATCGGCAAGGGTCAGGGCACGGTCGGCTTCGTCAAGCAGCTACGCGGCGGTCCTTCGGAACTGCTGGATTCAACCGTCACGTTCAAGGGGGCGGACACCAGCTTCGATGGCGTGCAGCTGCTGGGTGACATGAACCTGGCTGCACGCTTCAGCTACCCGCGCCATTACCGGGACCAGGCACCTGGGCTCGCCAAACTGAAGATACTGCATGCCCAGCTGGATGTTGATGCACGCAGCCAGGGCCTGCGCATGGATACGGATGCCACCACCCCGAAGATCTCCAGCGCACCGGTGCCGGGCCACCTGCAGCTCTCGGCACACCTGATCGCCGGCCAGCTGCAGCCCGGCGACCACGCTCTATGGCAGGTGCCGCTCTATCTTGGGGACGGCGCTCCCGATCGCGGCGTGCTGGCCCTTCAGCTCAATGTGGCCAATGACCTGCGCCTGCAGGCACGCCTGCCAGCCCGACCCGGCTCGGGCAGCGAAGTGGATGCGGACCTGCACGTCACCGGTCGTGACATTCCCTTCCAGGATCCGGCGCAGTTGCTGGAGCGAAGTTCCGGCACGGTGCGCGGCGAATGGACGTTCACCTCGCTCAACTGGATCCCTGCCCTGTTCGTCCGCAAGCCGTGGCTGCAACTGGACGGTGGCGGCACGCTGAAGGCCGACCTGCGGCTGCGCAATGGCGAGCTGAGCGAAGGCAGCACGGTGGACATTCCCTCTGCCGAAGCAGTCGCCGAGGTCGCCGGCGTCCGGCTTGCCGGTACCGCCAGCGCGCATGGGGAACTGAAGGCGGGCTCTCCCAACCAGGCCCTGCTTGCCGTCCGCCTCCCCCGCTTCACCGCGCGTCCCACCGATGCCAAGGACGTTCGGCTGTTCGATGGTCGTGATCTGGCGCTGGATCTGACCGGCGACGGTCGCCTGCAGGAGCTGCGCAAGGGCGTGCGCGCGCACCTGAGCTTCAGCGAAGCCACCATTCCAGATCTGTCGGCCTACAACCGTTATCTCGGTTCAAAACAGGTGCGCCTGCTGCGCGGCACCGGCTCACTCAGCGGTGATGCCACCCTCGATACCGATGGCCGCGTTGGCCATGGCACGGCCCGGCTGTTGGGGCGCAACGCCAGTGCCAAGGTGGCGGGGCTGGACATGGGCGGCGACGTCGACGTGAACGCTACGCTGCGCCGTGGCGACTTCAACCAGCGCCACTTTGATCTGTCCGGCACCACGGTCGAGCTACGCAACGTGCAGGTGGCGGGTACGGAGCGCGCAACCGCCTGGAAAGGCCGCGCGGCCTTCAAACGTGGCCGTATCGATGCGCAGTCGCCATTCCAGGTGGATGCCACCACGGATCTGGATCTCAGCGATGCCCGTCCGTTGCTCGCGCTGTTCGCAGAGCGCACCGACTACCCACGCTGGACGCTGTCCCTCCTCGATTCCGGTCAGGTGCAGGCACAGGCGACGCTGCGCTGGCGCCCTGGCCATCTGGTCATCGATGGACTGCAGGCCGAGAATGATCGCCTGTCGGTACGCGCGCGGCTGGATCTTCTGGAACAGCGCAAACGCGGCGATCTCTACCTGCGCTGGGGACTGCTGGGTGCGGGCATCGAGCTGGACGGTGACCGGCGCCAATGGCATCTGTCCAAGGCACGTGAGTGGTTTGATCAACAGCCTTCCCTGCTGCCGGCAAGCCAGGGCACGAGCGCCGCCGGCTCTTCAGACTGAGAAGGCCCGCAGCCTGCATCCATTCGCGGCCTCTGCGCGTACACGGGATCATGCGCATCAGGGATGCTGGACGGTATGAAGCGGAGTATGAAGCGGAGTTCGCAGGTTTTCGGGCTGCTGGGATGGGTGGCGATCACCTTCGTCGCGGCCGCCCTGGGCGCGTGGGCGTCCACATCCGCAGCCAGCTTCTACGCCACCCTCGATCTTCCCCCGTGGGCACCACAGGCCAGTGTCTTTGGTCCGGTGTGGACCCTGCTCTACGCCATGATGGCGATTGCCGCGTGGCTGGTGTGGCGCGAACGCGGCTGGCGCGGGGCACGACCGGCGCTGATGCTCTACCTGGTGCAGCTTGCCGTCAATGCGCTGTGGAGCTGGCTGTTCTTCGGCTGGAAGCTGGGCGCCCTGGCCTTCGTTGACATTCTTGTATTGATTGCGCTGGTTTGCGCAGCGATCGTCGCGTTTGCGCGCATCCGTCCGACTGCGGCGGCGCTGCTGCTTCCCTATCTGGCCTGGATCTCGTTCGCCTCGGCGCTCAACTTCGCGGTATGGCGAGCCAATCCCGGGCTGCTGTGATCTCCGCCGCTTACGCCTGGGCAACGGCCTGCGGGCGCCAGGTCCGCAGCAGGGCCGGCTTGAACGCCTGCTGCCCGCAGCCGGTAGGGCATCGCACCACCCGCGCCGCAGTATGGCTGACCAGGCCCTGCCCTTCTTCGGCCTTGAAGATCGTCTCGCAGGACAGGCAGTGGGCAACCAGCGAATACAGGTGCAGCAGCCGGCCACTGGCCGGGTCCTGCAGCGCATCCACATCCAGCAGTTCAAACTGGCAGCTGTCAGCCAGCATGCGGTACGGGGACAGGGGCGCGGGCTGCAGGTTCACGGGGCGGTCGCTCAGGGAAGTGGATCCACTCTAGGCAATGATCTGTCGAGCTGATGTGCAGCGTAGATGTATTCTTCGCGAAAACCTCAAGTGCTCGACCTCGTCCCTACATGAAGAATTCAGCTTGGACAGAAGCACGCTTCATACGCATACACTGGTAGGCGAATGCACGATTTTGCTTCACCATTGATGGGTACCGGATGTACCACTGGGCCTTCCAGCCATCCACGAATGATGAGTCCCGCCCTTGATGCCTTCTGCTGAGTCCGCGCACGACACTGCCTTGTCCAGTTGCGCGCGCGAACCGATCCACACCCCCGGCGCGATCCAGCCCTACGGTGTGCTTCTGGTCGTTGAACCGCAGTCCCTGCAGGTGCGCGAGCGCGCCATCAGCCAGCCCGGGCTGCTGCTGCAGTTCGGCGAACCGTTGATGCGGCACGTCAGTGAGGTGTTCGGCGGCGTGCTGGCGCCGTTCCAAGGCTTGTTCCAGCAGGCCGTGATCGGCAGCAGTGCCCATGTCGGTGCCGTGCATCTGGATGGCCACGGCCGGCATCAGCTGCTGGTGCACCGTTCCGCCACCGATCTGCTGGTCGAGCTGGAAGCACCGGTTCCGGGCCAGCCCGGCTCGCTGGAAGAGCTGTATCCGGCCATCCGCGAGCTGATGGCCGGCATCGAGTCGGCCAGCACCGTGGAAGATCTCTGCCAGCTGGCTGCCGCGCACATGCGCCGGCTCACCGGCTTCGACCGCACCCTGGTCTACCAGTTCGATGCTGGCTGGAACGGTGTCGTGGTGGCCGAGGATGGCAACGGCCTGTTGCCGTCCTACCTGGACCTGCGCTTCCCCGAATCGGATATTCCAGCACAGGCGCGCGAACTCTACCGCCGCAACCGGGTGCGCCTGATCGCGGACAACAGCTACACCCCGGCCCCGCTGATGCGGACCGAGGATCAACGCGACGCGCCGCCCACCGACCTGAGCATGGCGGTGCTGCGCAGCGTCTCGCCGGTGCACCTGCGCTACATGCGCAACATGGGGACCGGCGCGTCGATGTCGGTATCTCTGGTGCATGAAGGCCGCTTGTGGGGCCTGGTGTCCTGCCACACCGTGCAGCCACGCCGCCTGCCCTACCACGTGCGCACTGCCTGCGAGTTCATGGGCCAGATCCTGTCGCTGCAGATTGCGTTGAAGGAGCGAGCGCGTGCGATCGAAGAGCGCGTTGCCCGTCGTTCCATACTGGTCAAGCTACTGGGTCGCATGGCCGGCGACGAGGACTTCATGGCGGCCCTGCGCCAGGACGAGGCCAGCCTGCTGTCGCTGACCGGCGCGGCCGGCGCGGCGATCGTGCACAAGGGCGATTGCCTGCGTGTTGGCCAGTGCCCTTCCTCCAGCGACGTGCTGGCCCTGGCGAACTGGCTGGCCACGCAGCAGGCCGGCCAGGAAACCTACTGCACCGATCACCTGGCAGCCGACTGGTCGCCTGCCGCGCACCTCGCCGACGTCGCCAGTGGCCTGCTGGCGGTGTCCATTTCGCAGTTGCATGACAGTTACCTGATGTGGTTCCGCCCGGAAGTGGTGCGCACCGTGCGCTGGGGTGGCGATCCCCGCAAGGAAGCAGCACCGGGCGTGGCGCTGTCCCCGCGCAACTCGTTCGAGGCCTGGAAGGAGACCGTGCAGCAGCGCAGCCTGCCGTGGAGCGACGCTGACTGCGACGCGGCACACGAGATGCGCACGGCCATCGTCGATATCGTGTTGCGCAAGGCCGAGGAAATGGCCGAACTGAACGAGCAGCTGCTCCGCAGCAACAAGGAACTGGAAGCCTTCTCCTATTCGGTCAGCCACGACTTGCGCGCTCCCTTCCGTCACATTGTCGGCTATTCCGAGCTGCTGGGCAGCTCGGCGGGCGAACGCCTGAACGATACCGAGCGCCGCTTCCTGGACACGATCGTGGAATCGGCCAAGTCCGCCGGCACGCTGGTGGATGACCTGCTCAGCTTCTCGCAGATGGGACGCTCCACGCTGGGGCGTGTGCGGCTGGACATGACCGCGCTGGCCGAGGATGTGCGCCGGAGCCTGGCCCTGGACTACACCGGCCGCGACGTGCAGTGGACGCTCGCACCGCTGCCGGAGGTTGAAGCCGATCCGACGATGCTGCGCCTGGTCTGGCAGAACCTGCTGGCCAACGCGATCAAGTTCACCCGCGAGCGCGAACATGCAGTGATCGAGGTTGGTCACGAGCGAAACGACGAGGAAGACCACTTCTTCGTGCGCGACAACGGCTGCGGCTTCGACATGCGCTACGTGGACAAGCTGTTCGGCGTGTTCCAGCGCCTGCACCACGTCGAAGAGTTCGAAGGCACCGGCATCGGCCTGGCCAATGTCCGCCGCATCATCGGCCGCCATGGCGGCCGCACCTGGGCCGAGGGCGAGCCCGGCAAGGGCGCGACCATTCACTTCACCCTACCCCGCTCCACAGGAGAACACCCATGAGGGACCTGCGGCCGATCCTCCTGGTAGAGGACAGCCCCAAGGATGCAGAGCTGACGATGGCCGCGCTTGAGCGCTGCCAGCTGTTGAACGATGTCATCCATGTACGCGACGGCGCCGAAGCGCTGGATTACCTGCGCTGCGAAGGCAAGTTCGCCGGTGCCATGCACGGCGGCCCGGTGGTGGTGCTGCTGGACCTGAAGCTGCCCAAAGTCAATGGCTTGGAGGTACTGGAGCAGGTCCGTGGCGACCCGTACCTGAGCAGCACCCCGGTTGTGATGCTGACCTCTTCGCGCGAGGAGCAGGATCTGGTGCGCAGTTACGAACTGGGCGTCAACGCATTCGTGGTCAAGCCGGTCGACTTCAAGGAGTTCTTTGACGCCATCCAAGGACTGGGCATGTTCTGGGGCATCACCAACCAGCCACCACCGCACCGGCCCAGCGGCTCGGGGCAGCACAATGCGTGATGGATCGCGCCGCAGCGAGCGCCTGCGCATCCTCATGCTGGAGGACAGCGCGCTTGATGCGGAGCTGATCACCGCACAGCTGCGGCGTGCCGGCCTGGAGTTCGAGGTCGAGCGCCTGTGGACGCGCAATGCGTTCATCGAGGCCATCGACAGCCGTGCGTTCGACGTGATCCTCGCCGACCACGTGCTGCCCGGATTCGATGGCGATGCGGCCCTCGCACTGGCACGTGAGCGGATTCCGCAGACCCCTTTCATCTTCGTCTCCGGCACGCTGACCGAAGAGCTGGCGGTGCAGGCGCTGACCCGTGGCGCGCGCGACTATGTAGTCAAGCAGCGCCTGCAGCGCCTGCCGGATGCGATCCGTCGCGCCCGTCAGGAAGCCCATGAGCGCAACCAGCTGCTTCATGCGCAGGCTGCGCTGAATGAGAGCCAGGCGCAGCTGCAGCAGGTGACGGATGCCGTACCCGCGCTGATCGCCCAGCTCGACAACGCGCATCGCTACCGGTTCGCCAACAAGGCGTTCCTGGACTGGCATGGATTCAGCCTGGCCGAGTTGCTGGGCCGGACAGCGCGCGATGTCAGCGGCATTTCCGCCTTCGAACACGCCCTGCCGAGCCTGGAACGGGTGCTGCAGGGCGAACGCACCAGCTTCCAGGTCGAACTGGTGCACCGCAGCGGCCAATCACGATTCGTGCAGATGGACTGCGTGCCGGAGCATGCGGCCGATGGCAGCGTGGCCGGCTACATCTGCCTGGGTAGCGACGTCTCGCAGCTGAAACAGGCCGAGCTGGCCCTGCGCGAGGACAACCAGCTGCTCGAGCAGCAGGTGCAGGCGCGCACGGCCGAGTTGCGCGCCAGCAAGCGGCGCCTGCAGGCGATCTTCGAATCCAGCTTCCAGCATCAGATGCTGCTGGATCTGTCCGGGCGCGTGGTGGATGCCAATGACGCGTCACTGGCCGCAGTACTGGCGGACAAGAAGGACGTCGTTGGCCAACGCTTCGGTGAATCGCTCTGGTTCGCCACAACCGATGGCATCGGCGCGCTGATCGATCGGGCCGTCGCTGCAGCCGTGCAGGGCCGGAGTTCGCTGCATTCACTGGAGCTGGAACTCCCGACCGGGCCGCGCAGCTTCGATTTTTCGTTCCGTCCGCTGCTGGATGCCGAAGGCGTGGTCACCGCCGTGGTCTCCGAGGCCGTGGAAACCACGGCGCGCCTCCAGGCCGAACACGCACTGCGCCAATCACAGAAGATCGAGGCGGTCGGCCAGCTCACCGGCGGCATCGCGCATGATTTCAACAACATCCTGACGGTCATCTCCGGCAACATCGAGCACGCCATGCTGCTGAACGAGCGCGCGGGCGAAGCCGGAGCGACGGTCAGCCGCGCCCTGGACAACGCGCTGAAGGGTGTCGGGCGTGCCGCCAGCCTGACCCAGCGCCTGCTGGCGTTTGCCCGACGCCAGCCGCTGCACAGCCAGGCCGCCAACCTCCACGAGCGCCTGCTGGACATGCACGACATGCTGCAGCGTGCACTGGGTGAGCTGGTGCAGCTGGAGATCCGCAGCGCCGAGGACATCTGGTGCGTGGAGATCGACATCAGCCAGCTGGAGGCCTCCGTACTGAACCTGGCGGTGAATGCCCGCGATGCGATGCCGCACGGCGGGCGGTTGGTGATCGAGGTCGACAACAGCCACCTCGACCACGACTACGCTGCCCTGTTCCCGGATGCAACACCAGGCCAGTACGTGATGTTGCGGGTGCGCGACAACGGCCATGGCATGGACGCGGCCACCCTGGCCCGCGTGTTCGAACCGTTCTTCACCACCAAGCAGGTCGGCCGCGGCACCGGGCTGGGACTGTCGATGGTACATGGGTTCGTCAAACAGTCCGGCGGCCACGTGCTGATCGATTCGGTGGAAGGCGGCGGCACCAGCATCACCATGATGTTCCCGCGCTCGCCGCTGGCCCTGCCCCGCGAAGCACACATCCCGCAGACCGGCCTGGCCGGCTACTCATCGCGCGAGGAAACCATCCTGGTGGCCGAGGACAACGACGATGTCCGCGCCCACACGGTGGATTCGCTGCGGCTGCTCGGCTACCGCGTGCTGGAAGCCCACGACGGCCCCTCCGCACTGCGGTTGCTGGAGCGCCCCGATACCAGGGTGGACCTGCTGTTTTCGGACGTGGTGATGCCCGGCATGTCGGGCTGGGAACTGGTCCGTCAAGTCCGCGAACGCTGGCCGGAAGTGGCCGTCCTGTTCACGTCGGGCTATCCACGTGACCACGATCAGGCGGGGAGCCAGGGACGCGCGGTTGCCCTGCTGCCGAAGCCGTTTACGCGAAGTGACCTGGCGCTGGCGGTACGCACTGCGCTGGAGGCCGCGCCACACTGAGCTCAGGAGGCCGGGTCGCCTGCGCCAGCGGCGATCCGGTTGATGTCCGCGCACTCCACCGTGGCCGGCGGATGCTCCCTGCCGGCCAGTGCAATCATCGCCTGACCGAGAGCCAGATTGCTGGTCATCAGCGATGGCGCAATCGCGCTGGCCAGCTTCATCAACGGCGCACCGCTCCAGTACAGGGGCTTCAACAGGGCATGACGGGTGCCGGTGCCCGGGACCGGCCTGACACCGCCCGGGCGCAGCATCACGGTGCGCACCGGCAGGCCCTGCAATGCGACCTCGGTCTCGCCCTTGATCGTCAACGGCATCAGCCGGCTCCGAGGGTCCGCGCCGGCACCGGATACATACAAAAAGCACCCTTCGGGATTCGCAGCCGCCCAGGCACGGGCCACCGCCAGGGTGGTATCCAGGGTCACGCGTCGGTACTCGGCCTCTGCCGTGCCAACCGGAGGCGCCCCGGCACAGTAGAAGCAGGCATCGAACCCGGCCAGTTCATCCGACCGGTCCTGGATACGCAGGAAGTCCGGAACGATCAGTTCGCTGCCGGCGCCGCTCAGACTTCCCGGATGGCGGACCAGCGCTGTCAGGCCGGACACCTGTGGTGAGCGTTGGCAGGCCAGCGCCACACCCTGCCCGACCAGGCCTGCGGCACCGGTCAACAGAATCCGTAATGCGCCCGTCCCGGCCATCGTCATCCCCGCTAGAGTTTCACGAAACGCTGGATCTTCCGCGCCAGCCAGCCACTGAACACCAGCGGCGCATCCAGCGCTGACACGCAGATGCAGGGGACACCGGGCGCGGTCACCGGTTGATGTTCCACGTCTTCGTCCAGATCTGCCACGTCACCCGGTGCGAACAGCCCCAGCGCATCGTTGTAAGAACCCCGCAGGATCTGGGTCAGTTCGCTGCGGCCATGGCTGTGCATGGGCAGGCATTTGCCCGGGGCGATCTTCAGCATGATCAGCGAAGGCATCTGCTCTGCACGGATGCAGTGCACGCCCGGCGCCATCCAGCGCCAGCGCAGGTCGCTGAGCGAGGCGCCGAAGTACGGATGCAGCGATGCAGGCAGATGGTCCGGATTGGCCTCGGGGCGCTCCTTCGGCACGGAGCGTGCGACCCCAGCCATGGGCACCGGCGCTTCCGCGGCCAGCTGCATCAGCATTGCCTCGCGCAGTTGTTCGCGTCGCGTCTCCGCTGCAGGTGGCTGGGTCTGCTCCAGCAGCACCGAGCCGATCGCTTCGGCGTCGCGCAGGCGCTGTCGGCAATGCGGGCACTGCTCCAGATGGGCACCGGCGACGATGCTCAACGGCGCCGGCAGCGCGCCGGCGGCATAGCTCATCAGGGTCGATTCGTGCAGATGGTGGTGCGGGTTCACAGCGCACCTCCCACTTTGGCCTGAAGCTGCAGAAAGGCGCGGCGCAGGTGCGATTTGACCGTTCCCAGCGGCATGCCCAGCGCCTCTGCGATCTCGCTGTGGCTCTTGGCCTCGAAATAGGACATCCGCACCAGCCGCGCCTGCACCGCGGGCAACTCGTTGATGCGCTGGCGCAACCTGGCCTGGTCGGCGAACTGTTCGGCGCTGCTGCGGTCGACCACGTCCATCATCGCGGCGTCCTCCACCGCCACCTGCACCTGCATCCAGCTGCGCTCGCGACGCACACGGTCGATATGCAGGTTGCGGGCGATGCGGTACAGCCAGGTACTCAGGGCCCCCTGCGCGGCATCATAATCAGCCGCACGCAGCCACAGGCGCAGCAGGCATTCCTGCGCCAGCTCCTCGGCCACCGCCTCGGGCGCGCCCAGCCCGCGCAGATAGACGCACAGGCGCGGCATGAAATGGTCATAGATCCGCATGAAACAGTCGCGGTCGCGCAGCCGCGCGACACCGTCCATGTCACCGGCCCAGTTTTTCGGCTCACTGCTGGCCTGCTGGGAGCTGGACACGATGCGTGCGCTGTCTAGGTTGGCAAGGGTGCTGGCGGCGTCAGGGTACATCTGCTTTCGCGGCGGGCGAGTGAAGGTCTGTCCCCTGTACGCGCGGGAATGGCAATTGGATGCAGCCCGCATTGCGCATCCAACCCGCCCCGCCTGCCGTACGACCTGGACCCGCCCTTACGGATGAATGCCATGCGCATCGCCTGGCTGTTGTTGTGCCTGCCCCATGCCGCGCTGGCGGCCCCCATGCTGCGGAGCGAGGGCATAGCCACCTCCCCGCAGGGCCGGGTCC
The DNA here is from genome assembly GCF_059367915.1 of Stenotrophomonas sp. YJH_SMC_19. Classification (NCBI taxonomy): domain Bacteria; kingdom Pseudomonadati; phylum Pseudomonadota; class Gammaproteobacteria; order Lysobacterales; family Lysobacteraceae; genus Stenotrophomonas; species Stenotrophomonas sp. YJH_SMC_19. The sequence continues at coordinate 396,192 of NZ_JCAFRI010000002.1, forward strand.
TCTACCGTGAAGTGCACTGGCGCCGCGATGCGAGCGAGGGTGCCGAACGCTGGGTGCTGTACCAGTGCCCCGGCGGCCAGCCGTTCGCCCGCAAGCACCTGCCGGCCAGCACCCGTCCGCAGGCACGCGGCTATTCACTGGAGGACCGGCGCAGTGGCCAGACAGCCGAGATCGAGGCCGTCAGCGGCGCAGTATCGGTGGCCTGGAAGGAGGATGCCGCCAGTCCGCTCCGGCAGCGCAGGCTCGATCTGCCGCAGGACGCGGTGATCGATGCGGGATTCGATGCGGCGGTCCGCCTGCACTGGGCGGCGCTGATGAAGGGCGAGCGCCTCTCGCTGCCGTTCCTGGTGCCTGGGCGACAGCGCTACTTCCCGGTGCAGGTGCGGCATACCGGCACCCTGCGCTGGCAAGGCATCGACGCCCAGTCGTTCGAGGTCAGCCTCGACACCTGGTATGGCGGCATCGCGCCCCGCCTGTCGCTGGTCTATGCCAGCGCCGACCGGCGCCTGCTGGAATTCAACGGCACCAGCAACCTGCGCGATGCGCGGGGCATCTATCCGCAGGTGACGGTGCGCTTTGGCTCGCCACCCGCGCAACGCCCCACGCCTGAGTGGCAGCAGGCATGGGCGCAGCCGCTGGTCGACCGCTGCCCCGTCACGAACACGTGAAGCCGACATTCACTGCAACACGTCGCATCCATTACGCATTCTGCTGCGTACAGGAAGACACGACACCCGCCGAGATCCGCCATGGCCTCTGTATCGCCCCTCCCCCATCGACGCTGGCGCCTGCTGCGCACGCTGCAGCGCTGGGTCGATACCGGCAATGCCGCGGACGCCGGCACGGAACCGCCGGGCCGCATCGATTGGCTGCGTGCGGTGCCGTTCGCACTGATGCACCTGGCGTGCATCGCGGTGATCTGGGTGGGCGTGTCGTGGACGGCGGTGGTCGTGGCCGCGGCGCTTTACGCAGTGCGCATGTTCGCCATCACCGCCTTCTATCACCGCTACTTCTCGCATCGCACCTTCCAGGCACCGCGCGCGGTACAATTCGTGTTCGCGGTGATCGGCGCCTCCAGCGTACAGCGCGGTCCGCTGTGGTGGGCTGCCCACCATCGCCACCATCACCGCCACGCCGACCAGCCGCTGGACCCGCATTCGCCGCGCGAAGGCGGCTTCTGGCGCAGCCACATGGGTTGGTTCCTGACCCGCGAAGCCTTCGCCACCGACCTGTCGCGGGTGCCTGACCTGGCGCGCTTCCCGGAACTGCGCTGGCTGGACCGTTTCGATACCGCCATTCCCGTGCTGCTGGCCATCGGATTGTATGCATTGGGTGCAGCACTGGAGCGCTGGGCGCCAGGCTTGCACACTTCCGGCCCCCAGTTGCTGGTGTGGGGATTCTTCATTTCCACCATCGTGCTGTTCCATGCCACCGTCACCATCAACTCGCTGGCCCACCGCTTCGGCCGTCGACGCTTCGAGACCCGCGATGACAGCCGCAACAACCTCTGGCTGGCGCTGCTCACCTTCGGGGAGGGCTGGCACAACAACCACCATTTCTTCCCAGGCACCGTGCGCCAGGGCTTCCGTTGGTGGGAGATTGACCTGACCTGGTACGGACTGCGCGCGATGGCGGCGCTGGGTCTGGTCAAAGGCCTCAAGCCCATCCCCGAATGGGTGCTGGCCAAGGCGAGGTACTGACATGCGCATCGCCATCATCGGTTCAGGCATCTCAGGTCTGGCCAGCGCCTGGTGGCTGCAGGAACGGCACGACGTGACGCTGTTCGAGGCAAGCGACTACCTGGGCGGGCACACCCACACCCACGAGGTGCAGGTGGAAGGCATACGCATGGCCGTGGACACCGGCTTCATCGTCTTCAATCCCCGGCACTACCCGCTGCTGACGGCACTGTTCGATGAGCTGGGGGTTGCCTCGCAGCCGACCACGATGAGCTTCTCCATGCACAGCGAGCGCAGCGGCGTGGAGTACAACGCCACTTCGCTGGATGGCCTGTTCTGCCAGCGGCGCAACCTGGTGTCGGCGCGCTTCTGGGGCATGCTGGCCGATCTGCGCCGGTTCTACCGGGATGCGCCGCTTTTGCTCGCCGAAGAGGAAGGCCCGACGCTGGGCGAGTATCTGCGCACCCAACGCTATGGCGAGGCCTTCATTGAAGAGCACCTGCTGCCGATGGCCTCGGCGCTATGGTCGTCGCCCACCGCCACCGTGCGGGACTTCCCCGCGCGCTATCTGGCCCAGTTCATGGCCAACCACCAGATGCTGCAGATGACCGGACGGTCGTCCTGGCGGGTCGTTACCGGCGGGTCGGCCCGTTACGTGGATGCACTGCGCCGCCGCTGGCGGGTGCATGAGCGCCTGCAGTGCCCGGTCCAGCGGGTGGAGCGCATCCCCGGGGGTGCACGCGTGCACAGCGCCGCCGGCGTCGAGGCCTTCGACGAAGTCATCCTGGCCTGCCATAGCGATCAGGCGCTGGCCCTGCTGGGTGATGCCGACCCGGTCGAGCGCGAGGTACTGGGTGCCATCCGCTACCAATCCAACGAGGCGGTACTGCACACGGATGCGTCCTTGCTGCCCCGCAACCGCAAGGCCTGGGCGGCCTGGAACGCGCATGTCCCGCAGGATCCAGCCGCGCCCTGCACGGTCAGCTACTGCATGAACCTGCTGCAAGGCCTGCCCGGCAACACGCCGCTGGTCGTCACCCTCAATCGCAGCGGGGCCATCGATCCGGCCAGGGTGCTGCGCACGCTGCACTATGCCCATCCGGTGCACGATCACGCCGCGGTCCGCGCCCAACAGCGCTGGGCAGAGCTGCAGGGCCATCGCCACACCTGGTTCGCAGGGGCCTACTGGGGCTGGGGCTTCCATGAGGATGGCATCCGCAGCGCCCGCCGCGTGGTGGATGCGCTGCAGGCCTGCGCATCGCACCGCGAGGTGTCGCTACCGGGCGAGGTGGCGGCATGAGCGCCAGCGCCCTCTATTTCGGGCAGGTGGTGCATCGCCGGCATCATCCGCATCCGCATGCGTTCCGTTACCCGGTTGCACAACTGCTGCTCGACCTGGATGAACTGGAGACCGTGTTTGCTGGGCGCTGGCTGTGGTCGGTCAATCGCCGCAATCTTGCCGAGTTCCGGCGCAGCGACTATTTCGGCGATCCCGCACAGCCTTTGGGCGATGCCGTGCGCGACCATGCCGCGAAGACGCTCGGTCATCGACCTTCCGGGCCGGTGCGCCTGCTCACCCACCTTCGCTTTGCCGGGCATGTGTTCAACCCGGTCAGCTTCTACTACTGCTACCAGGCCGACGGCAACACGCTGGACTGCATCGTGGCCGAGATCACCAATACTCCCTGGAAGGAACGGCACGCCTATGTGCTGCCGGTCGCTACGGCCACGAACGAAGGCGCATCACTGCGGTGGCAGTTCGACAAATGCTTCCACGTCTCGCCGTTCATGCCGATGGACTGCCGCTACGACTGGCGCTTCAGCAGCCCCGATGAGGACCTGCGCGTGCACATGCAGGTCTGGCGCGACGGCATCCGGCAGTTCGATGCCACCCAGACGATGCACCGCCGGCCCCTGGATGGCCTCGGGCTGGCGCGGGTCCTCGCCGGCTACCCACTGATGACCACCCAGGTGGTGGCTGCCATCCACTGGCACGCGCTGCGGCTATGGCTGAAGCGCAACCCCGTGCACGACCACCCCAGCCTTGCCGGAAAACCGCGATGAACTCGATCATACCTTCGGTCACCCTGCCGCGCCCTGGTGCGTTGGATGCCTTCCTGCGCCGTCGCCTGCTGGCACAGCTTGCCCCGCTGCGCGATGGCCACCTGTGCGTGCGCGATGCCCTTGGCGAGGTCCGGCTGGGCAACGCCCACGCAGGGCTGCAGGTAACGGTGACCATCGATGACCCCGCGTTCTACCGGAAGGTCGCTGCGCAGGGCAGCGTCGGCGCTGGCGAGAGCTACATCCAGGGCGAATGGCACTGTGATGATCTGGTGGCACTGATCCGGCTGCTGGTACGCAATCGCGACCTGCTGGACGGCATGGAGCGTGGCCCGGCCCGCGTGGGTGGCTGGCTGCTGCGGGGCTGGAACCGCCTGCGCCGCAACAGCCGTGAGGGCAGCCGCCGCAACATCGCCGCGCACTATGACCTGGGCAACGATTTCTTTGCCCTGTTCCTGTCGCCGGACCTGATGTACTCGTCGGCGTTGTTCGCCAGTGAGTCCGAACCACTCGAATCGGCCTCGCGGCGCAAGCTGGACCGCATCTGCCAGCAGTTGCAGCTCAAACCCGGCGACCACGTGGTGGAAATCGGCACCGGCTGGGGTGGTTTCGCGGTCCATGCCGCCCGGCACTATGGCTGCCATGTCACGACCACCACCATCTCTGCAGAACAGCATGCGCTGGCCGCCCGGCGCGTACGGGAGGCGGGCCTGCAGGACCAGGTCACGCTGCTGATGCAGGACTACCGCGACCTGCAGGGCCAGTTCGACAAGCTGGTGTCGATCGAGATGATCGAAGCGATCGGCGCCGAATACCTGGACACCTACATGGCCACGCTGCAGCGCCTGCTCAAGCCTGATGGCGTTGCCCTGCTGCAGGCCATCACCATCGAGGACCACCGCTACGAACAGGCCCGGCGCAGCGTCGATTACATCAAGCGCTATGTGTTCCCGGGCAGCTTCATCCCATCGATCAACGCGATCATGGCCGCCAAGAGCCGATCCAGCGACCTGCAGCTGATCGCCCAGCAGGATTTCGGCCACTCCTACGCATTGACCCTTCGCGCCTGGCGCCAACGCTTCCTGGCCCAGCTGCCGGCAGTGCAGGCGCAGGGCTTTGACGCGCGCTTCTGCCGACTGTGGGAATTCTACCTGGCCTATTGCGAAGGTGGCTTCCTGGAACGTTCGATCGGCGTCTCGCATCTGCTGCTGGCCCGTCCGGACCACCGGCCCATTTTCGCTGCGACCGACAGCCACTGACATGCATCGCTTCTGGGCCAATCTGCTCGGCAACCAGCTGGTCTGGCTGTGTGCCGTGGCCGGCGCGGGCCGCGGCTGGCAGTGGCCCGCGCTACTGGCCGCGTCGCTCTACATCGGCAGCCAGCTGCTGACCTCACCGCGCCCCCGGCTGGATCTGCGGCTGTTGCTGTTGGCACTGGCCTGCGCATGGCTGGTCGACGCCAGTGCCGCCGCCAGCGGCACGGTGCGCTACGCGGCGGCCCCACTGGGTTGGGCGCCACCGCCGTGGATCATGGCGTTGTGGGCGGCGTTCGCGATGACGCTGACCACGTCGATGCGCTTCCTGCAGCACCACCCGGCCCTACCGGCCCTGTTCGGCCTGCTGCTGGCACCTCTGGCCTATCTGTCTGCCGCACGCGGTTTCGACGCAGTGCGGTTCGCGGATCCTGTATGGCCAGGACTGCTGGTGCTGGGCGCGGGCTGGAGCATTGCGCTTTCCCTGCTGTGCCGGACCGCCCGTCGCGGCATGCACATCCCGCAGCCGCCCTTCGCAGGAGCGTCGTCATGATCAATCTGATGTGGGTCCTGCTGTACGCCGTACTGGTGATGAGCTGGGGCTGGGCCTGGCAGCGCCGCCACCACAACATCGGCGTGGTCGATGTGCTCTGGGCAAAGGGCGTGGGCGCCTCGGCGCTGTTGCTGGCGCTGCTGGGCGACGGTGCGGTGATGCCGCGGATCGCGCTGGGCGTGCTCGGCGGCCTGTGGGGCAGTCGACTCGCCCTGCATCTGTGGCACCGGGTCCGTCACGAAGAAGAGGACGGACGCTACCGCTACCTGCGCCAATACTGGCACGGCCACCAGGGCAAGATCTTCGGCTTCTTCATGGCGCAGGCGCTGCTGATCGTCCTGTTCGCCCTGCCCTTCGTGGCGGTGGCTGCCAATCCTCGGGCCGGCCTGACCCTGTGGGTGGTGGCCGCAGCGCTGGTCTGGCTGCTGAGCGTCGGCGGCGAAAGCCTGGCCGACCGCCAGCTGGCGCGTTTCCGCGCCGACCCGGCGAACAGGGGCCGCACCTGCCGCGTCGGACTCTGGCGCTATTCCCGCCACCCCAACTACTTCTTCGAGTGGCTGCACTGGTTCACTTATGTCCTGCTCGCGGTCGGCTCGCCACTGTGGTGGCTGGCCTGGGCCGGCCCGCTGCTGATGTACGTGTTCCTGCGCTATCTGAGCGGCATTCCATTCACCGAGAAGCAGGCGCTGCGCAGCCGCGGCGACGACTATCGCGCCTACCAGCGCAGTACACCGATGTTCTTTCCCTGGTTTCCCCGTTCTTCCAAGGAGCATTCCGCATGAGCGCGATCCCGTCACTGAACCCAGCCGAAGATGCGGAAACCGGGCTGATCGCCTGGGCCGAACGCGGGCTGGTCCCCGATGCGGCGCTGCGTGCGGGCATCCGCCGCTTGTGCGCGCAGCGCCTGCATGAGGAAAGCGAGGGTGGCATCGAAGGCCAATCGGCACGATTCAGCCGGCGCATCGCCGAGCTGGCCGACAGCCCGCTCGCGTTGCATACCGACGCAGCCAACCGCCAACACTATGAAGTGCCGGCAGCCTTCTTCCAGGCCTGCCTGGGCAAGCGACTGAAGTACAGCAGCTGCTACTACCCCACCGGGCGCGAAACGCTGGACCAGGCGGAGGACGCCATGCTGGAACTGTACGGCCAGCGCGCCGGACTGGCCGATGGCCAGCAGATTCTTGAGCTGGGCTGCGGCTGGGGCTCGCTGACGCTATGGATGGCCGAGCGCTATCCGCACGCAGCGATCACCGCGGTATCCAACTCGCACAGCCAGCGCCAGCACATCATGGCCCAGTGCAAGGCGCGCGGGCTGCACAACGTGCAGGTGCTCACCCGTGACGTGAACCAGCTGGAGTTGCCCTCGGCGCAGTTTGATCGCTGCGTTTCGGTCGAGATGTTCGAGCACGTGCGCAACTACGAGCGCCTGCTGGCGCGCATTGCGCAGTGGCTGAAGCCGGACGGTGCGTTGTTCGTGCACATCTTCGCCCATCGCACGCTGATGTATCCGTTCGAGGCCGAGGGGGGCGACAACTGGATGGGCCGCCACTTCTTCACCGGCGGCCTGATGCCGGCGGCCGACACGCTGCTGCATTTCCAGCACGACCTGCGGCTCGATCAACGCTGGCTGCTGGAGGGCACCCACTACCAGCGCACTGCCGAGCATTGGCTGGCCAACCAGGATGCAGCCCGCGAGAGAGTGATGCCGGTGCTGGTCGCCACCTACGGCCAGGCAGCGGCGAAGATCTGGTGGCAGCGCTGGCGGATGTTCTGGATGGCGTGTGCCGAACTGTTCGGCTACGACGACGGCCAGCAATGGCTGGTGGCCCACTACCTGTTCCGTCCCCGCTGAGGTGTGACATGCGCATGTTCACGCTGCTTCCGCTGATCGCGGTCGGCCTGTTCGGCTCAGGCTGCTCCTCCAGCGATACCCGGCCACTTCCGCAGGCGCCTTCGGTGGATGTGCCACGCTTCATGGGCGACTGGTACGTGATCGCCCATATCCCGTCCTGGCCCGAACGCGATGCCTACGATGCAGTGGAAAGCTATGCCTTGAAGCCCGATGGGCGCATCCAGACCACCTTCACCTATCGCAAGGGCAGCTTCGATGCCCCGCAGAGGTCGATGCACCCCATCGGCCATGTTGAAGAGGAAGGTCATGGCGCGGTCTGGGGCATGCAGTTCATCTGGCCGATCCAGGCCGAGTACATCATCGCCTGGCTGGATGACGACTACCGCCAGACCATCGTCGCGCGCAGCAAGCGCGACTATGTCTGGTACATGGCACGTACGCCGCAGGTGGCCGATGGCGACTACCAGAAAGCCGTGCAGCGCATCGCCGAAATGGGCTACGACATCCGCCGGCTGCGGCGCGTGCCGCAATCCATCCGGTAGTGCGTGGCAACAACGACCCGATTGCGCCCTGCGTCATGCATCACCCGGCAGAGGATGCCAGAATTCCCGGACAGACCTGAGCCGGGGATCAGCACGATGGGCAGCCACGCAGAAGCGACATGGAACGGGCTTGAAGTGCGGCAGATCCGTGCGAGCGACCTGGATGTGATCTGTGCCCACCGCGAAGCCATGTTCCGCGAGAGTGGGCGGACCGAGGAGGTCCTGCGGGCGATGGCGGCTCCTTTCCGTGCCTGGCTGGCGCCGCGCCTGGCCTCGGGCGAGTACTTCGGCCATGTTCTTGCAGACCAGGGCAGAACCATCGCCGGCATTGGCCTGATGCTGATCGACTGGCCACCCCACCCTGCCCATCCGGAACAGGGCTGCCGCGGCTACGTCCTCAACGTGTATGTGGAACCGGAGTACCGCCGCCGGGGCATCGCCCGGAAGCTGATGGTCCTGGCAGACCACGCCTTCGCCGAGCGTGGCGCCACCTACGCGGTCCTGCATGCCACCGCGCAAGGGAAGCCGCTGTACGCCGACCTTGGCTGGGCGGGAACCAGCGAGATGGCACGCAGCCTGCGCGACGAGGGGCGAACGCCCTGAAGTCGATCCCGGCCGGTGCGGATCGGTGGCATGCCGCACCGGAAGCTTCCCGATGACATCCACGCCAAGCGCCATCACGCTTGCGGAAACGGCTTGTTTCCGCCCTGGCAATCCATCCCGCCAATGGATAGCCCCGAATCGATGGATAAAGCGCATCGATTCTTAGGAATAATCGCAAAAATCAAGCATTTTCGATGTTCGCCGCGACAGCAGCGCCAGAATGGTCATCACGCCCCATGGGCGCCGATCACCTCCCTGCGCATGAATGGACCTCCTGCCCCGCGCCCGCTGCGACTGGCACTACTGGACGACCACGAAGTCGTCCGTCGCGGCACTGCCCTGCACCTCTCCCGCGACGCCCGCTTCCGTATCGTCGCCAGCCACGCCCGCAGCGACGAACTCATCGACAGCCTCCAGCAGATGCGGGTGGATGTCGCGATCATCGATCTGACCCTGGCCCGCGACGATCGCAGCGCGTCCGAGCTGACCCCGCTGCTGCGCGAGCACTTTCCTCGCGTCACCCTGCTCGCTTTTGCGACCCTTTCACCCTCGATCCACATCAACCAGCTCATCGCCACGGGTGTCAGCGGCGTGGTCAGCAAGGCCGAACCACTGCCGATGCTCGCGGACGCGATCGTGCGGGTATCGCAGGGCCTTCCGCGACTGCCACCCGACTGCACGCTGCCGGGAGACTGCGAAGAGCTCAGCCGCAACGAGCGCGAAGTACTGGAGCTCCTGCTGGCGGGCCTGACCGTTTCGGAAATCGCGCTCCGCCGCCATCGCAGCATCAAGACCGTCAGCACACAGAAGGTTGCGGCCCTGCGCAAGCTCAGGCTGCGCAACGATGCCGAGATCTACGCCATGCGGCAGCAGCTGGAATCACCGTGAAGATGCGCGATCGAATGCGTACATCCACCCTCCTGCTGTTGGCGCTCATCCTGCTTCCCGCCGCGTCGGCCGAGGATGCGTCATCACTTGAATGGGGGCCGGGGCGCGAAGTCCGGGTGGCGACCACGCCGTCGCTGCACCCGGTACCCGCTGCACTCGCTGGCGGCACGACGTTGCCAAGCCTGGCCCATGGCTACGCCAATCTGGTTGCACGGCGTTCGCAGCTGCAGTTCCAGGAGCACCAGCATCCCAGCACCGGCGCATCGGTGGCTGCCGTCTGCAGACGCGAAGCGGATCTGGTACTGGTGATTGGCAACCACCTGCAGCCACCCTGCCCCGGCCTGGTGGCATCCAGCACGTTCCGCGGTGGCAAGACGATGCTCGCCGGCCGCAGCGGCGAACGCCTGCCACGCGATATCACGGAACTGGACCACCAGGTCCTGGCCGTGCTCGAAGGGGGGCCGTATGCGGGATGGCTGGCCGCGCGCCATCCGCACGTCCGCCTGCTACACCTGGCCGATCGGCACGCCACGCTGGCAGCTGTTGAAAACGGCACCGCCGATCTGGCAATCGGCCTGGAAACGACCCTGCGGCCCCTGATCCGTCGGCATTTCGCCGGGCACTTGCACCTGCAGCCTTTCGACAGCGATTTCTCCACCGACCTGCACCTGCTTGCGCGCCACGAAGATCGCCAGCTGCTGGAGCGCATCGAGCGGGCATTGCACGACATTACGCTGGAGGAACATGCCGGCCTGTTGCAGCTATGGGCCCAACAGGCGGCCCCCGCCTCGCTGGAGCACGTCCTGGACTGGATGCGTCAGCTGCCCCCGCAGTGGCTGCCGGCCCTGGCTGCCGCATTGGCAGTCGCCCCGTTCCTGTGGCATGCCTGGCACAGGCGCCTGCGTGCTGAAGGCCGTGCCCGCGCCCGCGCGATTGGCATGTTGAGCCACGAGGTGCGCAATTCGGCCCAGGCAGTCCTTGCCTCGATCGACCTGCTCAGCCAGCCGTCGGCGCCCATGGGGCAGCGAGAAGCGCTGGCGGCTGCACATGCCGCGGGCTCCTCGCTGCGCAACCTGCTCAACCGCTCGCTGGAGTTCTCACGCCTGGCCAGCGGCACCTTCAAGCCGCACGTAGAACCTTGCGACATTGCACGACTCTGCCGCCAATCGCTGGATGCAATTCGTCCCCAGGCTCGGCAGCGCGGGCTGGCGCTTCGCTTCGACTGCCTCCCCGAGCCCTGCCCCATTGTCGCCATCGATCCGGAAGGACTGCGCCAGATCATCGACAACCTGCTGGGAAACGCACTCAAGTTCACCGACGTCGGCGGCATCGAGCTGCGCCTTCAACTGACGCCAGGCAACCACCCTCGTGAGCTCATGCTGGATGTGATCGACAGCGGAATCGGCATCACTGCAGAGCAACTCACCGTGCTGTTCCAGCCATTCCAGCAGGGCGGAGACGGCAAGGAGCGCGGAGGCAGCGGATTGGGACTGATGATCGCGCATGCGCTTGCCCGCGCAATGGGCGGCAACCTGTCAGTACACAGCGTCCCCGGGCGCGGCAGTCGCTTCACCCTGCGCCTGCCGGTACGCCCCGCCAAGGCCAAGGTCACGTCAACCGCCAGCGCCGGCGCGGGAACGCCGCTGGGCGGGGTTGAGCTGCTGCTGGTGGAGGACCACGCCCTCAATCGCCGGGTCATCAGCGAGCAGCTGCGCCGCCTGGGTGCCGATGTACACGCGTCTGGCGACGCCGCCAGCGCGCTTGCCGAGCAGGCCGTGAGACCGCGCAGCGTGATCCTGCTCGACATCGGGCTCGGGGACATGGATGGCTATGCGCTGGCCATGCAGTTGCGCAGGCAGGCGCGTGCCCCACTGCGACTGATCGCGCTGTCGGCACGCCGTGATCGTCGGCATGTGGCGCGCTGCCGGAAAGCAGGGTTCGACGCCACCCTGACCAAGCCACTACAGCTTGAGTCACTGCTGCGGGCGCTGGAGCTGCCGGCGACCGGACAGGCCATCGCAATGGGCACAGCCGCAGGCGACGCCGCCTACATCACGGACATCGGCCACGAGCTGCTGCGGATCGAACAGGCCATCGATGACGCCAGTGCCACTGACCTATGCCATCACGCGCACCGGCTTCAGGGGGCCCTGCAGATATACGGAGCTGCCGTAGAGGCGGACACGGCGGGCGACCTGTGGGAGCTGGGTCGCGACGCCACACCCGACTGGGCCGATGCGCGACGCCTGTTGCGCGTCCTTCAGCAATGGCATGGCTCCCGCGCTGCGGAAGCCATGCCCGGGGCCTGATCAGGCCGCCAGACGCTCGACCTGGCGACGGGTCAGGTCGTTGAAGCGACCCAGCGACATCAGGTGCTGGTGGATCAGCGCCAGCCAACCACTGCGATGCCACTCGACCACAGTGGCTTCCGGCAGCGCGACGAACTTCTCGACGTCGACGACCTGGAAACCATTGAGGTTGAACTCACGGCCATCCGGGGTACGCACGGTGGCGTTGCGCTCGACCAACAGGCCGTTGTCGATCAGGGCCTTGGAGAAAGCCTGGGTCTGTTCGTGCTCACGGGTGAACTGGCCACAGAACTCCAGCGCCTGCTGCACCATGTCGGTGGCCTTGCCATCGACGAACAGCGGCTGGCCTTCGTCACCGCCCTTGACCACGCGCGAGCTCTCTTCGTCGATGCCCAGCAGGAAATCATTGTCCGAGCCGGTGTCGATGAAGATGAAGGGGTGGCGACGCAGGTAGGCCGGGATATAGGCCTCGTCTTCCCACAGGCCATCCTTGATGAACAGGTTCTGGTCGGATACGCCAACGGCAGCCATCGGCACTGCGGTCGGGCCAGCGAAGAGGATCGGGAAGTGGTGCAGCGCCAGCGAGAACTCGCCGAGCACCAGCGGAATGGCGTTGTTGCCCGCGGCAAACTCGAGCCTGCCCGGCAGGATGCGCAGGTCGGCGTGCACATCGGCCTGCAGCGGCACCGGACGGGTGTAGAACAGGGGGGCGTTGCTCGGCGCCGCTTCGGTGGTGGTGTCGCTGGTGGTGGTCATCTTGGGAACCGTTCGATCATGCGCGCCTGCCATCCCGGGCGCGCCAGCGGGAACAACCTGAATCCCGCATTATCAACAAGCTCGATGACAACGGCCACCCCATCGTCGGCCTATTTCAGCTGCAGGGGGTACCGCTGCCAGAGCACATGGACCAGGAAACCGGCCAGTTCGGTGTCACGCGCGCTGACCGCTGCGCGGATCTTGTCCAGCAGCACCATGTCCGAACAGGAGCGCACATCCGCGTGGTTGGCCTGCCCTGCCCGGCGCGCGCGGTAGCGCGCGGCCCGTTGCGCGTCACTCATGGCGTACCCGAACTTGGGCGGACGGCCGCGCTTTCGCGGCAGGGTCAGCTCCAGGGTTCCGGGGTCTTTGTCATCACGCATGAGAAGGGTGCGGGCGGCGGCGAGCAACGGGGGGTGCGCAATTTATCGTGAGGCATCACTTTAATCCAGCCTTTTCTGCAGTTTTGTTGCGATGCAATGCAAAAAATCGCATCCCGAGGGCCCCATCCCCGCATGGAGTGGATCTACTGCAGAGCTCGCGACCCGATCGCCCGGTAGATCCACGCCATGCGTGGATGCGCGCCCCGAACACAAAAAGGGGAGCCCGCGAACGGGCTCCCCACCTTTCCTCATGCAGCGCGTACCGGCTCGTAGCCGTGCAGGTGCGCCTCGCTACTCGCCCGCCCCTGGCTGAGCGAACGCAGCGACGTGGTGTAACCCACCAGCTGCGCCAATGGCGCAAAACCGCTGACCTCAGCGCGACCGTCCTGGCCCTCGATGCGGGCGATGCGACCGTGGCGCCGGTTGAGGTCGCCGACCACATCGCCCACCGACGCCGACGGCGAATGCACCGTCACCGCCATCACCGGTTCCAGCAGCTGCGTGCCACCTTCGGCCAGCGCGGCCTTGATCGCCTCGGCACCCGCGCGATGGAACGCCATCTCCGAAGAGTCCTTGGCATGGGTCTGGCCATCGACAAGACTGACCTCGATGCCGACCACCGGATGACCCTGCGGCCCTTCCGACAGCGCGGCACGTACACCCTTCTCCACCGCAGCGATGAAGCTGCGCGGCACCACGCCACCGACGATGCGGTCGTTGAACACCACCTGGTCGTCCTCACGCGGCGACACATCCAGCACCACGTGCGCGAACTGGCCCTGGCCACCGGTCTGCTTGACCAGTCGCCCGACGACGCCGGTCATCGCACGCAGCGGCGTCTCCTGGTAGGCCACGCGCGGCGCACCTACGCCCACGTCCACCTTCCATTCGCTGCGCAGGCGCTCGACCATCACCTCCAGGTGCAGCTCGCCCATGCCCCAGACCAGGGTTTCCGCCGTGTCGCGATCGGTTTCGACGCGGAACGACGGGTCTTCCTGGGCCAGGCTGGCCAGGCCCTGCGCCATCCTGATCAGTTCGGCCGCACGCGCCGGCTCCAGGCGCCACGCCAGCACCGGCGCCTGGGCCTGGATGTTCTCCAAGCGCAGCGGCTGCGCACGGCCGCTCAGCGTTTCGCCACTGACCGCATCCTTCCAGCCCAGCACCGCGACAATGTCACCGGCCACGGCCTGCTCGATGTCGTGGGTCTGGTCGGCCTGCACCCGCACCAGCCGGCTGACACGCCGTCCCTGTGGGTGCTGCGAGCTGGCCACCGCGTCGCCCACCTTCAAGGTCCCCGAGTACAGCCGCACGAAGCTCAGCGCGCCGTGCTGCTGGTGGGTGATCTTGAACAGCAGGCCCGCCAGCGGACCGTCCGGATCCGGCGGCAGCACCACCTCGCCGCTCTCGCTTTCGGCGGTCACGGCAGGGCGATCCAGCGGCGACGGCAGGTAATCGACCACCGCATCCAGCAGTGTCTCGATACCCTTGTCCTTGAACGCAGCACCGGCCAGCACAGGCACGCCCGCACCCGCCAGCGTCGCCCGGCGGATCGCCGCGCGCAGCTGCCCGGCATCGATCACGCGACCTTCCAGCCAGGCATCGGCCAGTTCTTCGTCATGATCGGCCACGGCCTCGACCAGCGCATCGCGCTGAACCTGCCACTGCGCGCGTGCCGCGTCGTCCCACGGGGTGATGACCGTCGCCGCACCGTCGCGCCACTGCAGCACGCGCTCGTCGACCAGGTCGACCCAGCCATTGAAGTCGCTTTCGCTGCCCAACGGCACGCCCAGTGTCCACGGTCGCGCCTGCAGCTTGTCCTGCAACTGCTCCAGCACGCGCTCGAACGAAGCGCCGACGCGGTCCATCTTGTTGACGAAAGCGATCAGCGGCACGCGATGGCGGCGCGCCTGGCGCCACACCGTCTCGGACTGCGGTTGCACACCGTCGACGGCCGAGAACACGGCCACAGCACCGTCGAGCACGCGCAGTGAACGTTCGACTTCGATGGCGAAGTCGATGTGGCCGGGGGTGTCGATCAGGGTCAGCCGATGCGGCGGCAGGTCACGCGGCGCCCACTGCGCCTGCACGGCGGCAGCGCCGATGGTGATGCCGCGTTCGCGCTCGATCGCCGAGAAATCGGTGGTTGCATTGCCGTCGTGCACTTCGCCGACGCGGTGGATCTCGCCGCTTTTCCACAGCAGGCGTTCGGTCAGCGTGGTTTTGCCGGCGTCGATGTGGGCAATGATGCCAAGGTTGCGACGACGGGAAAGGACGTGGGTGTTCATAAAGAGGTTCCTGCAAAGCCAACTTCAGGGGCCGCACACCCCGGTTGGCGACAGGGTGCGCGGCTAGCGTTCGGTCTCGGCGATCTGGTGCATGGCACGTTCTCCTTCGCAGTACTGGGTAGAGTCGAGTAGGTAGCGTCGACTGGGTAGAGTCGACTGGGTAGAGTCGACTGGGTAGAGTCGACTGTTAGTCGACTAATGAGAAACAAAAACAAAAAGAGCGCCCCGGAGGGCGCTCTGTCGAAGGTCCAGCGATGGCCGCTTCAACGGCCTCGTGGGGCTCCAGGCAGACACGCCCGTTCCGCGCTTGCGCGGGTCAGGGTGAAAAACTTCAGGAGCGGCATCCGGTTCATGGGGCGCATTCTAGACCTGCCAATCTGGCGCGCAAGTGAATATTGCACACATTAATAGAACGATGAGGCCGAACGACATCGGGGTCGGATCCCTTTGCCCAAAGCAAAGGGCTCTGACCCCTGCCATGTCCTACTTGCAGTCGTGCAGCTTGCGCGCCTCACCCACGGTCGCCGCCTGGTCGTCGCCCATCGAGATCCAGCCCTTCAGCGACGTCGCCGGGTCCATGTGCGGCAGCCGTGCGCCACCGTGGATCAGCACTTCGGTCCAGCTCCCCACCGGCGCCAGCTCGGACAGGCGTGCCGCCTGATCGTCCTCGGTACTGAACATGTCGTCCAGGCCCGCCGGAGGCGCGGTATTCACGGTTTCCGTCTTGCGGGTCCGGACCCGAAGTGCACCGTCCGGCAACCGCTGGGTGATCACCTCGTATCGCTCAACACCATACGCCCAGCTGCTTTCGCCAACGCTGCGGGTCTCGCTGCCGTCATCGGCCACGGCCACCACCTCGCCGGCCGGCCCGATGACGCCCGCGACAGCCCCCAGGCCTGACATCAGCGCCTGATAGACGATCATCTGCCGCTGTTCGGAGGTCAACGCACCGACCTTGAGCTTGGTCGCAGGAATCTTCAGGTACGCCGTCTCCCTGCACAGCACCAGCACCTGCTGGTCGTCCCAGCTCACCGACATTTCCTCGTTGGCGAAGTACTGCGTCTTCATCGACGTCACAGCGGCACCGTCGCTATTGGAATGTCGGGTCTCGATCAGCGAGGCGTTCTCGGCCGCGTCGGTCAGCGAAACCTGAGAGGTCGACGCCGCATTGGCAGCGCAAGCGGAAGCAATCATTGCGGCGAGCAGCACGCTGCAGGTAACGGTGCGGAACATGGCATCAGTCCATTGAAGAAAACGAAGCAATCATGATACCCGGAGCAACCTGGCGGGCCCTCGCTCAGGTCACCACCACCAGCGGCACGCCGCGCCGCGGGTGCTCCAGCACCACCACATCCTGCTGGTAGACCCGCTGCAGGTTGTCTTCGGTCAGCACCTGCAGCGGCGTGCCATCGGCTGCCACCCTGCCTTGCTCCAGCAGCACGATGCGATCGGCATAGCCGGCGGCAAGATTGAGGTCGTGCAGCACCACGATCACGCACGCACCGGCTTCGGCACAGGCGCGCACACTGCGCAGCGTGCGCTCCTGATGGCGCAGATCCAGCGCGGCGGTCGGCTCATCGAGCAGCAGCAACGGCGTGTCCTGCGCCAGCACGCGCGCGAACGTGGTGCGGGCGGACTCGCCACCGGACAGCTGCTGCACCTCGCGCAGGCGCAGCGCCTGCAGTTCGGCGGCATCGATGGCCGCTTCCACCCGGGCTTCGTCCGTGACCGGGTCCGGCGGGTGTGGCAACCGGCCCATCGCCACCACCTCCTCTACGCTGAAGGCGAAACGAACGCCGTGCTCCTGCGGCATTACCGCGCGCTCGCGCGCCAGCGGCCCGGCCTTGTAGCTGGCCAGCGGTTTGCCCAACAGGCTCACCTCGCCCGCATCGGCGCGCAGGTCGCCGGCCGCTACCGCCAGCAACGTGGACTTGCCTGCGCCGTTCGGGCCAACCAGCGCAGTCACGGTACCCGGCTCGAACGCCAGCGAGATGCCATGCAGGATCTCGCGCTGCTGGCGGCGCACCACCACCTCGTGCAGCTTCAGCAGTACGCTCATGGCGCCGCCTTGCGGCGCTGCTGCAGCACCAGCCAGAGGAAGAACGGCGCGCCCAGCGCGGCCGAGAACAAGCCCAGCGGAATCTCCGCCGGCGGATCGAGCGTGCGGGCCGCGGTGTCGGCCACTACGATCAGCAGCGCACCGAGCAGGCCGGACAACGGCAGCAACCAGCGATGCCCGGGGCCGACCAGCAGGCGTGCCACGTGCGGCACCACCAGGCCCACGAAACTGATCGAACCGGCAAAGGCCACCGCCGCGCCCACCAGCAGCGCACTGAACGCCACCAGGCGACGCCGCGTGCGGGTCACGTCCAGCCCGAGGTGCTGCGCCTGGCGTTCGCCCAGCGCCAGCATGTCCAATGGCGTGGCCAACCGCTGCAACGCGAACACGCCGATCGCAAACAGGGGCACCACCGCCGCCACATCGGCCCAGTTGGCACGCGCTAGCGAGCCCATCTGCCAGAACACCAGCGACTGCAGTTCGCTTTCGCTGGCGATGTAGGTGAGGAAACCGATCAGCGCCGAGCAGAACGCGGCCATCGCGATGCCGACCAGCAGCAGCGTGGCATTGCCACTGCCTTTCCCGGGCCGCGCCAGCGCATAGGTCAGGCCGATCGCCAGCGCACCGCCAACGAACGCGGCCACTGGCACCAGCCAGCCTGCCGCACCGGCGGCCCCCAGCACGATGGCAGCCACCGCACCCAGCGCAGCGCCCTGGCTGACACCGACGATCCCGGGGTCGGCCAGCGGATTGCCGAACAGGCCCTGCAGGCTGGCACCGGCCATCGCCAGCGACGCACCGACCATCGCGCCCAGCAAGGCACGCGGAATGCGCAGCTGCCAGACCACGGCGAGGTCGCGACTGCTGACCGCCTGCGGATCGAGCAGCCCCAGCTTCACCGCCAACGCCTGCATCACCTCCAGCGGCGGCAGCCGCAGCGGGCCCACGGCGAACGAGGCCAGCACCGCACCCAGCAGTGCCAGCAACGCCACCAGCAACATCGTCCGCCCGCGACGGCGGCGCCGATCCGCCGGACTCATGCCTTCGGCAACGCCGCCAGGGCCTTGGCCAGCGCCAGCGCGCCCGCACCGGAACCAACACTGGTGTACTTCAGCTGCACGTCCGGCATCACCCAGACCCGATTGGCCTGCCCGGCCGGGGTCTGCTTCAGCGTCGGGTACGCCTTCCACAAGCCCTCGGCACCGCCGAACAGCTGCAGGTCATGCTCGGTCACCAGGATCACCTCCGGCGCTGCGGCGACCACGCCTTCATTGCTCAGCTGCGAGTAGTTCTTCACCCCCGCCTCGGTGCCGATGTTGACGCCGCCAGCCAGCGCAATCAGCTGCGCCGAGGCGCTGTCGGCACCGGCAACAGTCGGTGAGCCGCCAGCGCCGGTGGCCGATACGTGGATCAGTCGTGGCGCATGGCCCAGGCCCTTGCCAATCGCTGCAGCCTCGTCGAGCTGACGCTGCACCTGCGTGGCCAGTGCTTGCCCTGCCTCGGCCAGCCCTAGTGCCGCGGCGACCTTGCGCACCTTGTCCGGCGCCGGCTGCAGGTCATCGATGACCACCGCCGGCTCGCCCACCTCGCGCAGCTTCCTGGCCAGTTCGGTGTGGCGGCGCAGGCTGTTGCCGAGGAACAGCGAGCCCTGCAGGCTCAGCACGCCCTCCACGCCAGTGGTGCGGTTGAACAGGAACTGGTGCGGCGCGGCCAGGCCGGCCTGGGTGGTGGTGTTGGTCGGCGCGGCAAATACCTGCTTGCCCAGCCCCAGTGCTTCGATCACCGCGATGACGTCGTCGCCACCGGCGATGATGCGACTGGTATCGGCCACTTCGATATCGGCGCCATCATCGGAATGCACCTTGGCCGGCAGCACCGCCTTCTGGCCGTGCACGGCCGGCATTTCGGCTCCTGCCACGCGCTGCCAGCCTGCCGGCAGCGCGGTTTCCGCAGCGGCCGCCGTTGCTGGGGGCGACTCGGCAGGCGTATTGGCATCAGAGGGAGCCGACGAGCCGCCACAGGCAGCCAGCGCCAGCGAAACAGCGAACGGAAGCGCACACAGGCGCAGACGGGACGCGATGTTCATGCACTTTCTCCTTGCTGGCAGGGCGACGCGCACGCCGCCCCACCGTGTGACTTACTGCTTCGGGGTGATGCGGGTGATGCGGGTGATGCGGTCACCCTTCGGGTCTTCAGCGCCGCGCGACTTGTTCACCGCGAACACGTTGCCCTTGCCATCGGCGCGGACGTGGTTCGGCAGCGTGCCGCCATCAAGATTGGCGACCACCTTGCCGTCACCGTTCACCACGGTGACCGTGCCAGCGCCACGGTTGCTGACGTAGGCCAGGCCGGAGGCATCATCGAAGGCGACGTTCAGCGCGCCGGCGCCGACCGGCACATCGTGCAGCACCTTGCCGGCGGCCACGTCGACGATCAGCAGGTTGTCGGTGCCCTGCGAGGCCACGTACAGGCGGTTGCGCGCCGCGTCGAAGGCCACGCCCGAGGCACTGATCGAATTGCCCAGATCGATGACCTTCTCGACCTTGCCGCTGGCCACATCGATCACTGCCGCCTCCGGGGTGCCGATGCTGACGGTGAACAGCTTGCCGCCCTTCTCGTCCAGCACCAGGCTCATCGGGGTGAACTTGCCGTCGTCCACGCCGGATTCCAGCGTCACCTGCGGCAGTTCCTTGAAGGTCTTCGCATCGAACACCGACAGGTGGTCCTCGCCGGTGGCAGAGGCGAACACCTTGCCGCGCGTGCCGTCGACCACCACGTCGCGCGCGTGCGGCACGGCATCGACCGGGAACTGGTGGACCAGCGACAGGTCCTTCTGGCCATAGACCGCGATGGAATTCTGGCGGGTGTTGGTGACCCAGACATTGCCGTTGGTGTCATCCACGCCCACGCCGTAGACCGCATAGACCGCACCGTTGGTGCTGCCCGGCACCTGCGCCGGGGTGATCGCCTTGGTCACCTTCAGCGACTTCGGGTCCAGCTTCAGCAGCTGCGACTGGGTCACCGGCGGGCGACCCACCGCCGAGGTCACGAACACTGCGTTGCTGGCGGCGCTGTAGGCGGACTGGTACAGGCCCGGCACCAGCTTGTTGGACTGGGTGGCGAACTGCGCCTGGCCGGACAGCGGCAGCTGCGGCGAAACGCGCAGCTTCAGCACGGTGGCCGCAGCCGGTTGGCTGGCGCGCACCACAACCGGATGGGTGCCCGGCACCGCGTCGGCCGGAATGCTCAACTGGGTCTTGAAGTTGCCATCCGCGTCGACCACCAGCGGCTGCGCGTTGAGCACGTTATCGCCACGCAGCAGGCTGACCTTCTGGCCCGGCACGAAACCGCGGCCGACCACGTCGGCAGTGCTGCCGGGAACCACGTTCTCACCGCGTGAGACGACTTCACCCTTGAAGGTGGCGTTGGCCGGCTGGTCGAACACCGGCTGCGCGGTGGCGGTCACCGCCAGCAACAGGCCGGCGGCGAGAGAGGTGAGACGGAAAGACGGACGGAACGACATGGAAGGCTCCTTGCACACGTAGGCCGCGCCACGTGACGCGGGATTCATCGGTTGCCTGGGCCGCTGCACGCCGGCAGCCTCGCCTGGGTAGTGGGGTCGCACGGCATCGCGTGCGAAGGGATTCACTCGGCGGCGTTGTCACCACCCGTGGGGGCACCGTCACCGGCGCTGCGGTCGGTCACGCCGTACAGTTCATGCAGCGCGGCATGGAACGCGGCCGGCAGCATCGGGCCGTGTCCCAGCCCCGGGAACTCGCGGTACTGCACGCTCATGCCCGGCACCTTGGCCAACCGTTCTGACAACTGCATCGCCGCATCCGGCGTGGCGCCACCGATGCGGCGCAGATGCGCGACCACCCGTGGGTTGCTCATGTCACGCTTGCCACGATCGCCAACACGCTCGGCACCGCCCAGCATCAACCAGAGCTTTGCCGGCTGGCCATGCACGTTCTGCACGAACTGCTGTTCCGGATCACCCAGCGCCGCGCCCTGGCTCCACCACAGCGAGGGACTGGCCGCCAGATAGGACTGGAAGGCGGCGGGACGGGTGTACAGCGCATTGAGCACGAACAACCCACCCAGCGAGTGGCCCCACAGCGCTTGCTGCTGCGTATCGATGCGTGCGCGACGCTCGACTTCCGGCTTGATGCGGCGTTCGATCACATCCAGAAAGGCCGCAGCACCACCGCCGACCGCCTGGGTCGTACCGCTCTCATCGTCGGCGCGGTCGATCCACGCGGTGTAGTCGCGGGTGCGCGCCTTGGAATCGATGCGCAGGTCATTGTCGTAGCCGATCAGCACCAGCACCGGCGGCGCCTCGCGCGCGGCCAGTTCGGCCAGCAGCGGCTGGTCCAGCACCATGGCGACGGCATTGCCATCCAGCGCGTAGAGCACCGGGGATGGCGTCTTGCCGGCCTTGGCCGGAATCACCAGGTTCACCCGCCAGCGGCGTTGCTGGTCGGGACTGTCCACCACGAAATGCTCGAAGCGATAGCTGGCCGCCGGCTCGTCGAGTACGGTGTGGCCAATTTTCTGCAGTGGATTGCGCTGCTGCGCATGGGCGTACGGGGTGGCCAGGAGCAGACCCATCATCAAGGCGGCCAGGCCGCGGGCCAGCGGACCACGGCGCGAAGGCGGGACGAAATGCATCATCAGCGGCGGCAGGAGCGACCAATGGCCGCCGGTTCATAGGGGACCGCAGTCTACCTTAAACGCGAATGATTATCACATCGATCAAACGTCACACTGTGTATCACGCGCGCGATACGTTCATTTTCCCGGTTGCACCGGAAACACTGAATCCACTATTTTGCCCGGCAGCGGGGCGCAGGAGCGCCCTACCCTCGCAGGGCTGCGGATGGATGGGTGATCGAGCCATCGGCCGCGCCCTGTCTATTGCCAAACCTATCCACGCATGGCGTGGATCTACTGACCACCACCCACGGGAATGGATCCCGTGACTGCGAGAACACCTTGAAGCGCACCACCCTGATCGCCCTTTCCCTTGGCCTGCTCGCACCGCTGGCCGCCCATGCCGCACAGGACCTGCCAACGCTCTACCAGGCCTTTGAAGAGGCCGGCAATTCGTCACTGGGCATGGACCAACTCAACCAGACGGTGACATTCACTGCCGTAGCACTGAGCGTTTCCAGCAACCTGGCGGGCGAGCCACTGATCGAGGCCGGCGATGACCAGGGCAATGTCCTGGCTCGGCTGACCAGCGACGACGAACAGCAGGCGGCCAAGCTGGGCGCACTGGAAGAAGGCGCGACCTTCACCGCCAGCTGCACGTTGCAGTTCAGCTCGGGCACCGATTACCTGTCCTTCGGCGATTGCACCATCAAGTAAAGATGAAGCCGGCAAAATGCCGGCTTCATTTCTTTGCCTCTGTAGCGTCGAGCCATGCTCGACTCATGCATCATCACGGCCCCGTAGGCACCGGACCATAAACGTTCTCCTGCGGCGTGCCCGGCAGCAGCGAGAAGATCATGATCACGATCCCGCCCCCCGGCACCAGCGCCAGCAGGAACAGCCAGCCCGACTGGTTGCAGTCATGCAGGCGGCGTACGGTCACTGCGATCAGCGGCACGATCGTGGCCAGCCACATCACACACAGCAGCACCACCATGCCGATCAGGATGCCGGCCAGCGCTTCGGCACTGTTGCGCAGGAGGATCGCCAGCACGCCGGCCAGCAGCATCACTGCCGTTGCGACCAGGAACAGGAACAGCTGGTACATCCAGTACTCGCGGCGGTTCGCGCGGCCCTCGAACTGGGCGTAGCGCTTCAACGGCAGAATCATGTCCTGCACGGCATCGATCCTTGAAAAAGTAGCCGCGCAGTGTGCCAAATGAACGTGCCGGGAACAATGTTGCCACTGCAGGGTCGAGCCGTGCTCGACTGCCTTACCGAATATGCCAACAAGCCTGCCAAGAGCGAAGTCGAGCATGGCTCGACGCCACATAAACCGGGTCAGCGGCCCTTCGCGGCGCGCGCAGCCTCGCGCTCGGCGCGCAAACGATCCAGCTTTTCCTTCAACTTGATTTCCAGCCCGCGCGGCACCGGGTTGTAGTACACCCGTTCGCCCATCGCATCCGGGAAACCGGTCTGGTCCAGTGCGATGCCCCCTTCGGCATCATGGTCGTACTGGTACTCGGCGCCGTAGCCCAGTTCCTTCATCAGCTTGGTCGGCGCATTGCGCAGGTGCAGCGGCACTTCTTCTGTGCCGCTCTCGCGCACATCGGACTTGGCCTGGTTGAAGGCCGCATAGCCGGCATTCGACTTCGCCGTGCTGGCCAGATAAAGCGCCAGTTGGGCGAACGCGAGCTCCCCCTCCGGACTGCCCAGCCGCTCATAGATGTCCCACGCTTCCAGCGCCATGCTCTGCGCACGCGGGTCGGCCAGGCCGATATCCTCGATGGCCATGCGGGTCAGCCGACGCGCCAGGTACGACGGATCGCAGCCACCATCGAGCATGCGGGTCAGCCAGTACAGCGCGGCGTCCGGGTTGGAGCTGCGCACGGATTTGTGCAGCGCCGAGATCTGGTCGTAGAACTGCTCGCCGCCCTTGTCGAAGCGGCGGGTACGATCGGCCAGCACCTGGGTCAGGGTCTGCGGCGTGATGCGCCCACCCTCCCCGCCCGCCAGTTCGGCGGCGATTTCCAGCAGGGTCAGCGCACGACGCACATCACCGTCGGCGGCGGTGGCGATTTCCAGCAGCAGCTCGGGAGCGACCTCGATGTGCTCTTCACCCAGGCCGCGTTCGCGGTCACCCAGCGCACGCTCCAGCGCCTCAACGATGTCTGTGGGCGAAACGCCTTCCAGCACATGCACGCGGCAACGCGACAGCAGCGCCGAATTCAGCTCGAAGGATGGATTCTCGGTGGTGGCACCGACGAACAGGATGGTGCCGCGCTCGATATGCGGCAGGAACGCATCCTGCTGCGCCTTGTTGAAGCGATGTACCTCATCCACGAACAGCACGGTGCGGCGGCCTTCGGCGAAGCGTTGCGCGGCCTCGGCCAGCACCTGGCGCACCTCCGGCAGGCCGGACAGTACGGCAGAGATGGCGCGGAATTCCGCATCGGCGTACTCGGCCAGCAGCAGCGCCAGCGTGGTCTTGCCGCAGCCCGGCGGCCCCCACAGGATCATCGAATGCACGCGACCGGATTCGACCGCGCGGCGCAGCGCACTGTCCGGCGCCAGCAGGCGCTTCTGCCCCACCATTTCGTCCAGGGTGCGGGGGCGCATGCGCTCGGCCAGCGGGCGCATGTGTTCCCGATCGACGCTCAGCAGATCGGGTCCGGGGAATGAAGTGGAGCGATGTCTTGGCACCCGGTCATTGTACCGCGCCGCCCAACGGTAGCGCCGGGCCGTGCCCGGCGGGCGGGACGCGATGTCTGGTAGTGCCGGCCGCTGGCCGGCAGATCAACAGCGTGTCAACCAAGGTTGACACCCACCAAGGCGGTGCCGGTTGAAACCCACCAGAGCAGAAAGCGCCGGGCCATGCCGGCGATCAGGCCACACGGGTGGTAGTGCCGGCCGCTGGCCGGCAGATCAAAAGCATGTCAACCAAGGTTGACACCCACCAAAGCGCCTCCGCCCACAGATCAATTACCGATGACGTCGGTGCCCTTCGGCGGGGTGAAGCTGAAGGTGCCGGCCGCGAAGCCCGGGTTGCGCTTCCAGCCACTGAAGCTGATCACGGTACGCTGGCCAACCGCATCGGTGATTTCCATCTTGGCCAGCCCCTGCGCGTTGAAGCCCAGCGCGGCGTACTGGAAGCTGGCTTCGGTCTCGCGCTTCGGCGACAGCGACAGCCACTGCAGGCCGTCGCGCTGCGCGGCCTCTTCGCTGACGTCGTACTGCTGCTCCAGCAGCGCCGGGTTGATCAGCGCGGTCAGCGGGCTGTTCTGCTCTTCCTTGCCCTGCTCGCGTACGGTGGCCTGCTCCAGGTCCGGCTCGTACATCCAGACCTTCCTGCCGTCGGCCACGATCAGCTGCTCGTGCGGGCGCACGTATTCCCAACGGAACAGGCGCGGCGCCGACAGGGCCACGCGACCACTGGTTGATTCCTTCACCTTGCCGCGACTGTCGAACACCTGCTGGCTGAACTGGCCATCCAGGCCCTTCAGGCCGCTGGTGAAGGTCTTCAGGTCATCGCGGGCGCCAGCCCAGGCGCTGCCGGCGGCGGCGCAGGCCACGGCCAGGGTGGTGGTGGCAAGGAAACGGCGGAAGCGGAAGTTCATGCGGGAATCCTGTGGGCGCGGGCGCCAGGAAAGGTGGTTGCCAGTGTGCCCGGGGAAAGATGAATGGGCGATCAGGGCGACATTATGCCGCCCTGAACGTCCATCGGCGATTCAGCCACGGGATCCCGGCAGCTTGCCGTACAGCACCTGGCCACGGAAGCCACGCCGCACTTCGCGATACAGCGCGCGGAACGCCGGATAGTCCTGCGGCTGGCACAACGCCTCTGGCCCACGCACTGCATTCTGCTGCAAGCGGTGGTGCACGATCACCTCCTGCCCCTCGCGACTCCAGTCCACCCGGTACTCGCCGGCTGCATTGGCGAAACGCTGGCTGGCCGGGATGGCGATGATCGGCGCATTGGCCGGGAACTGCAGGCGATAGGTTTCCTCGCGCAGGCTGGCATTGCAGTAGAACGGTGTCTCGTTGGCCGGCGCCGAGGCGGTGGCGTACAAGCCACGCACCGACTCGCCACCCGGCGGGTCCGGCACGGCCATGCCGCCGGCCACGCTGAAGTCGGCGTAGTCCTCGGCCTGGAACGCCATGCGATAGCCAAACGGCCGGGTCAGATCGACCGGCACGCCCTGGATCTGCAGCTGCCCTCGCCCATCGAAACCGGAGGCGGCCATGATCTGCTCTTCAGCGCGCGCACGGTTCTGCGCGTTGAGCTGGGAGAACTGGGCACGCATGCCGATCTCGGCGTTCTCGCCCAGTTTCGGAATCGTCTCGCCGCGCAGGTTGCCGTTGGCGTCGAAGGTGAAACGCACCTCCATCGAGGTGGCATTGCGCTCCGGCGTATTGGCCGGGGTGCGTGCCAGCGTGGCGTCGCGGGTACGCATCACCGGCGCACCCAGATCACCTTCCGGCAGCTGACCGAAGCGCGCCCACGCGGTGGTCGAATCCAGGTAGAGATCAAACTCGGGAATGTAGGTGATGGCGTGGTTGAAGCGGCCCAGCACCGGAATCTTCGGCAGCGTCGGACCGCCGCCGGCACCGATCAGCACCGGCGAGCTGGCGATGCCCTTGGCCGCCAGCAGCGCCTCCAGGATCGTCACATGGTCCTTGCAGTCGCCATAGTGGTTGTCGAGGATGCTCTGCGCGCTGTTCGGCTCCAGCCCGCCATTGCCCAGGTACACCGCCACGTAGCGGATGTTCTGCGCAACCCAGCGATACAGCGCATCAGCCTGCTCGCGGCGGTCGCTGATACCCGCGGTGATCTCATCAGCCAGCGCCTGCAGCGCCGGGGTCACCTCGGCCGCCGGGCCCGCCTTGAGCTGGTAGGCGCGACCCATCTGCGACCAGTCACGATAGGTACTGGCCATGATGTTCGGGCCGAACTCCCAGCCCGCCGCCGACCAGTTCTGCGCCGGCATCGCCTCGCGACGCTGGTAGCGCCAGCGCCACTGCGCCTGGCCGTTCTTCACCGTCGGCCGATCGCTGCCCTGCACGCCGCGGCTGTCGATGAACATCGGCAGGTTGGCCGGCGCACTCAGGGTGACTTCGGCGTCCTCGTACTCGGTGAACACATTGAAGGTCTCCCACAGGCCGAAATAGCCCGGGAAGTACGGCGTGGCCTGGGTGCGGCGCACCTGGTAGTACAGACGGGTGCCCGGGGCCAGGTTCGGGAACACGATCACCCGCACCTTGCGGTCGGCATACATCGCCGCCGAGGCGCTGGAGTAGCTTTCCTGGGTGTAGATGCGGTCGGCCGGCACGTCACGGCGCTGGCCGTCGGCGGTGATGGTGTAGGCGCCAAGCACCTCCAGGGTTTCCATCTTCTCGCTGTAGCTCAGCCGCACCTGGCTGAACTGCTCGACCGAGGCCTTGGTCTTGAGCAGCACTTCGTAGGTTTCGGTCTGCACATTGCCGGCATCCGGCCGCACCTGGTAGTCGGCGCGGTAACGGACAATGCTGAAGTTATTGCTGGCTTCGGTATCGCCGCTGGTGGAAGGCGGCGCCGTGGCGGGCGCGGAGGTGGCGGTGTCTGCCAGTGCCGGGCCGGCAGCCAGGAAGGCTGCCAGCGCCAGTGCCAGCGCGCTTGGTACGGGGTGAAGCATGCGTCGGTTCCTTGGACGTCGTGGGGGATACGTCGGGTCCTACTTCGGCGGCGGCGGTGCCAGCACCGTGCGGTCGCCGTTGTGCTCGGGCGGGCTGACCACGCCGGCCGCTTCCATGGCCTCGATCAGTCGCGCTGCACGGTTGTAGCCGATCTTCAGCCGGCGCTGCACGCCGGAAATCGATGCACGGCGGGTCTCGGTGACCACCCGCAGCGCTTCGTCATACAACGGGTCGGACTCGTCGCCGGACGAACTGTTCTCGGGCAGGCCGGTGGCGCCGACGACCACGCCGTCGCCCATCGTCTGCACTTCGTCCAGCACGCCGTCGACATAGTCGGCAGGGCCCATCGCCTTGAGGTGCTCGACCACGCGATGCACTTCATCGTCGGACACGAACGCACCATGCACGCGCTCGGGTAGCGCGGTGCCCGGCGGCAGGTACAGCATGTCGCCGTGGCCCAGCAGTGTTTCCGCGCCGGACTGGTCGAGGATGGTGCGCGAGTCGATCTTGGAGCTGACCTGGAAGGCGATTCGGGTCGGGATGTTGGCCTTGATCAGGCCGGTGATCACGTCCACCGACGGGCGCTGCGTGGCCAGGATCAGGTGGATGCCGGCCGCACGTGCCTTCTGTGCCAGGCGCGCGATCAGCTCTTCCACCTTCTTGCCGACGATCATCATCATGTCGGCGAATTCGTCGATGAAGATGACGATGAACGGCAGCGTTTCCAGCGGGCGCGGTGCCTCGCCCAGTTCCGGGTTCGGCTTGAACAGCGGGTCCATCAGCGGCTGTCCTGCGTCCTGGGCTTCCTTCACCTTCTTGTTGAAGCCGGCCAGGTTGCGCACGCCCACTGCGCTCATCAGCTTGTAGCGGCGCTCCATCTCGGCCACGCACCAGCGCAGGCCGTTGGCGGCCTCCTTCATGTCGGTGACCACAGGTGCCAGCAGGTGCGGGATGCCCTGGTAGACGCTCAGTTCGAGCATCTTCGGGTCGATCATCAGCATCCGTAGGTCTTTCGGCGAGGCCTTGAACAACAGGCTCAGCACCATCGCGTTGACCGCCACCGACTTGCCCGAACCGGTGGTACCGGCCACCAGCAGGTGCGGCATGCGTGCCAGGTCGGCCACGGTCGGGCGACCGGCGATGTCCTTGCCCAGCGCCAGGGTCAGCACACTGGCCGACTTGTCATATTCCTTCGAGCGCAGCAGCTCGGACAGGAAGATCATCTCGCGGGTGACGTTGGGGATTTCCAGGCCGATCACCGACTTGCCCGGAATGACGTCGACCACGCGCACCGACTTCACCGACAAGCCGCGCGCGATGTCCTTGTCCAGCGAACTGATCTGGCTGACCTTGATGCCCGGTGCCGGCTCGATCTCGAAGCGGGTGATGACCGGGCCGGGATTGGCGCCGACCACCTGCGCATCGATGCGGAAGTCCTTCAGCTTGAACTCGATCTGCCGCGACAGGGTCTCCAGCGTCTCTTCGTCGTAGCCCTTGGGCTGCGGCTTGGGATCATCCAGCAGCGCCAGCGGCGGCAGGTCCGAGCCATCACCGTTGACGCCGCGGAACATCGGAATCTGGGTATCGCGCTTGGCCCGATCGCTCTTCTCGATCACCGGCTCCGGACGCGGCTCGATCTTCACCGGCTCGCGCTTGGCGCGCACCTCGGCGTCGGCCTTGCGCACTTCCTGGCGCTCCTCGCGCATCACCCGGGTCTGCTTCCACTCGGTGACTTCTTCCTTCTTGCGTTCCAGCAACGGCGCCAGCGACATCACGCCGCGGCCGATCTTCTCCATCACCGTGAACCAGGACAGCCCGGTCGCGAGCGTGATCGAGGCCAGCAGCAGCACCAGCACGAACAGGTTGGCGCCCAGCGCGCCGAAGCCCACCGTAAGCGAATTGCCCACCAGCTTGCCGAGGATGCCGCCGGCACTGGAGACGTCGCCACTGAACAGGCGCACGTGCAGGAAGCCGGTGCCGGCGATGAGGAAACCGACCAGGCCGACCAGGCGCAGCGCCGGGTCCAGGTCGTTCTCGCCCTTGCTCTCGCGCTTGAGCCCGAACATGGCGATCCACGCCAGCGCGCCCAGTACCACCGGCAGCAGGAAGGCGATGTAGCCGAACAGCTGCAGCAGCACGTCGGCGATCCAGGCCCCGGCGCGGCCACCCAGGTTGTGCACTGGCGCGACCACACTGCCGGTATGCGACCAGCCCGGATCAGTCGCTGAATACGTGAAAAGACTGGCCGCCAGGTACAGCAGGGCCGGCGCGATGGCGATCAGGCCCAGATCGCGCCAGAGACGCTGGCGGCGTGGATTGTCGGTCGTCGCCGCCGCGGCCGTGCGACGTGACGCCTTGCTGTCGTCGGACTTGGAGCGTTCGGGGACCTGCTTCGCCACCTTAGACCATACCTTTGGAATGCGCTGTTAGTGATTGATAATAAATGAGACGGCGTCAGTTTTCAGTTATGCGACGTCCGGCAGGCCAATCCGGGGGCCGAAACCACTGCTGGATGACGGCGTTCCGTTCATCGGCTTGAATCGCCCTGCCCCAGCCGCCACTCTATGACCAGCCAAGGATGCTGCGCAAACATCGCCAGCGCCTTGTCCCATCTACCTTTTCGCGAGTTTACATGAGCACCAGCCTGCCCTCCCGCCACCAGCGCCTCGTCATCCTCGGTTCCGGCCCGGCCGGTTGGACCGCCGCCGTCTACGCCGCCCGCGCCAACCTGAAGCCGGTCGTCATCACCGGCCTGCAGCAGGGCGGCCAGCTGATGACCACCACCGAGGTGGACAACTGGCCGGGTGACGCCCACGGGCTGATGGGCCCGGACCTGATGGCGCGCATGCAGGCCCATGCCGAACGCTTCGAGACCGAGGTCATTTTCGACCACATCCACACCGCCGACCTGTCGCAGCGCCCGTTCAAGCTGATCGGCGACAGCCACGAGTACACCTGCGATGCGCTGATCATCGCCACCGGCGCCACCGCCAAGTACCTTGGCATCCCGACCGAAGACGAGTTCAAGGGCCGCGGTGTGTCCGCCTGCGCCACCTGTGACGGCTTCTTCTACCGCGACCAGGACGTGGTCGTGGTCGGTGGCGGCAACACCGCCGTGGAAGAGGCCCTGTACCTGTCCAACATCGCCCGCAAGGTCTACCTGGTCCACCGCCGCGACACACTGAAGGCGGAAAAGATCATGCAGGACAAGCTGTTCAAGAAGGTGGCCGAAGGCAAGATCGAGACCGTCTGGCACCACCAGGTGGAAGAAGTGCTGGGCAATGATGCCGGCGTGACCGGCGTGCGCGTGAAGTCCACCCTGGACGGCAGCACCCGCGACATCGACGCCCACGGCTTCTTCGTGGCCATCGGCCACCACCCGAACACCACCCTGTTCGACGGCCAGCTGGCAATGAACAACGGCTACCTGGAAATCCGTTCGGGCCTGGGCGGCAATGCCACCCAGACCTCGGTGGAAGGCGTGTTCGCCGCCGGCGACGTGGCCGACCAGCACTACCGCCAGGCGATCACCTCGGCCGGCTTCGGCTGCATGGCCGCACTGGACGCCGAGCGCTACCTGGACGCACAGGGCAAGGCCAGCTGAGAGGTTGACCCGCTCCTGTAGGGTCGAGCCACGCCCGACTCCGGATGAAAGGCCGACGCCAGTGCGTCGGCCTTTCTGTTTCATCTGCCCTATCCTTCCCTCATGCCTTCCCCCCGCTTCCTCGACTCCCTGCAGTCCATCCCCGCCACCGACTGGGATGCCCTGCACGACGGGCAGAACCCCTTCGTCAGCCACGCCTTCCTCGCAGGCCTTGAACAGCACGGCTGCCTGCGCGAGGACTGGGGCTGGCAGCCCCGGCACTTCACGCTCTGGGAAGGCGACAGCTTGGTCGGCGCCATTCCGGGCTACCTGAAGACCAACTCGCACGGTGAGTTCGTGTTCGACCATGCGTGGGCCAACGCGTATGCACGTCATGGCCGCGACTACTATCCGAAGTGGCTGGGCGCGGTGCCGTACTCGCCGGTCACCGGCCCGCGGTTGCTGGCCCGTCACGATTCAGATCGCGCCACCTTGCTGTCGGCATTGCGCGAGGCGCTGCCTGCACTGGACGTGTCCTCGGCCCATATCAACTTCCACACCGCAGTGGACGAGGCACTGTTCGGCGATGACTGGCTGCTGCGCGAAGACGTGCAGTTCCAGTGGCAGAACCCGGGCGATTGGGCCACGTTCGAGCAGTTCCTTGGCGCGATGAACCACAAGCATCGCAAGAACATCCGCCAGGAACGGGCCAAGGTAACCCGCCAGGGCATCACCTTCCGCGTGGTGCACGGCGATGAAGCCAGCCGCGCGGACCTGCAGGCGATGTATCGCTTCTACCTGCAGACGTTCCTCGAGTACGGCAACGCCCCGGCGCTCACCGAGGCCTTCCTGCGCCATCTGGCCATTTCATTGGGCCGCCAGCTGGTGCTGTTCCTGGCCGAACAGGACGGCGAGCCGATTGCCGGCGCGCTGTGCCTGCGCGGTGGCGACACCCTGTACGGCCGCTACTGGGGCGGCGCCACCCTGCCCGGCCTGCACTTCGAGGCCTGCTACTACCAGGGTATCGAATACTGCCTGCGCGAACGGCTGACCCGATTCGAACCGGGTGCACAGGGCGAGCACAAGCTGGCGCGGGGCTTCCTGCCGACGCTGGTGCGCAGCCGGCACTGGGTGGCCGATGCGGATTTCGCAGAAGCACTGCAGGACTGGTGCCGGCAGGAACGGCGCGATGTGCGGCGCTACCAGCAGGAGCTGCAGGGGCATGGACCGTTCCGCGTAGAGCCGTAGAGTCGGGCTTGCTCGACTGGCGCGGCGCCGGGAAGCGTGCCAACCAGGGTTGGCACCCACCAGGGCATAAGGTTGGTGTCTTCCAGTGCAATGGCGAGCACGCTGCGCTCAGGTGCACTGCCAGAAGTGCCCACTCACCCGACACGTCGCGCACCAGAACGTATAGAGCATGCCGCCGCTGCCCCACAGCAGCGTGCCCTCACTCGTGGTGGGCAGCGTCGAATCCAGCTGCATCACGAAGGGCATCTCCTCGCCGCAATCGATGCACGCCGGGTACCAGGCACTCTGCACCCAGCTGGGCGCGCCGCCAACGCGCGACAGGTTCTGCCGATGGTTGGACTGGCCCCAGTCCTGCTGCTGCCACCGCCTGGTATCCATGGCGACCAGGCCGATTTCGGCACGCATCAGGTCACCGCTGTCGGTCGGCGTGGCCGGCACCTCCAGACGCTGGCTGGGGTGGCAGCTGGGCAGGCCGACGGCATCGTGGCGATAGAAGCGCACGGGCGGGTCTTCCCAGCCGCAGCAGTCCAGGCACAGGCCCAGCGTGATCTCACCCGCCGCGCCCGGCTGCAGCGCGGCAGCGTCGGTTCGCATCAGGCGCTGCAGCGGTGCATGGCAGCTGCCACACAACGCTTCCAGCGGTCCTCCCATCTGCCCCGCATGGTGCACCTGCCCACCATTCCAGGTCGGGTGCAGGCGCCAGATACGCTTGCGCCAGCTCGGTTCGTCCGCCTGCTGCGCGCGATGCTGCTCGCGGCCAAAGCGGATGTGCAGCGGCCGCTCCCCATGCAGGCGGCGCGGCAGCGGCCCATCAGCCACGCCGGCCCAATGCGCCCAGACCTCAGCATCCAGCGCGCCCCAGTCAGCGAGGTAGCCGCGGGCAACGGCATAGCTCTCGGGCTGCGCCGCGAGCAGCAGCGCCCTGGCCCGCGCCATTTCGCGATCGTCATCGGCTTCGGCCAGAATCTGCGCCCACTGCACGGCAGTGGCAGACGGCAGGCCCCGCCACACCTGCGAAGCCAGCTGCAGCTCATTCTCACTGGCAATCGCCAGCAAGGCCTCCCAGTCGTCCTGCAGCACCTGCGGCGCCTGGTAGCTGGCGAATTCGATCACGCTGGCCAGCAGCTCACCGCGCTCGCCATCACGATAGCGACGCCAGGCCTCGGCACTGACCGGCGCAACCGCTTCGTCGGGCAGCAGATCCAGCGCCATGTCGAGAAAGGCCGAGCTGGGTGAACGCCGGGCAAGGGCCAGCCGCATCAGCGCACCGAGCTGGCCCGGCTGCTCAGTCGCCAGCGCCAGCAGCATGCTCTGGCTGTCGTTGCACGTGCGCGGGTTGTCGTGCACATCGAGGATAGCGGTGATCGCGTCACTCATGCGTGGGCTCCTTGCCGTTGGACGCTGATGGTGCCAGACATCAGCGGTCACCACGGCGAATACAATGAGGGCATGACCCGCCAGCTGCCCTGGCGCCTGGCTGATGCGCCGGACGCCCCCTTTCCTCCAGCCGAGACCGCGCTGCGCCAGCCCGATGGCCTGCTCGCCGTCGGCGGTGACCTGCACCCGGTGCGCCTGCTCAATGCCTACGCTGGCGGCATCTTTCCGTGGTTCAGCGAGGGCGAGCCGATCCTGTGGTGGTCGCCGGACCCGCGCATGGTGTTCCGCACCGAGGGCGTGCATCTGTCCAGCCGGTTCCGCCGCCAGCTGCGCAGCAGTACGTGGGAGGTCACCGCCGACACCGCCTTCAGCCGCGTGATGCGCGCCTGTGCGGCAGCACCGCGGCCCGGCCAGGACGGCACCTGGATCAGCCCGGCGATGGTCGAGGCCTACGGCCAGCTGCACGACCTGGGCTTCGCCCATTCGTTTGAAGTCTGGGACCGGCAGACCCTCGTCGGTGGCATCTACGGGGTGGCAATCGGGTCGATGTTCTTCGGCGAAAGCATGTTCAGTGGCGCCAGCGGCGGCTCCAAGATCGCCCTGGCCGCCCTGGCATCCACCCTGCATGGTTGGGGCTGGGAGCTGATCGATGCCCAGGTGGAGAATCCGCACCTGTTGCGGATGGGCGCCGAGCACCTGCCGCGCGCGGAATTCCTGCAGCACGTGCGCCGGGCCGTGCGCGGTGACGGCCGGGAAGGCCCGTGGACCCAAGCGGTTGGACGCCTGCCAGCACGGCGTTTGGCCGGGGGTTAACACAAACTTTGCAAGCTGGCGCCGTCACGCGTAAAATACCGCGCCTTAGGCCCAGCGTGGCCGTTTTCTGAACCGCACAGGACTACATGTCGAAAGACGATTCCATCGAGTTCGAGGGCACCGTCAGCGAGACGCTGCCGAACACCACTTTCCGCGTTCGCCTGGAAAATGGGCACGAAATCATTGCCCATATCTCCGGCCGCATGCGCAAGAACTACATCCGCATCCTCACCGGTGACCGGGTCAAGGTTGAAATGACCCCGTATGACCTGACCAAGGGTCGTATCACCTACCGCATGAAGTAAGCGGTCGGCGCCTGGCGCCACTCGAAAAGGCCAGCCCTGGTTGCTGGCCTTTTGTCATGCCCGGAATCCGGCCCTGCCGGAGGTCACCGTGACCGAGCTCACCGTGGCGTCGGTCAGCCCCGCTTGCGGCAGATTCGCGCCTGCAGCCGCCGCGGCATCGTGGGATCCGATCCAGTCCGGATCGCCATCCCCTCCCGATCATGAACGCCCTGCTCCCGCACGTCCTGCTGCCGGCAGTTCTGCTGGTCAGCCTCCCCCTGGCGGCATTCGCCGCTGAACCCAGCAAGCCCTCCAACGCGTCCGAGTGCATTGCCCTCAGCGCCAATCGCGATATCCGCCCCTCCAGCACGGAACGCGAGGTGTTGCTGCGCGACGGTGACAACCACTATCGGGTGCACCTGCAGAAGCGCTGCCTGGGCGCTGCCGCCTCGGCCAGCTATGTCTTCTTCACGCCCAGTACCCCTGAACGGATCTGCGGCGATGCCCGCAGCACACTGAAAACCGACAGCAACCACTGCACCGTGACCCGGATCGAACCGATCGATGCGGCGACCTTCAGGCGGCTGGCGCAGCAGGGGCGTTGAGTTGCAGTGCATGCGACAAGGGCGGCCGAAGCCGCCCTTGTCATTTCCAGTCTTTCACGCCAAGCCTGCGGCGTCAGCTCATTCCACCGTGACCGGCAGCAGCCGCTCCGGCTCGGCCTGGGTCTCGACCACCAGCTCGTCGTCGCGCACGTCGATGCTGACCTTGCCGCCGTTGACCAGCTTGCCGAACAGCAGTTCGTCGGCCAGCGGACGCTTGATCTTGTCCTGGATCACGCGGGCCATCGGACGGGCACCCATCAGCGGGTCGAAACCATGGTGGGCCAGCCAGTCGCGCGCGGTCGGGGTGGCCGACAGGCTGACGTGCTTGTCCTGCAGCAGCATCTCCAGCTCGATCAGGAACTTGTCGACCACGCGCAGGATGTGCTCGAAGCCCAGCGCCTGGAACTGCACCACCGCGTCAAGACGGTTGCGGAATTCCGGGGTGAAGCTGCGGCGGATGGTCTCCATCGCGTCGGTGGCATGGTCCTGCTTGGTGAAGCCGATCGACCGCCGCGAGGCCTGCGCGGCGCCGGCATTGGTGGTCATCACCAGCACCACGTTCTTGAAGTTCGCTTCGCGACCGTTGGTATCGGTCAGCACACCGCGGTCCATCACCTGCAACAGGATGTTGAAGATGTCCGGATGCGCCTTCTCGATCTCATCCAGCAGCAGCACGCAATGCGGCGTCTTGACGATCTTCTCGGTCAGCAGGCCGCCCTGGTCGAAACCGACGTAGCCCGGAGGCGCGCCGATCAGGCGGCTGATCGAATGCGGCTCCATGTACTCGGACATGTCGAAGCGGACCAGCTCGATGCCCAGCTGCAACGCCAGCTGCTTGGTCACTTCGGTCTTGCCGACGCCGGTCGGGCCGGCGAACAGGAAATTGCCGATCGGCTTTTCCGGGTTGCCCAGGCCCGAACGGGCCAGCTTGATCGCCGAGGACAGCGTCTCGATGGCCGGGTCCTGGCCGAAAATCACCATCTTCAGGTTGCGCTCCAGGTGCTGCAGCACATCCTTGTCGGTGGCACTGACCTGCTTGGCCGGGATCCGCGCCATCTTGGCCACGATCGCCTCGACCTCCTCGACGTCGATCAGCTCCTTGCGCTGCTCCTCGGGCAGCAGGCGCTGGCGGGCACCGGCCTCGTCGATCACGTCGATGGCCTTGTCCGGCAGCAGGCGGTCGCCGATGTGCTTCACCGACAGGTCCACTGCGGCCTGCAGGGCCTCGTCGGAGTAGGTCACACCGTGATGCAGCTCGTACTTGGACTTCAGGCCCTGCAGGATCTCGTAGGTCTCGCCCACCGTCGGCTCGACGATGTCGATCTTCTGGAAGCGGCGCGCCAGCGCCCGGTCCTTCTCGAAGATGCCGCGGTATTCCTGGAACGTGGTCGAGCCGATGCAGCGCAGCTCGCCCGACGCCAGCGCCGGCTTGATCAGGTTGGACGCATCCATGGTGCCGCCCGACGCCGAACCGGCACCGATGATGGTGTGGATCTCGTCGATGAACAGCACCGCGTTGGGCACCTTCTTCAGCGCGGTCAGCACGCTCTTCAGGCGCTTCTCGAAGTCGCCACGGTACTTGGTACCGGCCACCAGTGCGCCCAGGTCGAGCGAGTAGATCACCGCGTCGGCCAGCACGTCGGGCACCGAGCCTTCGATGATGCGGCGGGCCAGGCCCTCGGCGATGGCCGTCTTGCCTACGCCCGCCTCACCGACGTACAGCGGGTTGTTCTTGCGGCGGCGGCACAGGACCTGGATGGTGCGCTCGATCTCGTCGGCACGGCCGACCAGCGGGTCGATGCGACCTGCCCGCGCCTGGTCGTTGAGGTTGCTGGCGAATTCGGTCAGGGCATCCCCCTTGGGCTCGCCCTCCCCGCCTTCCATGCGGCTCTCGCCCTCCGGGGACGAAGACGACTGCTCGCCTTCATCGCCCAGCTTGGCGATGCCATGGGACAGGTAATTGACCACATCCAGCCGGGTCACATCCTGCTGGTTGAGGTAATAGACGGCGTGGGAGTCCTTTTCGCCGAAGATGGCGACCAGCACATTGGCGCCGGTGACCTCCTTCTTGCCCGAGGACTGCACGTGGTACACGGCCCGCTGCAGCACACGCTGGAAGCCCAGGGTCGGCTGGGTGTCGCGGCCATCGTCTTCCGCCAGGCGGGACACGGAGGCCTCGATGGCCTGCTCCAGCTCCTGGCGCAGGCGGTCGGCATCGGCACCACAGGCCTTCAGTACGGCCTGGGCGGACGGGTTGTCGAGCAGTGCCAGCAGCAGGTGTTCGACCGTCATGAACTCATGCCGGGCCTCACGGGCGCGCTTGTAGCACTGGCCGATGGTGTGTTCGAGGTCTTTGCTGAACATGGATTACTCCGGCGGCAGATGGGGACAATATGCGGCCTGACTACGCGATTTCCATCACCCTAGCGGATTGCTGCGTTCAGATGGCGTTAGCAGTACAGATCGCTTGATCTTCATTCACTCCAGGACAGCCCACCCAGCATGAGCGAACCCTACCTGAGCCGCTGGCGATTGCGGCGTGATGGCCCGGCCATCCGTACGCCCCACGCCCGGCTCTGGCCGGTGCTGACCGCTGCGGACGAGCCAGCGATGCTGAAGATCAGCAGCGAAACCGAGGAGCAGAACAGCCATCGCCTGCTACGCTGGTGGAACGGCGATGGCGCCGCCCGCCTGCTGGCCCACGAGGGGCCTGCGATCCTGATCGAGCGTGCCCGCGGCGACTCGCTGCGGCAACGCTCGATCAAGGGCGACGATGACGCCTGCACCGCGATCCTGTGCCAGGTCCTGCAGCGGCTGCACCGGCCACGGAGCGCACCGCCAGCGAAACTGGTCTGCCTGCGTACATGGTTCGCCGACCTGCTGCAGCCAAGGGCTGTGCTGCCGCCACTGCTGGAACAGTGCAGATCACTGGCGGAGGGGCTGCTGCGTGACGAACAGGAGATCCGGCCGCTGCACGGCGACCTGCACCACGACAACGTGCTGGATTTCGGCCCGCGCGGCTGGTTGGCGATCGACCCGAAGCGACTGCTGGGGGACCGTGCGTTCGATTACACGACGATGTTCAGCAACCCGGACCTCTGTGGTCCGGGCATCCACGTTGCGACGCGGCCCGAGCGGTTTGCGATCCGCCTTGAGCAGGTCTGTGCGCTGGCCGAACTGGAACGCACGCGCCTGCTGCGCTGGATCGCGGCCAGCACTGCGCTGTCGGCGGTGTGGTTCAGGGATGACGGCGACCCGGCCGATATCGACGAGACAGTCGCCCGGATGGCCCTGGAGGCGCTGGCGGAGAGGTGAGGCCCGCGCTTGGTAGGTGCGCGCCTTGGCGGGCACGCCCCATCCACGGTCGATACAGGCTTCTGCCTTGGTAGGTGCCCACCTTGGTGGGCACACCCATCCGGGATCGATGCGCCCGGACGAGAATCAGCGGCCGGTCAGGCCTTTTCCATCGTGCACAGCAGCGGGTGCTGGTTCATCCGCGAGTACTCGTTGACCTGGGCGACCTTGGTCTCGGCCACTTCGCGGGTGAACACCCCGCACACGCCGCGGCCGCGGGTATGGACGTGCAGCATCACCTGCGTGGCCTTGTCCAGGTCCATGCTGAAGAACTGCTGCAGCACATCCACCACGAAATCCATCGGGGTGTAGTCGTCATTGAGCAGCATCACCTGGTAGAACGGCGGCGGCGCCACTTCCGGGCGCGCGGCCTCTACGGCGACGCCGTGCTCGTGCTGGGAATCGGGGGAAGACTCATGGGGCATCGGGCCATTATAGAGGCTCGGGCGCGCCTGCGTCGGCCTGCCGCAGATTGGACGGCACGCACGCCCACCGTCACAATTGCACCCTCTCTCAACACTGTTTCACAGGATCTTCATGAAAAGGACCCTTCTCCCCGCACTCCTGATCGCTCTGGCTGCCACCGGCTCCGCTGCCGCCGCAGACGCCGACAAGGCCGTGGCCCGCCACCTGGACAAGCTGGGCTACACCTACGAAGTCGATGAGGACGGCGACTACCGCATGGTCTTCGACGTCGAGGGTGACCGCACCCAGATGGTCTACGTGCGTTCGTCGGTGGAAGATTTCGGTACCCACAACATCCGCGAGATCTGGTCGCCGGCCTACAACGCGAAGACCAAGCAGTTCCCGGTGGCCGTGGCCAACCGCCTGCTGGAAGATTCGCAGGATGCCAAGATGGGCGGCTGGGTAAAGCAGGACACCACCGCCATGTTCGTGGTCAAGATCGACGCCGATGCCACTGCCGACCAGCTCAGCGACGCCATCGATGCGGCCATCCGCACCGCCGACGCCATGGAGCTGGAACTGACCAAGAAGGACGAGTTCTGAGTTGAACGCCACGCCGGACCCGCGCTGGGCACCGCACGCCACCGTTGCCACGGTGGTGGTCGACGGCGGCCGCGTGTTGCTGGTTGAAGAGACCATCGATGGCAGGCAGGTGCTGAACCAGCCGGCCGGCCACCTCGAGCCGGGCGAAAGCCTGGCCGAGGCAGCCCTGCGCGAGACCCGCGAGGAAACCGGCTGGACGGTACAGCTGATCCATTTCATCGGCTGCTACCAGTGGACTGCCGGCGACGGCACCGCCTTCCTGCGCTTCTGCTACGCGGCGCGCCCGGTCTCGCACGACCCGGCGCAGCCACTGGACACCGGCATCGACCGCGCGCTGTGGCTGACCCCGGCCGAACTGCAGGCCGCTGGCGAGCGCCAGCGCAGCCCGCTGGTCTGGCAGGTGGTGGCTGATTACCTGGGTGGCCAGCGCCATCCGCTTTCGCTGGTCCGGGAGGTCGCATGAGCACTCCGCGCGTGATGGTGGGCGTCTCCGGAGGTGTCGACTCTTCGGTCGCCGCCTGGCGCCTGGTACAGCAGGGCGAAGCCGTGGCCGGCCTGTTCATGCAGAACTGGGCCGACGACGGCAGCGGTGACTGCCGCGCCGAGGACGACCGCCGCGATGCGGTGGCCGTCTGCGGCCTGCTCGGCATCCCGTTCCACTTCCGCGATTTCTCAAGCGAGTACTGGCAGGGCGTGTTCGAGCACTTCCTGGCCGAGTACGCCGCCGGTCGCACTCCGAATCCGGACGTGCTGTGCAACCGCGAAGTGAAGTTCAAGCACTTCCTGGATGCCGCCCGCGAGCTGGGCGCCGAACGCATCGCCACCGGGCACTATGCACGGGTGACCCAGCGCGGCCACCAGTGGCTGCTGCTGCGCGGCGCCGACCGTTCCAAGGACCAGAGCTACTTCCTGCACCAGCTGGGCCAGGAGCAGCTGGCGGCCACCCTGTTCCCGATCGGCGACCTGGAAAAGACCGACCTGCGCCGGATCGCGCGTGACGTCAGCCTGCCGACCCACGCCAAGAAAGACTCCACCGGCATCTGCTTCATCGGCGAGCGTGACTTCCGCGAGTTCCTTGGCCGCTACCTGCCGGCCAGGCCCGGCCAGATCCTCGACCCGGCCGACGGCAGCGTGATCGCCGAACATCCGGGCGTGTTCTATTTCACCCTGGGCCAACGCGAGGGCCTGAACATCGGCGGCGTGCGTGGACGCCCGGCCGCGCCGTGGTACGTGGTCGGCAAGGATGTGGCCAGCAACGTGCTGTACGTGGACCAGGACCGCGACAGCAAGTGGATGCTGTCCGAGCGCCTGCGTTCGGAAACCGCGCACTGGATCGCCGGTTCGCCGCCGGCACGGCGCTTCGAATGCACCGCCCAGACCCGCTACCGCCAGCCCGATGAGCCGTGTACGGTCCAGGTGCTGGACGATGGCAGCGTGCTGGTCACCTTCGCGCGCCCACAGCGCGCCGTTACCCCCGGTCAATCACTGGTGCTGTATGACGGTGACGTGTGCCTGGGTGGCGCGGTGATCGCCGCCACCGATGCGCCGCTGGAACAGCGCCTGCGCACCACCCCTTCCCCTTTTGAGGTAATCGCTGCATGAGTTTCACTGTCGACGACCGCGTCCTGGCCCTGGCCGGCATTGCCCAGGCCCTGCAGCAGGTACGCCGTATCGCCGATACCGGCCATTCCGACGCCGCCGCCGTGCGCACCGCCGTGGACAGCGTGTTCCGTGTCGATGCGTCCTCGCCGCAGGAGGTGTTCGGTGACCGCCATGCACTGAAGTCCGGCCTGCGCCTGCTGCACAACTACTTCCGCAGCCAGGGCCAGGACCCGATCCTGCCCAAGCTGGCCCTGTCGGTGCTGCAGCTGGAGCGTCGCTTCGTTCAGGATGGCGCCACCGTGAACAAGGTCGCCTCGGGCATCGAGCGCGCCCAGCGCCAGGCCACCGAACTGGGCGACAGCGGCCACCCGGACGTGCTGGCCAACCTGGGAGGCCTTTACGCCGACACCATCAGCCACCTCAAGCCGCGGGTCATGGTGCAGGGCAACCCGCACTACCTGGGCCAGGCTGGCGTGGTGGCCGAGATCCGCGCCCTGCTGCTGGCCGCGGTGCGCGCTGCGGTGCTGTGGCGGCAGCTGGGCGGCAGCTACTGGGACTTCCTGTTCAGCCGCAAGGCGATGATCGAGGCCGTGGACCGGCAGCTGGCCTGAGGGTGTGGGGTCGGATCCCTTTCCGGCACGGAAAGGGCTCGGCCCCCGAAGCCGCCAAGGCGCCGGAAAACCGGCGCATTCAGAATGCACTTCGAGGCACATCGACGTTAAAGAGAAAGGGGGTACGGCCGATACATCCTCCGTGCACCTCCCGAGAACGTCCATGTACTCACGCATTTTCATCCGTCTGGCCGCCCCCCTGGCTCTGACCCTGCTGCTCCCCTTCGCCATCGGTTTCGAATGGCCGGCCGCCCTGCGCTGGGCGATCCTGACCACGATGACGCTGAGCTGGCTCGGCTTTGCGTGGTGGACCACCCGCGCCCAGGCACACCGTTCCCCGGAACACGCCCGTGTCCTGCGTGAGCAGGACCAGCTGCTGACCGAACTGCGCAATTTCGTCGGCAACGAGATCGAGGGTTCGCGCGGCGAAGTGGAACGCGCCCGTGACCTGATCCGCCAGGCCGTCTCCAGCCTCGGTGGCAGCTTCGATGCGATGAACCGCAAGTCGCGCCAGCAGAGCCAGGCCCTGTCGCGCATCGTCGACCGCGCCGGTGACGAAGGCAATGCCGGCCTCGACGTTGCCCGTTTCGCCCAGCACGCCAGCCACCGTATGGAACAGCTGGTCGAAGCGCTGGAACAGGTGAGCGGCCAGAGCAGCACCACCGTGCAGCACATCGACCAGATGGCGCAGCACCTGGATGGCATCTTCGCGCTGCTGGAAGACGTCAAGTCGATCGCCGACCAGACCAACCTGCTGGCCCTGAACGCTGCCATTGAAGCGGCACGTGCCGGTGAAGCCGGTCGTGGCTTCGCGGTGGTCGCCGACGAAGTGCGCAACCTGTCCGAGCGCTCGACCACCTTCAACGAGCAGATCCGCAAGCTGGCGCATAGCTCCAAGGACGCCATCGCCAAGGTGCGCGAGACGGTTTCGCACATGGCCTCGCGCGACATGGACCGCTCCCGCGAAGCGCGCCAGGAAGCGGCGGCGATGCTCGACAACGTCGCGCAGATCAACGCCTCGCTGGGTGACGGCATGCGCGAAGTGTCCGAGTGCGCCCGTTCGATCGATGGCAGCGTAGCCGAAGCCGTGCGCGCCCTGCAGTTCGAAGACATCGCCACCCAGGCGCTGGGCGGCGTGCACACCCACCTGGACCGCCTGACCGCGATCAACCGCGAAGCGGTGGCCCTGCAGGAACTGCTGCACCGCAATGGCGGCGTATTCGACGAAGAGATCGCCACCGCCCTGCAGCGCACCGGCAGCCGCCTGCGCGAACTGCGCAGCGAGTGGGAACGCCCGCCGCACAAGCCGGTTGCCCAGCAGAGCATGGGCGCCGGCACCGTCGAGCTGTTCTGATCCTGATGTCCGCTGCCCTCGCCGGCAGCCCGCAAGGCCCCGGTTCGTCCGGGGCCTTTGCCTGTGACCCGCCGTTGGATGCATCCTGTACCCGCACCATGACCCTGATCCGCGCCCTGCCCTCCCTCACCGATACCGAGCGCCCGCGCAACGCGAGCGTGCGTGAGCAGCTGCAGCAGCTGGAAGAGGTCGCCCGCGAAGAGATCCGCGAACTGCAGCAGCTGGCGGACGCGCGCCCTGCCCCGCCGCGGGCGGACGAGGCGCTGCTGGGACTGGCGTGGGACCTGGGGTTGGATGGGGAAGCGCTGAAGTAGCAACTGTCTTGTCAGGGGCAGCCGAGGGCCACCTCGGCGTCTCGCTTACGGGCGTTGAGGATCACCAGCATTTTGCGCATGACCGCCACGAGCGCCACCTTGCTCGCTTTGCCCTTGGCCTTCAGGCCAGCGTAAA